>PUMZ01000214.1 GCA_003551565.1 Candidatus Brocadiaceae bacterium | reverse complement strand
TTACCAGCGGTGACGGCGATATGTACGGGGAAGGCGGCAATCACCTGCTGCATGCCATGCGCAGAAACATCGGAATTAAAGCTTTTGTCCATGATAATCAGGTCTACGGCCTCACAAAAGGTCAGGCTTCGCCGACTTCCGACTGGGGATTCACAACCAAACTCCAACCCGACGGCGTTATGTCTGCGCCGGTCAATCCCTTAGCTATGGCGATCATCAACGATTGCGCGCTGGTGGCCAGAAGTTTTGCCGGCGACCCCGAACATTTGAAGGAAGTTATGGTTGAGTTCATGCAGCATCGTGGCGGTTTTGCACTGCTGGATATTTTACAGCCCTGCGTCTCTTTCAATAAACTCAATACATTTAAGTGGTATAAGGACAGAGTTAAGCATATTGATACCTCACATGATCCCACTGACCGTGCGGCAGCGCTCGATCTGGCCTCTCAGTGGGGCGATCAAATCCCTATCGGCATCCTCTACAAAGGCCAAAGAAAATCTTTTGAAGCACTTAACCCTGTTTTGAACTGATTGAGGTGTGGGGTGTGCCGTTTGTTACAATCATTTTTCACTGTGGTAAAACGATTCACCATAAATTATTCCATTAACTGCAAATATTAAAGCCGGATATTTCACGCGTTTCCAGTGGTGCAGATGTGGCAAATGTCAAACGCAGCTGTATTTGTATACTGCAAGTGCAGACTTTTGCCTCTGAACCACAAAAACAAGTGGAATGAACCACTAGCCTTACGGGTTGTGGGAAATGCGGGCTAAAGTCCTTCCTCATAGTTGACTATATAGACATTATGATGATCATCAAAGTCGGCGATCCATAGCTTTTTCAGCTTCATATTGTATTTCACGGCGAAATACTTCGGGAGGAATTGGGCGTTGGCATCCGATAGCACATACAAGAGGTTGTTGTCGGCTACAACTTTAAATTTTTCCTTCAATGACAGCGGATTCTCACAGTAGCGCGCCCACGTATCTCTGTAGGCCGGAAATGCATTGACCAGGAGATAATGGTTCATTATCAATACTTCGGGGGGCTTCACCCTTCTGAGCGGATCAACGGGGAACATGTGCGTATAAAGGACACTGTCCATTACAACCGGCCGTTCATAACGTTCATTGAGTTCATGGAAAAGTTCGATGTTTCTGCGGAATTGCTGTTCATCCCGTTTGTATTCCTCGGCGGTGTAGACGGCGTTGATGCCTGATTCGATAAGAATAAAAAGGAGGATCATTCCCACGCCCCATTGAACCAGCAGGCCGGTAAATGCAGGCAGGTCCCGTCGACGCCGAATGATTCTATCAACGTAAAAGGCCATCAGAAATACATAATACGGCCCCAAAAAATGCCTGGGCGTTGCTATATAAAAACAGAGCAGGAGCGGCAGCCCCATGAAGAAAAGGAGGCCCAGTGCTTGTCTTCTCTTTTCAGTCTGCAGCAGCAGGCTTAACCCGCCCATCACAAACGCACCGGTCAGGAGATACCATAAAGAATAATAGAACGGTAAAGATTCCCGCAGTGTATTCATGTAGGCCTGATAATTCAGACCATTGAGCAATATGCTGAAGCTGCTGCGATGAAGCAGCTTCTCAGCGAATTCAAACGTGTAATGCTGCGTATCCGTTATATGGTAGTTGCCGATAGCCATCACCTCAAGGGCAAATGTTCTGTCCTCGGCAACTCTGTCTGTATCGTAGTTTATTCTTTCATAATAATCGATTTCATGGCGGTAGAATACCTTCATGGCTTCGTCGGCGAAAAGAGTCAGTGAGACCGTATGGATTACAAATATCAGAACAGCGATGCCAAGAGCAGCACAACAGGGTTTTTTCACGCGATGAAAACTTCGGTGAAAAAGGGAGAGAAGCAGAAAAATTATGCAGGCGAGCAATACCGCCGGAAATCTCATGAGTGAGAGTATGACCAATGCGGCGGCAAAAATCCCCCACTGAGTCTTGCTGAAAACTAAGCCGCGTGAATACGTCCATGCAATACGGATCATAATTACGCCCATTGACGTAAGAACGATGCGTGTCGTATTCAGGTTGACTATGTTCTCTATGCAGACGATCAAAAAAAGCAGGCCGAACAATGCGGCATTTTTGCGGTCGGCATACTCGAATATTAAAGAGACCAGCAGGGAGAGAGCAATGAAATTTGCAACCGTGAGCAACACGCCATAGACCTGGACGGTGGGGATAAAAGAATTGATGGTGGAGAAGAGCGGTAAAATAATAAAATGCTGGTCGATCAGCCAGTCCTTTGCAGCCCCACTCGTGTAAAGGCCCTGGATGAGTGTTGAGAAATGGTCCTCGTATGATTCATAAAAGGTTCCCCAGATGATTATCACCGTTAAATACACAGCCAGAGTCACTGCGAAAGGAAGGAATGAAGACACACTCCTCCTCTTGCGAGTGCTCGGTTCAGCTGGGATTCTCTCTATTGGTTGTTTTCTGGTGGACATTATGCGCTTAGCTTCCGTACATCGTTAACAAATTGAGGATGTTGCATTAAAAGCTTGGCCGTTTTCAGCGAAGGTGATATTTAATTAAAGCCCAGGGTTGGCAGGTCTGAAAGAACTGCCTGCCCTGGGAGTAATGGTCAACATGAAATTTTCCCTGAAAGGGATATTTAACTTCCCAGCATATCCGCTTCCGTTTCACCGGCTTCGGGTATTATAGACTCAGACTCTGAGGCTGTCAAGTTTGTTGTCACTTGGGGCTTAGCGCATCGAGACATGTCGTGTGTAGAAGCCACAGGCATAGACGAAATCCATCAAGGAAAGGGTCAAAAATATCTGACGGTAGTGTATCAGCTGTGCGGTCCGCAGCGGCCCCTGCTTTTTGTAGGGCGCGGGCGAAAGAGAGGTGCTTGAAGGTTTTTTGAGCAAATGGGGTCTGATTGATGCGACAGTCTCAAACATGTATGTACAGATATGTGGAAAGCATATCTGAAGGCCATAAAGAAATACGTGCCGGATGCGGTTCATATTCTCGATAGGTTCCACGTTATGAAACTCCTGGGCGATGCGGTGGACAAGATCAGATGCAAGGAAGCAAGAGAGCTTAATGAGCACGGTATTGATCTTTTGAAGGGGCTGAAATACGTGTTTTTGCAGCGTCCTGAAAATCTGACGGCATCAGGATCCCGGTAGGGACACCGTTTCGCCGACCTGCTGTTGACAGGGAGATTTCATGAGGGTACAATAAATAAGGGTAAGTTGTAAGGAAATCCTAATGCATCACCTAGGGCGTGGCCGAAAAGGTGCAGGCGGAATGTATGACAGGCATCTTGCCTGTCCAGGGCGCACGCAGGGATGCGTGCTATACG
>PUMZ01000264.1 GCA_003551565.1 Candidatus Brocadiaceae bacterium | reverse complement strand
CGGTTGTCCCGTAATAACCTCCAACGGTTCGGCCTGTGCGGAGGTGGCCGGCGACGCTGCGCTGCTGGTGGATCCGCATCGGCCGGTAGAGATTGAAAACGCCATGCAAAGAATAATTGAAAACCGGCAAGACCGCGAGGCATTGATTGAAAGGGGGCGTAGAAGGCGTATGAGTTTTCAATGGCAACAAAGCGCTGAACAGCACCTTGAAGTGTTCTCACAGGCAATCTCCAGACATAAACAAAGAAGTTCAAAGGAACATTGAGATGAATTCTATCGGATTTTTGCGCAAGATCGTCCCTAACAGGTGCAAAGATGCCTTTGTAGCATCCGCTGTCTTTTTGACACCTGTAAAAGCCCGGACGGAACTGTCCAACATCTATCACTGCTGCGTATATAAAACGGGAAGCCAGTGGATCAGACGCTTGTTTTCAGATCCCAGGCTGTACCGCTGGAGTGGCCTGAAACCGATAAACGGGGCCCGGCTTGGGGGGGATCCGGAGAACAGAATACCCCTGGCAGCGCGGCAAAAGCCCGGGGGGTTTCCCGTTGACACTGCTGTGACCGGATTGTTCATGAGCTACGAAAACTTCCGCATAATGCCCAAGCCGGAGAAATATGCCGCCTTCTTTGTGGTTCGCGATCCCCGGGAGCTGGTCGTGTCATGGTATTTATCCACACGTTTTACTCACCCCGAAAATCCGGGAGTTAAAGAACTGAGGCGAAAAATGGAGGGTATGGATGATAAAGAAGGAATAAAATTCTCCATAGATTACTGGCGGGATAATGGGCTGTTCACAATTATGGCCGACTGGCATCGGGCTGCAAAAAAAGAGAAAAGGATTCGTACATTCTTTTTTGAGCATCTGACGGGGAGCGATGGTTACTCCTGTTTTCAAAAAATATTGTCCCACTGCAGAATATCGATTCCGGACGGCAGGTTCCGTCCTGTCTTTGAAGCCCATTCCGCAAAGCGCCTCTCGTCGGGGAGCAAAACCGGCAAATACAGCTTTGCTTCACAAGGCCTGAAATGGCGTCAGTATTTCGACGAGGACATCGCAGATCATTTCAGGACAACAGTCCCGGATCTAATTGAAGAATTGGGGTATGAGTGGTCAACATGAATTCCAAGGATGATATGCCAAACGGATTATCCCTGCCTCCGGCAGGATCGTTCCCTGGACATATACGGTGGATAATCCGTCGTTTTGTTGCCAGCCGCCCGGCGTTATACAGGCAGATAAAAAATGTTCAGGGCAAATACGGCCTTGTAGATCAGGAGACGGAGATTGTTATAGAGGGATATCCTCGCTGCGCAAATTCTTTCGCAGAGGCCGCTTTCCGGGTTGCTCAGGAGCGAAAAGTCAAGGTTGCCCATCACACCCACGCGCCGGCGCAGGTGATTGCGGGTGTTCAATGGAACATTCCTGTTGTGATCTTATTCAGAGACCCCGATGATGCGGTCATATCACGGGTTCTGCGCTCAAAAAAAACGCGGCTTAAAGATGCATACAGCGAATATATATGGTTCTATGAGACAATTTGGCCCGTGTTGGGACAGTGTGTGATCAGCAATTTCGAAACGACAACGCAAGAAATGGGCACGGTTATCCAGGCTGTCAATAGAAAATTCGGGACAGAATTTAAAGAATTTGATCCCTCTGATCCTTCCATGCTCGATGAAACAAAGGCATTGATCGACCGGTTATCTTTGCGTCGGACAGGGAGGCCGACAAATTACAGCGACGGCCACAGCCGGCAATATCACAGCGAACGAAAAAAACGGAAGGAAGCGCTGAAAGAGCGCATGGGCGAGGTCCCGCTGAGAGGTGTCCGGGTGAAGGCAAAACGAATTTCTGATAAGTTATACGCCAGAATACCTTCAAAGTAAAAAAGAAGGACCAAAAAGAAGGGCAAAGTGATATGCCAGTTCAAGGAAAAGAAAAAAAGAAAATTTTATTCGCGTGCCCTTTTCCACCGCCTTATACCGGCAAAACCGTCGGGTCGCAAATAATCCGGGACCTGCTGAAAGACCGGTTTGATTACGACACATTCGGTGCACTGGAAGGGCGCGGGACCGGGAGGGCAGGCAAATTCAGCATCAGGCAGGTTATCGTGACTTTAAAGTGTTTGTTTGTCTTAAGAAGAATGGTAAGGAATACCAGCTACGACGTGTTTTATTTCACCCCGGGCAGCTCAACGCTCGGACATATCAGGGATATTATCCTGATGGAATTGGTACGAAGCCGTGTCACCTCAACCATAGCCCACATCCATGTGGGCAACTTTCACCAGACTCTCGGGAAAAGATGGTTTAAACCGCTTTCAAGACGATTTGTCCGGCATGTGGACAGGTTCATATTTTTGAGCCGGGACCTTTCCGACCGATCCTCCGGACTTATTCCGGACGCCAGGCGTGCCGTGATCCACAACCCCATCGATGTCTGCGTGCAATTATCCCAAAAGGAATGGGAGCTGAAAATATCTGAAAGAATGATGAGCAAAGAGTTTAATATACTGTTTCTCAGCAATATGATCGAATCAAAGGGCTACCGGGACGTGGCGCGGGCGCTTTTGCTGCTCTCCGCCCGCCTCAACTGGCGGGCCCATTTCGTTGGAGACTGGGAAAACATAAAGAAAAAAAAAGAGTTTGAGGATTACTTATCAAAAAATGGAATTGGCGAACGTGTGCGGGTCCATGGCGGGATAACGGACAGATCGGAGATCAAAAAGAGGTACCGGGAGGCCGATGTTTTCGTCCTTCCGACCTATTATCCTCAGGAAGCGCAGCCCCTTTCAATACTGGAGGCAATGAATGCGGCAACCCCCATCATATCCACCCGGCACGCTTCCATACCGGAATACGTTACGGACGGATACAATGGCCTTTTTGTTACGAAGAAAACTCCCCGGGAGATTGCAAGAGCTGTGGAGCACTTTGCAGACCGTGATAATTGGCTCCACTCCGCCCGGGCCGCCCGGAAGACTTATGAGCGGTTTTTCTCAACCGAGGTCATACAGGAGCAGTTGATCGCACTTTTTTTGAACACCCCGACAAGATGAATTTGTTAATTATAGCCCCGGCGCCTTGTTTTCGGGGATACAATATCGGCAACGCATTTACGCGCCATTTCAATGCAATCGCTACAATCACCCAATCAGCTCCAGCTCCCCGGTAATAAACGCAGCCTCTCCGTCTGCATGCTCCTTCCGAAAGTGGAACCTACGGAGGAGGGCGTTTATGTCGGGGGTTCGGCGAAATCGCTTATCATCCTGATGCAAGAGCTATCGTCCTGCTCCTGCATAAGTGTTGATCTGGTAACGTCATCGCCTGAAAGGGCGCTCCGGTCAGCACGCCGGCATAAAATGACCGGCGGGGCCCAGTTTGTGTTGAAGAACAACGGTAAACCGCAATCCTATGCGTTTGGCCTGGTGTTTTTGTTCAAAGTCGTTTTGTGGGCGTTGGCTCACAGGCACAAATCTTATGATATCGTTCACGGGCATTCCGGGTACGGGGCCTATGCCTGGGCAACGTACCTGGCCGGCAAACTGCTGGGGTGCCGGTCCGTCCACACACTTTATTGTCCGATCGAAAACAAAGGATTTGTCGATGGACAACACCGGCGCGCGCTCAACTCGCACTGCTTGCTCCGGGCCCTGAAAAAAATGGACCGGGTCGTTGCAATGACGCAAAACATAAAAAAATCACTTTTACAAGCCGGAGTGGAACCACGAAAAGTAACAGTCATGCCAAATGCGATTGATCCCCGCTATTTTGCGAAGCCGGAGGAAGCGTCCTTACTTCCCGAAGCGCTCGGTGTGATTGGCAATGCTCCTCTTTTGCTCTATGCGGGGAATTTGATGGAATCAAAGGGGCTGGATATCCTTATCGATGCCCTGGGCCGCGTGCGGGCAAAACATCCCGGAATAAAACTCGTCTTGACATTGGAGCTGGCGCATAAGGGTTTCCACACGCGCGAGGAAGAACTTGCAACCCACATAAGGAGATTGGGATTGGAGGAGAATATAACGAAATTGGGGATAATCGATTACATGCCACAGCTGGTCGCCAGGGCCGACATCGTTGTTTCACCGTACAGGGATACGCAGGGCCCGTCGGACTATCCCCTCATCCTGATGGAGGCCATGGCTGCCGGAAGATGCGTGGTTGGTACAAATGCAGGCGGTATTCCTGAGCTCATTGCCGACGGGCACAACGGCAGATTGGCTGATCCTACCCCTGAATCTCTGGCAGAAGTGATTGGTGAACTGCTGGAATCCCCCGAAGACCGCACGGAAATGGGGCAAAATGCAAAAAAAACAGTCCGGGAGAAATATTCGCCCAATGTGGTGGCCGAGCAGCATATAGATTTATATGAAACAATAATAAGAGGAGGTTGCAACTGAACAATGGAGCATCCGTGCGGTGGATCGGAAGATTTTTATGAAACAGAAGCACAGTCCTATGATGACCGCCGTTGGAAGGGAGCGGCCGGGAAATATATCGATGTTACCCAAAAAGAAATAGTCCTGAGTTTGGTTGGAAATTGTGAGGGTTTGAAGGTGCTGGATGTCGCAACCGGAACGGGCCGCTTTGCCCTTGAACTTGCGAGGCGTGGGGCTGAGGTGACCGGGCTCGACACCTCGGGCAGCATGCTCGCAGTTGCCAGGAGAAAATTTGAGAATGAAGGGTTAACCGGCAAACTGTCCATCCTGGAGGCTCCGGCAACCGATATACCTGCAACCCGGGGCACGTTCGATTTCTGCCTATGCATGAACGCAATGAACCACATACCGGGATGGGCGAAGGTTTTGCAGGAAATGCACAGGGTGTTAAAACCGGGAGGAACGGCCGTGACAAACTATACAAACTGGGCAAGTTGTTATTTACCGTTTGGCATATGGGTTAACCTGCGGAAACGTTCTGTCCGCAGGGACGTTTACACACGATGGTTTTGGCCTCCGGAGATTTTAAAACTCCATGAGAAGGTCGGATTAGATTTCAGGGAACTCAAGGGGTTTATCCATTTCCCACGGAAGGTGGCCGTCGGACCGTTGTTGAGTGCCATTTCTGTCTTCGACAAAATGTTCCGGAATAGTCCGCTTGCCTATTTAGCGCCTCAAGTGTATGTTAAAGCAGAAAAAAACTAAAATCAACATACTCGTTCACGATTACGCGGGGCATCCTTTCCCCGTGCAGCTCAGCCGTACTCTGGCGGCGCGGGGGCACCGCGTGACGCACGCCTTCTGTGCCGCCGTGCAGGCGCCACGGGGTAAACTTGATAACGGAACGGATGATCCCGGCGGATTCGATGTTCTGGCGCTTATGGAGGGCGAGAAAATCGGAAAATATTCCTACCTCAATCGCTGGATCAAGGAACGTCAGTACGGCGACTTGCTGGCCGATACCATACGGAGCATCGGGCCGGATGTCGTGCTTTCGGGCAATACGCCCACCTACCCGCAGGCCGACGCGCTCAAAGCCGCGCACACCGCTGGGGCCGGATTTGTCTTCTGGGTGCAGGACTTCTACGGCCTTGCCGTCTACCGCCTGCTTAAAAAGAAGTATCCGATCGCCGGGCATGCCGCCGGACTGCTCTACATGCGGAAGGAACGGAAGCTCATGGAAGATAGCGATGCGGTCGTGCTGATCTCCGACGGGTTCCGCAGTCATATGGACGGATGGGATCTGGAGGACAGCAGAGTGCATGTCCTCCCCAACTGGGCGCCGTTGGAGGATATGCCGCAGCGGGCGAAAGAGAATCCCTGGACCGGCGAAAAGGGGCTGGACGACAGGTTCCGTTTCCTTTATTGTGGAACCCTCGGGCTCAAACATAATCCGGAGCTGCTCCTGAGACTTGCACGGCGCCTGCGGGGTGATACATCCACCGCAGTCACGGTGGTCTCGGAAGGGAGCGGGGCGGATTGGTTGGGCGACAGGGCGTTGCAAGAGGGGCTCGATAATCTGTCCGTGCTGGGCTTTCAGCCGTTTGAATGCCTGCCGGAGGTGCTGGCTGCGGGCGATGTTCTTGTGGCGATTCTCGAACCGGATGCGGGGCAGTTCTCCGTGCCTTCGAAGGTGCTGAGCTACCTGTGTGCCGGCCGGCCGCTCCTCCTTTCGGTGCCCGGCGATAACCCGGCGGCGCGGATCGTGCGTGAAAACGAAGCGGGGATATGTGCCGAGCCGGATGATGCGGATGCTTTCCTGCAGGGGGCAGCGGAGCTGCGGGAGAACGGAGAGTTGCGTTCGAGGCTGGGGCGGAACGGGCGGCGTTATGCCGAAAAACATTTCGATATAAACGCCGTGGCGGATGCGTTTGAAAACGTGTTGCGAACTGCGATGGCATAGCGGGCAGTCTTGCGGGGCTGATGTGGTGGGTAACGGCGGGACGTGCATGGTATCCGTTCGGCATCGTGGATTGGCGCCATGTCATAACTATGCAGTATACTGTACGCTTTCATAAGGTATTGATGAAAAAACATGTAAATTCCAACCCGACGTCCACATCAGGCAAAACGATATAAAGGGTTTAAAAACAGCGTGATAGGTGGCTTTCTTCAGGGTTTTCGATTCGACCGGTGTGTATCGGCGCCGGACAAACGGCGGTTGACCTGCCTGTTGCAGGCAGGCCCTGCGGGCGCGTGAAATAAGCGGATTAGCTCAGGATAACCGTAGAATGCGAGACAGAGCGGAATCAAGACAATGCGATCCATCTTCATACGACGTGTTCATCGGGGACGCAAGATAAGGCATCCCCTTTACGAACTCTACAGGGACTATTATCGTTTCTACAAACCCGGAGGTCACCGGTGGCAATACAAGGGGCAGAACGGTTTTTTCCGAGCGTCCCTGGCCACTGTCTGTAACGTCAGGAATATCCGGATACAGCGGGCGAAAAAGGATATCCGCCGGCTGTCGGGAGACAACGATGTTATCGTCTGTGATTCCAAAGCGTTCATGGACAACCGGCACCGGCAGGTCATGCCCCTGGATTTTTTCGACAAAAGCGACGGCGCCGTCCGGGTGTTGCTGGTGGCCAACGCGCGCCCCGATGTCATCCCCCCCGACCATGTGCTTGACCGGTTCGACATCGTATTCAAAAGAGAACCTTTCACAGACAGGGACCGGTACGGGATATCCAGCGAAAACAAGGATAAGATACGCCCCACAATGCTCGGATGCCCCCTGATCAGGGTCACGCCGCGGAACGTGGGGAACATCGACCCGGCCGCTCTGGGTTTCAACAGGCCGCCGGATTCGTTCGAACACGACGTATTTTTCTCGGGTATCAATACGGCGAAGGTGCGCGAGGAGTTTGTCGAGGGGCTTTCCAACGAGGATTTCGATTTCCACGGGGGGCTTCAGTTCAGAAAACGCGAACCCGGGATCAGCCGCCGGTACTCTTTCCCAAGGCTGAAGAGAAGAAAATATATCCAGCTGACCCGCAAAAGCCGTATCGGACTGGTGCTGGAAGGGGAGGGGCCGTTCACGTACCGGCACCTGGAGCTGTGGTTCCTCTGCTCGTTCATGATCAGCACACCGCACATACGCGGACTCCAGCTGCCCATCAAAGCGGTGGAGGGAGAGCATTACGTCTGTTACGAGAACTATGACGACCTGGTGGACAAGATCAAGTATTACCTGGCCCATCCCCGCGAACGTGACCGGATCGCCCTGGCGGGGCGGAAAATGTTCGAACGGAACTTCTCCTACAAAAAGCACGGGGAATATATCCGGAATTGTATTGAAAAGAACGGGGAACTCCACACATGTTCGGCTGGTACAACAATTACGTGAGAAAAACGAGAGGCCGGATCGGGACCGTCCGGCTCGACGGAAGGACAAAGGTCCTTGTCCCTTTGGAAAGCAGCGTCCCCTGCGAGCCGTTTCTGCCGTTCATCGGTGGCGAAGAACCCGCCAAACCGTTGAAGTCCCGTTATAAACGGAAAGTCTTCCATTGCGAGGCCGGTGGGGAGGGTTTTTATCTGAAAAAATACAGCTACCGCTTTACGCGCAAGCATTACGCCTCATTGCGCGGGTTCATCTGGACCATCCCGCTCGCGCAGCGCCAGTTGCATAAGATGCTTTTCCTCCGGGAATGCGGCGCCGGGGTGGCCGAACCCGTCATGGCCTTCGTGCGACGTTACGGGATGCTGAAACAGGAAAGTCTTCTCGTGATGCGGGAATGCCACGGCATACTGCTCAAGCGCTTCCTGAATGAAGTCGACAATTTTGAACGCCGACTTGCCGTTCTGGCCCAGACGTTCCGCTTCCTGCAGATATCGCACGCAAACCGGATCCATCACGGGGACATGGCACGGCACAACTTTATCGTCACCCCACGCGATGAGCTGAGGGCGTTCGACCTTGATGAGCGCAAGACCAAATGGTTGGGACCGCTGGGAAACAGGCGGGAACTGAAAAAATGGGTGAGCAAAAGCGCCCGGATGCTGGGAGTCGAAGGGGAAAACGAGGATTCGCCCGGACGCCGGGCTTTTGAGGCAATGCTCGGGGCAAACTATCCGGAGGCACGTGAGCTCTATCGGAAAATGAATGTGGGCTGATTTGATTGAGCGAAAGAGTTTCCTCCGGGGGCCAGGCCCCTGGCCTCTTTTGGGGTGAGCCCCGGCAGGGGCGGCGACATACATAGCCCGCGGTGAACTGAACGCGCCTCTGCGGTTAATTTGTCTCCGGCGTTGACGCAGCCGTTTTCCTGATTTCCTGATCTCCATTCGACTCCTCCTGCAGGACGGACAGTAGCACCTTCAGGTGGTTTTCCCCGGAGAACTGCTCTTTCATCCTCTCACGCAAGACGGAAACTTTCGGGCCCAGCCCCTTCTCCTTCATGGTCGCCTTGACTTTTTCGCTCAGTGACTGCGGGGTCGGGTTGCCGGAGACGAAGCTGTCGTGGAACTCTCCGTATATCTTCTCGAGTCCCGGCAGGGGGTAGCTGAAGGCCGGCACGCCCGCCAGCAGGGCCTCGATGATGGCACGGGGCAACCCTTCCCGCCGGCTCGTGAAGAGGAAGTAATCGGCCGTATCCAGCAGTTCGCGCACGCCGGCCACGTGGCCCGGCATCAGGATCCTGGCGGAGAGGGCAAGCTCCCGGGCGATTTTTCTGATCTCCGCGATATATTCTCTGCCGCCGCCTCCGGCGAGGATCAGCCCCGCTTCTCCGCCGCACTCTTCTTCCAGCAGATGCAGTGTTCTGACGGCATCGACCTGGTTCTTGCGGGGGCCGAGGCTCCCGACCGTCAGGAACGTAATGCCGACGCCCGGCCATGTTTCGGAAACATTTTTCCAGTATTCGCAGCGTTCCCGGTCGGGTTCGGGCAGAGCGACCGGGTTGAAAATGGTACGGGCGTTGTTTCCCCCGCCGGAGAGGTTGTTGACCCAACCGGTCATGATCGGGTTGATGCACAGGACCCGGTCCAGGTTTTGCAGGTCATATTTTCTGAGTTTGGGTGGCCCGGTGAGCGTATCGCGGAGGATGGCGGCCGAACGGCTGCCTGTTTTCTCCGCCAGCGCCGCCGCCGCCGGTCCCCACCACATCTCGTTGCTTATGATCCAGTCGAACTTTTTCTCCGGCACCTGCGCCGCGACCCGGCGGATATGGCGCCGGAAGAGGAGCCGGTCGGTGAGCTTCCGGTATTCGGGGACGTAGGCCCGGAAATGCGGGATGGAGAGTTCTTCCAATCGGCCGGTCAGATACCCTTCTTCAGAGCACAGGACGGCCGTCTCGTGTCCGGCGCCTGCAAGGAGTGTGATGGTGGCGAGCAGGCTTTCTTTGGATCCGCCCGGGTTGGTTTTTTTCTGTATGAACAGTAATTTCATTTTGACCTCTCACAATTGTAAATGGTTCCCGCCTGTGATATAATTCCTTACTAAGGGCGAAATAAGGTGCATTGTCCGGCAAATGCTGAGGTGGCTCCAAATGAACAGATGGAAAAACTGGTATGAACAGGGCAAAAGGGATTTGCGGAAAGCTCTTTTAGACGGCGAAAACGAGTATTATGAATGGGCGTGTTTCACTTCACAACAAGCTGCAGAAAAAGTCCTCAAGGGATTATCTTTAAAATTGGGGATAAACACATGGGGCCATTCCCTCACTGAAATACTGCACGTATTATCCTCAAGAATACACGTTCCCCCTGAGGTCCTGGATAATGCGAAGCTTCTTGATATGTTTTATATACCGACGAGATATCCAAACGGGTTCCCTTCCGGGAAGCCTTCCGATTATTTTACTGAAAAACAGAGCAGCGAGGCAATTGATGCGGCAGAAGATATCATCCGGTTCTGTGACGGGGTACTGCCTGAGTAGGGAGGCGGTACTGAAAAAGCTCGAAGACGTATCTCGTCAGGCGCTGTGCCGTTTCCCCGAGATAATCGAGGTTCGGCTTATAGGCTCACTTGCACGCGGCGATCAGACCGGGCTGAGTGATATCGACATTTTTATCTTTACCGAGCGGAAGGACGTTTCCAACCCCGTGGAGAGAGTGCGGCCCTATTTTAATTTTTTTGCTGAAAAAATGGAGATCGGAACCGATGTGATGGTTGCCGTCCGGGGTGAAGAAGTTCAGGAAGAAATTCTCTCCGGGAGCATTGTGATGGCGCGAAGAAATTAACCCACATATTTCATAAGCCAAAGACAATATTTAACATAAATGATTTAAATCCAGCTATAATAAATAGCTTTTTTCATCCGTCCGTTGCCGGCACGGCCTTTCGCAACAGCCTGTGGTCGGGGTAGTTATTCAAAAGCAGTTCTGCGGCGAACTGTTCCGGGACGTCCACACGGCCGTTCAGCATTTTGACGCTTTTTTCCCACAGTTTTCGCAGGTCGCGGTAAGTTTTTTTCTTTTGGAGGCGGAACCGTTTGATGGTGCCGAAGTCGAGCCAGATGATGCTGAGGTCGTCCCTTACGAGCACGTTTCCGAAATGCGGGTCGCGCTGGACGTATCGGTTCCGGTGCATTGTCGCGATATCGCGGATCATATGTTCAAGCGCAGGCAGATAGTTTTCCCATGTTTTTTCGTCTCCGAAGCACTCTCCGAGGGAGGGCTGCGGGTATTCCGGTGTGACCAGCATGCTTTCCTGGCGGATCAGGCCGTAGCGGCGCTCGATGACCATGCAGGGCTCTGCCACGGACAGCCCGGCAGCGGTGAGGCTTCGTGCTTTCCGGAGGTGCTTCCTGGCCTTGCTCCTCATGCATGTGAGCGAGGATCCGCGCAGCAGGTTGTGTTCGATTCCCGATGCGTGCCGCCTGGAGTAGATTTTGACGTAGTAGGACTTGCCGCCGGCTGCGTGCTTTACCACCACCTTCCGGCTCTTTTTGACCTTCACAGCTTCCATATCCCAGGCTCTGTCGAAGAGCGGTTCGAACTGCATCCAACGCTTGCCCGGATCGCCCCGGCAAAAGACGCAATATCCGCGTTCCGGGCGGTAGCATCTGAAGGGACTGTTTTCTGTCATCGTTTTTATCAGGGGCGTTATGGACTCAAACGGGCACCGTATATGTTGACGACGCCGCAACATCTCAACATCTATTCCCTTTCTTTTTTTATGGTTATACCAGGCTTCATCATAACAGAAAAGTGCCGGGATTATCAACACAACGTGATCCGGCTCAAGAGATGGACGGGCTGAGAAAGGAACGGGGCAGTTGCATACGCCGGATTTTCGTATTATATTCATAGTTCGTCCGCAGTTTTGCATAAGCTGATGCATGCCAGGATTTCTCAAAACAAAAATGACCATGATGCCGGACAATATCCAGGTTGCGCTCGTTAAAGCTGCTTACAGGGCCGGAATGCAGGGCCTCCACAGCCGGCTGATGCGCAGGTTCTGGGGTTTCAAAACCGGCATCGGATATGAACTGAAGGTGATCGATGCCGAGGTTGACAGGATAAGGCTGACCGAAAAATTCCCGTTCGATGTCGAGGGGCCCGATGCGGTTGTCGGGGTGGGACATGGGGGTTGGGATCAACTGGCAAAACCGATCGCTCAGACGCGGCTTTTCAGGTCGCTTGAAATGCGGTTTGTCGAAGGACTGCCGTGGGAGAGGACGCCGAAGTACCGGCGTGCCGTCATTGAACTGCGCAGGAAAGGCAGAACCTGGAACAGTTGCAGTTCCCTGGCCGAGGTCGACGAACGGTGCCTGGAGCTGGACGCGATGTATGAAGACATGAAAAGGAACGGCTACCGTTTCAGGCAGCGGGGCAGACGTCATTGTTCGGTTCGCGGGGTCGCCGTGCCCGATGAGATCCGTGTGGCCGTAGCCCGTGACGGACAATTTATCCGGTGCGAGAACGGCAGGCACCGCCTGGCAATGGCCGGATTTCTGGGGATCGAAACTGTTCCGGCCATCGTTCAACTCGAACATCGCGGGTGGGGCGGACACATGCAGGTAAAAAAAAGCATCCCGATCGGGAAACGTGGAGGAAGGGGATGACTACTTCCTTTTTGCCGGAAAGGAACCATCCGGTCTTATATCCTGCAGGTCCGGATGATCAATATAACCTTCGAGATGCTGCGGGAAACGGCCATTGTTGTTTGCTTCCCTTATTTCGTTGCGAACGTCCTGCCACTTTCTATGCCTGATCAGCACGCGCACCGGTATCGATTCGACCCCGAGCACCTGGGAAATCGCCAACCGGTTTGCCCCGCTGTTGTTGAACAACAATTCTCCGTGCCTGTCGATGTTCACCGTAACTTCATCAAAACAATATCGTACTTTGAAGATGAATTTCAGTCTGTTTTCCGACATCGCATACTGCGACCGGTACCCGTTCTCAGCGATACGGGAGAATAACCGTTCGATCTTCCGTGCCCTCTCTTCCAATGCTTTTCGGGAAGTGCACCGATGCCAGGTGGATTCACCTCTTTCGATCTTTGACAGGTGGTCCCTGTAAACATCTATTTCCTCCCAGTTTTTATTGTCTTTGAATCGTTCACGGAGCATCCTGTTCGTAGTGCTGGCCAGGTGGATTGTTTCTCTGTATGTATCCCAGTCTCCATCGATGACCCTGCCAAGGTTTCTGAGCTTATCGTATCTTCTTTCCTTTTTTTTTATTCCGTATTCTTCGATGACATCTTGCGGCGCCGGGAGCTGAATAAATTTTATTCTTTGCGGGTCCGCGTGTATCAGCTTAAGCGGGTTCGTATCGGTATATCCGGCGGGGTATATGCGACTCAGCAACATCGTCTTCCAGTACTGGCGGTACAGTCTTGAGGTTTTTTTGAAGCTCATTGTTCCTTTCCCAGCACTTTTCGATACAGACTGGTGAACTGTGGGCTGACTGAGGTGCGCGAGAACCGCCGGAATGCATTGTCGCGAATCGCCTGTTTGTCGAAGCGGTCCGCCTTCTCATAAACCTCCGTCATCGCCGCCGCCAGCTCGCCGGCGTTGTTTTTTTCCACGGTGCGTCCAAGTTCTTCGGAATTAATAACATATTCAGGTCCGTTGCACCGTGTGGTGACGACGGGTTTGCCGGCAGCCTGCACTTCCAGCGCCGGCAGCCCGAAAGTCTCGCAGTCACTGGGCACAACCCCGCAATCGACCGCATGGGCGAGCTGGTGGATCTGCGCCCGGTCGGCGGCGCCGAAAAACCACACATGATCCTCCAGGTCGTTTTCGGCGACATAGGACCGCATCCGTTCGCGGTCAGACTCCGGCTCGATCGGCCCTGCGATCACCAACCTGGCATTTCCCGTGCGGTTCCGGACTTCTCTGAACGCTTGCAACAGGAGATCACACCGCTTGAACCGGCGCCATCTCGTCCATCCGCCAAAGACAAACCCGCCTTCCGCCCAGGTGCGAATGCTCTTCCCGGTCCTGTCCGCTTCGGGGCGCGGGGGAGTGAAAAACTCGTCCGATAGCGCGTTCGGGAGCACGCCGACATCGTCCCGTACCCCGATGCCGGTCATTATACGGGCCAGCGGCGGCGATACGGCCACAACGGCATCCGCTTCACGCAATGCCGCCAAATCTTTCCGGGCGAAATCCTGCAACGACCTTTTCTTCCTCTCGTAGATGGTTCGGTGTTCCTGGATCACGTAGGGTATGCCCGTCCTCGCTTTGATCGCGCGGGCGTGGCGGGCGGGATGCGGGGACGTGCATACGGCAAGGATGATGTCGAATTTGTCTTCCAGGTGCTCTCGCTTCACGTCCCTTGCCAGGAGATGTTGCTGATAAACCCTTCCGAGAGAGGGGGAGGCTGTGTTTAAAAAACCGTGTGCCAGCCGTTCGCGGAAGGAGCCGGGGCGCTTGATCAGATCCCATCCGCATGGATGGGCGCGTCCGCTCGTCAGGAGCGTGACCCGGTGCCCTTCGCTTTCATGCCCGCGCACAATGGTCAGCAGCAAGTCCGATTTCTGCTCTGAATCGGGATCGGGTATATATTTTAGTATGATAAGAACCCGCATGATTTTTTCTTCCGGCTTATGCTTGCAGCATTGTCTGCAAAAACTTTTTTATCATATTACGCCCGGCCTCGTCTCCCGTATCAAGTGATTGAACGCACGTTGAACGGATGGACGGGGCAGTAAGACATTTTTTTAAGCGTTTTTCTATTGCTCTGTTGTCATGATGGTTAAAATCGATATAATGCCAGTCCCGCGGCCCCGCCTTGCCGCGTGCGCGGCGGACCCCTTCGTTGGCGACCAAGGGGAGAGGCCTGATTTGGTTGGCGTTTCTAAAGCGATACCTTATGTTGTCTTCTAACAGAGCGTTTTTTCCGACAACCTCTGCCATATGACCACGATTG
>PUMZ01000077.1 GCA_003551565.1 Candidatus Brocadiaceae bacterium | reverse complement strand
GAGGTATTCGGCAAACAACAAATAACTAAATCACGCTTGCTGCCCGAAAACATCCTTTTAAAATCGGCTGTAAGAAGTTATGCGGAAACGAGATCTTTCTTCAGATTAGTCCACAGCTAACAGCTCAATACCGCTGATGGCCGGGTCCAGCTCCGCATCATCCTCCCTGCGGAATTCCACCTCCAGTCCCCCTTCAACCTCCACCGTGAACTCCTCGACCGTGCCGCGAAGCACGCCCCCGGCCTCCCCGACGATGTCGTAACCGCTCAACACCTCCTCACCGTTAAGGAGCACGTCAAAGACCCGCTGGCCGGCATCCACCGACTCGTCAAGCTCGGCGAAATGCAGGCGAACCGTGTATGTCGTCGGGATAAGATCCCCACGGCTGATCGTGCCGTTCAGTTCCCGGAAAGAAGCCGCGACCCAGTCTATACCACCGCCATTATCCTCGATCGCAGAAGCATGGCGGTGTTTGGTGCCCGACTGATCGTGCCACGTCAGTTCCGAGCCAGCCACGTCAACACGCCTTCCCGGCGCGCCGTAGTTAAGCCCGTATCCTTCCGGGTCCGGCGGGGATGCATCGTAGCGCGTCCACGACTCTATATTGGAATCGCCAGGCATATGTACCATCGCCAGCGAGGTCTGAAGCGGATAACTGCACGTGCATGTGCGCGTATAATCCAAAGCGCTTACCACCCCGTCGGCCGGTATCATGTTTGAGGTGCATCCGCTGCGAAATCCGCTGAAATTCCCGGTGCCACTGTCATACTCTAGATCGAAGAAACCGGCATAGCCCGTACGGAAAAGGAGAAGGTGCCGGCTGGCATTCAAGTTGTCGCACCCGTAACGCCGACTATGACTCCAGGTGCTGGACCACCCGGTGAGCGCTTCCTCCCGCATCCAGTCATCGCCGGTCAGAATCGAAACAGGAGTGTAGCCGGAATCACCCGGGATCAGCATCTCATCCCGCACTGCTGCGGGTAGAAAAAGGCTGGCTTCATGCCATATAATTTCGCCGTCTTCGCCGCTCCTTGCCACCGTACGCTCCGGACCGGGCTCATCCTTAAGATTACTCCAGGAACCGTGGCCAGCAACCAAACCGTGTTTTCCACCCTCAATAAGGATATCGTGCTCGGAACTATAAACCAGAAACGTGCCAAAGACGTCGCTGTCTACTTTCCAGCGCTGCCGGCCGCTTTCAATGTCTATAGCGATGACTTTGGAGTCAGTTTCCGGTTTCCTGCCCCTGCGCTCCAGATGACTCAAAGCATTTTGGGAAAGGCCATCTATTATATAAACAGTACCCCCGCTGCTTATTATCGCCCCATGACGAAAGCCGATATCAGCTTCGCGTTCCCAAATGACCTCCCCGTCATAGCGGTTCATAACCGCCAGGCGCCGGCTCGACGTTCCACTATAGCTGTCTGGCCAGCCCAGCTCCTGATCCTCAAACATATGTGGCTCAGAGGTCACTATTAAATAATCGCCATGTGCGCTGACGTATCCCCAATCGGGGACCCCAGACTCCTCATACAACTCCTCAGCCTTAAGTCCAGGGAGAGAAAACCTATCCAGCTCTTCACCACTTGAGGGATCAAGACGGTATATCTCTCCTTCATAACGCAAATATACGGAATCTGGAAGCGTGACAAACGGGCTGCCGATATACGTAACTCCCGGTATGCAAGTTATAAACACTTCTTCCCCTCGCGACCAGCGTTTTTCGAGATCCAGATTGGTAAACGGATGACCGATACCCGGAAACTCGCGTTCCCAGAGCGCACGTCCGGTATAAACACAGCGTGCCGCTATCGTCTCCACCCCTAAAAAAACCTGTCGCCCGCCTGAAACCTGCGGCCGCGGCCCTATGCCGTGTCTCGGAAGGATGTTATGGTTGTTCGGCCCACCATACCAGAGCACTCCCAGGGGCAGACGCGCCCGTTCCTCATTCGACAGCAGAGTATTGGCCGAATCCTGATACTGGTGCGTCCACTCACCCGCGCCGCTCAAAGGCCCGCCGCGCTCCGCAAAAAAGTGCTCTTCATCGGCGCGGGCCGAGACCTGGTCCACTCCCGCCGCCGAAGCCGCTTCCGCCAGTTCACCGGCCTCATCCCCTTCAGCTCCAAGCCAGGCCATGCCCCGATAAGGCATCAGCAGGTCCAGAACCGATTCCATCACCCCCTCATCGGCGGTTATGCCCGCTTCCGAAGCATCCTCGCTTACCACTAGACTGAACAGGTAGGGCTGCATCAAAAATTCTGCTGGCGGCGCTTCGATAACTGCCGCACAGCGCCCGGATTTACCGGCCGCTGCAAGCTCATCTCGCAGCTCCCGCACCGCCTCACCATCTGACTCGGCGACCACAATATGCAGGTCGGTGCGCGTGATAAGCTCGCGCAGAAGATCGCCTGAGCCCGCCCCGAGCATAAGGGCGTATCCTCGATCGTCCTCGAGCTGCTCGGCAAGATCGGCGGCTACCTCAGCCCACCGCTCAGAGTCGGGCGTGAGTTCCACCGGAGTGTATTCGTGCTGCTGCGGGTCTCTCTCTTCCGGCCCGAAGCAATACAATGTGCCGTCTTCGGTAGTTACGAATAGCCTCTCATGTGCCGCAAGATTATAAAATACGCTTCCATCTACCTGGTCTGAAACATCGTTTACCCGACTTTCGATCATATCATTGCGCTGGAAGCCCAGCCCGCCGGAATGCACTGCATAGCCACCGCCGCCTTTGCTGCCGCGGAATGAGTAGCCTGTCACCTCGCCGCTGTGTCGATCCATATATACGGGGCTTTGCCCGCGACCGGGCGCCACAACAAGCTGATCCTCGTCGGCAGCTATGTACCCTTGAGGCGATAGGCCGCCGTAGCCGCGTGCGTGGCTGTGCGGAAGGCGTACGTAATCGGAACTGGTCGTATCGTTAACCCATTCCACCTCCCCGGTCTGGGCATCGAGAGCATAGATAAATATGCCGTGATGCGGAAAAACACCGGCGGCGAAATAAACCTTGCCGTCGGCAATAACAGGCCCGCCGCGCGCAGCCCAGAAGTTTATTACACGCTCATTGCCAAGCAGGCGGTGGTCTGAAGGCCCGGCGCGGAACTTCCACTGAAGCTCACCGGTCTCGGCTTCGACGCAGTATAGGTGCCCGTCGTCACTTGTGAAGTACACACTGTCGTTCCATGCAGCGGGCGCCAGGCGGACAGGTCCGTCGGTGTAGAATCGCCACTGCTCGGCGCCGTCGTCTATACTGTATGCGGTCACGCTGTCGGTTACGTTCGAGGGCACAAATATCTTATCGCCCATTACCACAGGTGTGTATGAAATATCGAAGTCATGTTTCCCACGGTCGTCCCACTGATGGGGCCATG
>PUMZ01000072.1 GCA_003551565.1 Candidatus Brocadiaceae bacterium | reverse complement strand
CAGATCGATCAATTCGGAGAGTGTCTCACCGAGCAGCGGGATTTCACGGTTCATCAGCTCCAGCCCATCGAGGTTGCCCACCCACTCGCTCAGCGTATCCAAACCGCTGCGAAGCCCCTCGTTAGCGGCATCACCCGACAGCTCCGACCAATCGCGATCCTCGACCAGTTCGCGCGGTTCATATACTCCTCGCGCTACCGCAACGGCCAGCTGCTCGATCGAACTTTGCACTCCTCCTGTGACGATATCATCTTCGGCATCAAAAGCGAAATTGAGCGTTTCCAAAATCTTTTCCTGCGCCTCGGCGTTAGCGGCGAGACGGTCGTTGGTCAGTGATACAACAGTACCTGCTGAGTCTGACTGCGTGATGTTGAATGCAGTGACGGAACCGCTGAAGTCACCCGTCGCCGAGTCGGCAGTTATTCTGCCGTCACCGATCTCCGCTTCTTCAGTACGTTCGTACCAGACTTCATCGTCTTCCGGCACCTGGCCGAGGAAACGGCCCATGGGCACAACCGTGCCGGTAGTCTCCGCCTCACCCACCCGTTCGTGTACCATCGCCGGAGTTTCAATGTCCGTATCTCCCGAATTGTAAAGGATAACCGTGTTGGCGGCCGGCAGTTCAATGTCACCATCGTTTAAATTCAGCAGGAAAGCGTTCCTCCAGTCCGGATCGTCATTGATATTGTCGGGAGTATCCTCACTTTCCCCGACGAGGAAATCGAATGTCGGCAACAGCGAACGCAGCGAGGGGACGTAGGCTTCAATAAATTCCATCTCTGTCAGCGGCGTATCGCCGTCCAGTTCCCAATCTCCGTCCGGAGTAGAAATAGTCTCGCCTTCCAGGTAATGCCCGTAGGCGCGATCAACAATTTTGGAAACGAAGAAACGATCCGTCCGGTCGCCCGACCAGTCATTGTGCAAAGCACTCCAGGCCGTTACCGTTCCCTCGTTCGGCGTGCCGATCATGAAGAAATTCTCCACCGCCGGGAGTGTGGCATCACCGGACGAAGCATCGTAGGCTTCGCTCTGCATATAGGCACGGGCGACCAGCCCGCCGAGTTCGTGTCCGATTATATCGACTGACTCCGGTGCTTCACCGTGTTCACTTTCCCAGGCGTTCACCGCTTTATCGAGCCAGTAACCCAGGTAGTCCACACCATAACCGTATTGGCCATCAGTCAGTGATTCGACGGACAGGCCCGGCGTTTGTCCGTCGAAATCATCGGAAGACTCCGGAGCCGGCCCCGGATCCAGCCGCCAGTCGTAGGCCGCGGCGAAAAGATCCGTCCCTTCATTGTAGCCCATCGCTGTCAGGGTGGCTAAAAGATCGTCGTAACGACGCCCCAGCGGGTCCATTTCCAGTGCATCGGGATCAATGCCCAACTCACGATAAAAGGCCGTTTCATCACCTGTCTGTGCAAAGCTGCCGCCCAGGTCCGGCAGAACCAGGAGCGGACGCTCCGGTTCTGTTACAGTGGAAGCGTTATCATTGGACATAGGTAAAGAAGCAGCCTGGGCAAGCGTTTTGTTCTGTTCTGAAACCGTGTATTCGCTGTTTTCTTCCATCACTGCAAGGGAACCGGTCGAACCTCCGGAATCATAGATGAGAGTATTCGCCTCAGATATACGCAGCATATACCCCGCACCCGGCTTGAGCTCATCGAAATCACCGGTCCATTCTTCCGAAACTCCATCATACGTGGCGGTTTCCACTCCCGTTTTGATTATATCGCCGTCGGAAAGGTTCAGATCGCTCAGGGCATCATTCAGGGATTGGGGTTCGTCGGGGATATAGCCGATCCAGTTCCAGCCGGCGACCAGGTCGATCGCCTTATCCGCCGGGGCTTCCTGGCCCTCAAGAGTCAGTTCGCCCGGTGTGTCGTCGCCTGCGTAGAGCATATAGCCGGTGCCGAAGTTGATCTCTTCGAGTTCACCATACCACTGCCCGTCGTAATACATGGCAAAGCCTTCGGCGGTCTTGATCACGTCGTGGTCAGAGGCATCATAGCCGGAAAGAACGCTGTCTGTAGTGTTGTCAGTCGGTAGAATGCTGAACGATATCCAGTTCCAGCCGCGATCCAGGGGGATGGCCTCGGAAGGCGGCTCACCGAGCAGGGAAATGTTGCTGATGTATACTGCCTCGTCCGTATCGGCCTCGAAAGCGAATTGCAAAACGGCATCCGAGCCCAGCAAATCGGGATCGTCGACGTCCACGCTGTGATCGGCAGTCTGCCCCGTTGGCATGTCGGAGGTGTCAATTTCAGTGAGCTTTGTATCGCCAAGCCAGACGGTCAGCGAACCGGAAATAGCAGCGTCAATATAATCGAACTCCAGCGGCGCCGGCTCATCGGGCACGCTGATTTCCTGCTCCAGGGTGGTGGCCGATCCGGCCGTCAGCGCAGCCCAGAACTGATCGTGCGCTTCGAGGACCTGTACGCTGCCGTCTCCGCCGACCGTCCATCCATCGAGATCGTTTTCAAACGACGGGTTGGTCACCACATTGGCCGGGTCTTCATCGGGATCATCCGGGTCATCCGGATCATCCGGGTCGTCCGGCGGATCGCCGATGGTGAGCAGTCCGGTGATGGTTGAGGTATTATTCACGACATCCGTTGCGGTTATTTCAACGGTATAGACGCCCTCGTCGAGGTCATCGCCGTGCGGCACGGCGGCCTCCCAGGTGCCGTCGCCGAGGTTGATATCGTTGCCGAACTGGACCGGCTGGAGGAAGATAAACTCGTCCGGCAGCCAGACATCCATCTCTGCCTCCGGGTCATCGATCGTTCCCGACAGCACAGGAGTCGGATCGTCGGTCTCCATGTCCTCATACGTCACCTCGGGCGGTACCGTATCGATTTTGAGAATATCCTCGAATGTCACGACACTCTCGTTATCGCGTCCGGAGATGACGGTCACCGTCACATCGTGAATCCCGTCGGGCACGTCCGGGTAGTCGGTGGGATAGATGGCCTGCCAGTGTGCATCGCCGGTCACATTGCCCACATAAGGGGCAAGGTCACCGATCTGGACAACGACGCGGCTGTCGAGGTCGGGCGGGTCAGTCAGCCCGTTGAGAACCGGCCGGTTCTGATTGGTGTGCAAGAAGTCCATATCCATTTCCGGCGCATCCGGCACATAAGGCTGTCCGTCGAACTCATGCGCTCCCAGATCAACATAGCCCGGCGCCGGAATGAAACTGAGTGAATCGGCATTGGCGATATCGGACTCGCCATGGTGCTCGCCCAGTATATAATGTCCGCCCACACCGGACGCGATGCCGATGGTCGGATCGATGTTCTCGTTGCCGTCACCGTAATCGAACCGTATCTCGCCGCTTTCGAACAGCGTGACGGCGAAGTTGACCGGCTCATCGGGATCGCCTTCCGCGTCCT
>PUMZ01000235.1 GCA_003551565.1 Candidatus Brocadiaceae bacterium | reverse complement strand
GTTGCTTTATGCCTCGGAAGGACGTCTTACAGAGGTAAAACACAGAGATTCCCCGCATACTCAGATACTGCTTAACTTCGCCCGGCCACCGTCCTGAAATTTTTTTGGGGAAACTCCTGGAACTCTTCGTCTTGACACTCCAGAACATATGCCGTATAATAAATGGTAAGGACGTGAGAGAATTGTTCAAATGGGAGGAGACCGAAAAATGCATATCCTAGCCCGGAAAACGATGAAGGGCACTCTCCTATGCCTGCTGGGGGTTGCCTTTGTGATCCCCACCGCCGCCCGCACCACCTTCATGGCGTATGCGAACGGATCCGGCACGGAGCGAATCTCCGCATCGTTCGAGAACAAAAGCGTGGCGGATGCGTTGGCGCACCTTGAAACGGTCAGCGGCGTCGCTATAACGTACCACGGGACAACCCTTCCGCAGGCGAGCGTGGATGTCCGCTTCTCCAACGTCCGGTTGGAGACCGCTCTCAGCGCAATACTTGACCGTTCCAACCTTGCCTGGGAAAGGGGCGACGAAGGGGTCCATGTGCGGGAAATGACGGAAGAGATGCTTGCGCAACGGTTCGACCGCCGGTATGAGTGGGATGACTGGGATTACCGGGATGACCGGGATTACCGGGACGACCGCCGCCGGGCCCCCGGTACAGACAGGAGGGACAGGCGGCCGGCCGCAGCGCCCGCTCCCACCCTCAACGAAAGAGCGGACGGACTGGCCCGGCTGATACAAAATGTTGTCGACCCCGGCAGCTGGCGCGAACGTGAGGAAGTGGATGAGGAGGAGGTCGAAGAGCCGGCGGATATCTGGTAGGTATGATTCCCCCCGCCATTGGAAACGCTGCACGGCCGTTCCTCTCTTTCCCATAGACCGGTTTTTCGGCGCCCTGATGTGTGCGGATCCGTTGAAGTATTCAGATCAGAACAGTGTGGTGCCGTGATCGCCGTTCCTTAGAACGGCCCGGAGCATTCACTCCCGTTTTTTTCTCCTCTGACCATTATGTCCGATTTGTTAAAAGCCATTGATAACCCGCGCCGGCTTCATACCCTGACCACCAATCAACTGGAGCTGATCGCTGAAGAGCTGAGAGCGCTCATCCTGGAATCCGTCAGCAACAACGGCGGGCATCTGGCCAGCAATCTCGGGGTCGTCGAGCTGACCCTGGCCCTGCATTACTGCTTTGATTTTCAGCATAAGGACCGTTTGGTATGGGACGTAGGGCATCAGACTTACGCACACAAGATACTGACGGGACGGCGGGAGGAGTTCAACACGCTCCGGAGAAAAAACGGTGTCAGCGGTTACGCCGACAAGAACGAAAGCCCTTATGATACGTTCTCGTTCGGCCATACCGGCACCAGTATAAGCGCCGCGCTGGGGCTGAGCTGCGCCAACGACAAAAAGCATTTCTGCGACCATGTTGTAGCGGTCATCGGCGACGGCGCCGTGGCGAGCGGGATGCCGTTCGAGGCCATGAACCAGGCGGGAGAGCTGGGGAAGAACCTCCTGATCGTATTGAACGATAACCAGATGAGCATCTCCCCTTCGGTGGGAAGCCTTTCCCGGTACCTGAGCAAGATACGATCCAGCAGCGCCTACGTCGGTCTGAAACATGAGGCGCATGAGCTGATATCCCGCTGGCAGTCGGCATTTAAGAAGATCGATGTCCTCTACGAACGTCTTGCCGACGGTCTGCAAAGCGCCCTGACTCCCGGCGGGCTGTTTACCGAACTCGGCTTCCACTACTATGGGCCTGCGGATGGAAACGACGTGCGGGAGATGGTGGATACACTGCAGCATGTGAAACGGATCGAAGGTCCGGTCCTGCTGCATACCCTGACAAAGAAGGGGAAGGGGTTCGCCCCGGCAAGCAAAGACCCCGCATCCTTCCACAGCAGTCAACGGTTCAACATGGACAACGGACTGCTCCTGCCGCAGGAAGCGGGCGTTGGCGGGGACGGAGCCGGGCCACGGCCCTCCTGGTCGCAACGGATGGGCGAGGAGCTCGTGCGGCTGGCCGATGTGCGTCCCGAGCTGCTGGCCATCACGGCCGCCATGCCGGAGGGTACCGGCCTGAAAGGCTTTTCGGAAAAACATCCCGACAAATTCTACGATGTCGGCATATGCGAACAACACGCTGTGGGGCTTGCGGGAGGACTGGCCGCAGGGGGATTGCGTCCTGTTGTCTGCATCTACTCGACCTTTCTTCAGAGGGCGTATGACCAGATCTTCCACGATATCGCCCTGCAAAGCTGGCCGGTGGTATTTTGCGTCGACAGGGCCGGCCTGGTCGGCAGCGACGGAGCGACTCACCACGGATTATATGATATCGCTTATTTCCGCTGCTTCCCGGGGTTGAACGTGATGGCGCCGGCCGATGTGAAAGAGCTGCACGCGATGCTGGAGCTCGCCCTGTCTCTGGACCAGCCGAGCGCCATCCGGTACCCGCGCGAACCGGCCCCCATATCGCTTTCAGAGGCCGAACCGGAACTGGAAGCCGGGAGAGCTCAAACGTTAAAAGAGGGGTCGGATGGAGTTTTCATCGCCTACGGCGCCACGGTGCAGCGGGCGGTGGAGGCCGCCAATATTCTTGCCCGTGACGGCAAGTCCATAGCGGTCATCAACGCCCGATTCGCCAAACCGATCGATATCGACCTGATCGGAGAAGCGGTTGCCAACCTTCCGGCGGCTGTGATCGCCGAAGACCATGCACGGGCCGGCGGTTTTTCATCGGCGGTGCTGGAGGCACTGAACGAACACTCCATCCCCGCACACGGCATCGCGGTGGCGGCGGTTCCCGACCGATTCATCGCCCACGCCGGGCGCGAAGACCAGCTGGCTTCGCTCGGGTTGGACGGCCCCGGATTGGCCGCCCGCATGGAAAAGCTTATCGCCGGTTAGTGCATTTGATCCCCGCCGTAGTTCTCATTACAGCAACGAAAAGAGGAATGAAAGTGGCAGACAGAACCCGGAGCGACGCGATACATTTTCTCAGCACGTTTCCTCCCCGCCAATGCGGGATAGCGACCTTTACAAACAGCCTTATTTCGGCCTGCCGGCAGCGCATCGACGGACGACTGCGGCTTTTCGTGACGGCCGTGGACCATCCCGAACTCGAACTGGAGTATCCCGAATCGGTCAGAAACACTATCGACCAGGGGGTCCGCCTCGATTATGTCGAAGCGGCCGAGTTCATCAACTACAGCAAAGTCAGGGCCCTTTCACTCCAGCACGAATTCGGGATTTTCGGTGGCCCGGACGGAGAGTATATCCTTGATCTCGTACGGAACGTGCGCTGCCCCGTCATAACGACGTTCCATACCGTACTGGAGACGCCGAGCGATGGACAGAGGCGGGTGATGAAAGAGTTGACGGCCCTGAGCAGG
>PUMZ01000144.1 GCA_003551565.1 Candidatus Brocadiaceae bacterium | reverse complement strand
CGTTACTGGAGGCTTGCCCGAGGGGCAAAGCGCCGTTTTTAGAGGCAAGAAAACAGAGTGGAGCTTGAAGATGTCGTATAATCTTTCTTTTACAGTCAAATTTATAGCCGTTTATGTAAATGATTGTCGTTGCTTTGTGAGAAATGCAGGCTAACCGACGAGTTTATCCCATTCGTTCTTCAGATACTTCGGCAAACCGGAGGCCTCCTTGGGCCCGACCAGGACGTCGCAGCCGCTTTCCTCCTGGAGTTCGCCGCTGATAACGGCGACCAGCCCCGGTATCACCGGCTTGCGGTGGCCCTCATCGAGCTTCTCCAGCGCATCCGTCTTCCGGAACGCTTCATTGACCTGTTCGGCCCCGAACTTGTCGGCCGCCCAGGCGGTCAAAACGCTCGTGCCTTCCGTATCAACAGCCAGGATGCGCACGGGCACGCGCGAGGACTCGACCTCGCTCAGAACGCTGTAATAGGTGAGCGAGAAATTGGTCGTAACCAGCAGCGGCGCTTTGGCATCCGGTTCGTTGATCTCGTAGATCCCGGGTTCCACCTGCACAGGCACCTGGGGATCGATGTAAATGCTCTGGCGCATGGTCAGAACGGGGAGAACGTATTCCGGGGAGTCGACCGTCAGCACGACGATCCCGGCGTATTTGGCAACGTAACGGCAGGCTTCCATGGACTGCAGGGCCGGGTCCTCCATTCCCGCCTGCACCAGGGTCGGATAGCCCATGGGGCGGTGATTTTTCTGCAAGGCGGCCCGTCGTGCAAGGGTCATGAACTCCACCGCTCCGGCTGGTTTCACCGCTCCGGGACAGAGCACCATCTCTTCGACGCCCGCCTCTTTCGCCTCCTGAGCGGCTGCATCGCAACTTTCAAGGTCGCCCTCAACGACCAGGGGCAGTCCCTTTTCTGCGGCCGTGGCGACAAGATCCTCCCCGGGCCCGCCGCGCTGATAGAGCAGCGGTCGCAGCTCGGCCAGCTCTTCGCCCGCCTGGCATAGCGGAGCTTGATCCGCGGCCATAAGCACCAGCGGGAAGCCAAGCTTATCATGCAGCTTGCGCGCGGCTTCCAGCAATTTGCCGCCATCGCCCGAGCTGCAGTTGAGTGCAACCGTATCGACAAATATCTCCTCGCCAATCCGTTCGAAATGGAGGGCTGCAATCTTCTCCGCTTTTTCTTCCACGTCTTCGCTGTCGTCGACCATTACCGCAATCCCGGGGGGATGGTGGAACTTCTCCTCGTGCCGGAACATTACGGTCTCGTTTCCGATCTGCAGTTTCTTATCCCCCGTTCCCACGGTGACAAGCTTCTGGGGCGGTGCGCTGGCAGCCCCCAGTTCGTTCTGTGCCTCGTCGGAGACATGGGGACACTCATCGACGGCCGCCTGTTTGGAAGCCACTTTCATGGCGAAAGCGAGGCAGGTCGGCACACCACAATCGCCGCAATTGGTCTGCGGAAGCAACTTGTAAATATCGAGTCCGGTCAGGGCCATAACGTCAAATCCTCCTTAGAGAAAATAAATTGCTTCGTCAGCGTATCAGCCCCACGCAAACGGGGAAAACTTTCGGCATCAGCCTGGATGTCCAGGAAAAGCTGATGCGCCATCCTCCATACTCTCAGATCTGTAAACGGTCAACCTCCCCCCATAGGGGCTCCGCTTTTTCAACAAAAATACACGACATTTTTCAACTTGCCATCCACGGTCAACGGTCAACGATCCGCTCATATCAAACCGTCCATCGTCAGCGCCGGATGTTCGGATTTCTGCAGGTGTTCCAGCAGCGCCGCCGAGTCCTCGGCTACCGTTTCGTCGCCGATCTTATCGACAAAATCGGGGTCGCCGATCTCCTCGCCGCGCTTTTTAAGATCTTCCCGCATCTCCTCTTTCAGTTCCTTCGGCATCCAGACCAGCCGCGGCAGTCCGCCCTCGTTGCTGATAAACTTCTCGCTCAGCAGATACCGCCGTCCCACGCCGAGGAATCCGGGCGTCTGCACTCCCCCGCCAACCTGTCCTGCCAGCGTGCTGAAGGGCATCCCGATCGGAGTCATGCCCTCGTATTCCCTGTTGACGATCATCACGCCGTTCGCTTCCGGGACCATGGCCACGATGCACTCGAAGCAGCCACAGGAGGTCGCGGGGTTTTCCATCAGGGAATACTGGCAGTAATGTTCCACGCTGCGGGAGCTGTTCTCGTAAACGAACCGATTAACCCCCTCCCATTCACCCTTTTCGGCGGACAGAGTTTTTACCTTCTCGATGGGCTGGTTGCAGCCGGTGGGGTTGATCTGCTTGGCCGCCTTGCAGTCCAGCCAGTCGTAGGCTCCACAAAGACCTGGACGTTCCGGGCTTACAACGCAGACGTGGTTCGGTGCAAAAGTCTGACACAGCGTGCAGGAATAAAACACCTCCACATCCTCGTCCTTCATCCCGGCGAGCTTGGCATCCCTTGCCTGGTAGGCCTCTGAAGCCCTTTCGGTCAGTTTTTCCAGCTCGCTCTGGTCGGTGATAATACGGACGGCGACCTTGTCCGCGATCTGGCCGAAATCGTCGTGGAGTTTGGCATGCAGCATCCGCCCGATATGCTCGAGCCTGAAGCCCGCTTCGAAGGCGTTCTTGCTGATCCTGATCCACGTGATCCCCCGCTGCCCCATGTGCATGATGCCGCTGGCATGGTTCACATACAGGTGAATCTGCCGCTCGAGTATGCCCTCGAAATCCTCCTGCATCTCGCGTCCGGCCACCAGCACTTCGATACCCAGGTCCATGGCATCGCCCGTCTCCACCTCATCGATATCGTCCCCGACCACCTCGATCTCCCCGTCCGTGATATCGTCGAGATCAACGGTATGGAGGTACTCGACGGCGTGCGATTTCTTCCCTCCAAACTCGACCTTCAGGTCATCGCGCCGGACGCGTTCGCCCTCGAAGGCGGCGGCGAACGGAACGGGCACATCGACTTCTTCGACCTTGACTTTGACCCCGCGCACTTCGATGCAGCGCGGAACGAGCTTCTTGTAATCGGTCTCGCGCACGAGCGCTTCATACGTTGTCACGCCGGTGGGGTGCACCTCGGGCGTGGTTTCGTGGTCACTTATCACCGGGTAGCCCATCAGGATGGCTGCCGCGCCGGTCGCATACCAGTCGTCGGGAATCTCGCCAAAGGTCACACCGAAAGCGAAGACGCGGTCGCGGGAATACTCGAGTATTTCCTGGTACTGGCCGTCCTTCAAACCGCCGAAGGTCAGGGCGCTGCGCACGGCCCAGTCCAGAATCAGGATACCGTGTTTGGACTCCGGGCCGACCGGAACGATGTAGGTATCCCATCCCAGCTGTACCTTTTCCGCCTCGAGCTGCTCCTTCATCGTCTCCCCGTCACGGTTGGCGAAAAGGAACGTGAGGATGTTCCGGGTTTGGAGTTGCTGGGCGATATTCGCGGCGGTTTCGCTGTCGGGTGCGGGGCCCAGTATGGCGGCGAAGCCGGGCATGCGCCCATCCACCAGCTGGATGCCCAGCTCGCGCATGATGGTGTCGGTCAGGAAGCCCTCCCAGCCCTCGTCCCTGTCCGGCTGATCTCCATTCAGATAATCGATAGCGCAGATGATCTCCTGGGCGAACATGGTGGCGGCCCCTTCGTCGAGGCCGTGTCCGAGGTAGGGCATCCACACGTTTTCGTCGGGTATGGGATGCAGCAGGTCTTCGCGGCAATGCTTGAGAACCGGCTCCATCTCTCCCAGAGTGTTGACCTTACGCTCGGTAAGGGCATATATCATCGGCAGGTGGAAAGCGGTTTGCGGGAACTCCACCTTCTGATCTTTTCCATGCTCTTCGACGGCCTTCTCCCATGCTTGCTCCGCCTGGCGGACAAACTCGTGCGCACCGCGCGCAACGGCGGTGAAAACTTTATGCGACATGTTTTTGCTTCCTCCTGTTTGTTGTTTCTATTCTCTCTGTGGAGACTCCATGCTCATGACATCGTTATTCTTGTCTTTTCCCAAAAAAATAACAGGTGCTCAGCGCACGTGCCGTCGGGATGGGGATCGCGTTCTACTAACCCCTTATAACGGCCTCGACCGGGCAGACATCATAACATGTGCCGCACCCGATGCATTCTTCGCCATTGATAACAAACGGTTCGCCCACCTTCCCTTTTTCAAGGTCCTCATCAGTAGATTTCGCCGGCGCCTTGCCCGCTTTGCCGCTTATGCAGTCCACCGGGCACATACGCGCACAGCGACCGCAACATATGCAGATTTCAGAGTCGATCCTGAAGTGAATATCCGGGCCCGCTCTCCCGATACGGCTCTCGTCACGGAGAAGAGAGTCATAGTGCCGGGCGCTTTCTGTGCCGTGCAACTCAGTTGCAACGACCGTCCGGAGGCAGCCGGTAGGACATGCCTCAACACAGAAAGGCTGCTGTTCACTTTCTCTGAGACCACTGCACACATCGCATTTGACAACGATATCTTCGCGCTCGTCCCAGGAAATCGCTCCATAGGGACACACCCTTTCGCAGGCCCTGCAGGATATGCATTGTTCCTGCACAAAGAGTACTCTGCCCCCGTCATCCCGGTGGAGGGCCCGGGTGGAACATGCGGCGATGCAGGGTGCATCCTCGCAGTGCCGGCACTGAACCGGGACCGGACGGCCACTCGCTGCGGCAACCAGCTTTATCCGGGGCATCGGCGCCCTTTCTTCCATCATAGCTTCCAGAAAATCTCCATCATCCAGATGCCCTTCCGAACAGGCCATCTCGCATGCTCCGCAGGCCATGCACCGCTCGATATCGACCTCTATTGCGCGGTTTGCGGATTCAGTTTTTTCCGTTGTCATTGTTATTTCACCTTCCCTGTTGGTATGCTAAGGACGCTGTGCGGGCACTGAGCGGACGTCATGCACGGGATGAGGCGCGCACATCCTCTTCCACCGGCTCAATCGGCTCATACATCATCTCATCCAGTCCCAACGCCTCACGTTTGCTGTCGATATGCTCGATCATGAGGCGGGCGCCCTGCACCGGATCGTTCTCGAACGCGAGCTTCCCGCCGAAATCCTTTTCCATGCCGTCGAGCAGGTAGTTGCGCACCTTCGGCGCACCCATGATCGGGAACGAATCGCCCAGGCACGTGTAGATACCGCTTGCCGCCACGTAGAGCGCGATTGCGATAGCCTTCTCACTCATCCATTCGGGCGCGGCGCCCGCTACCGGCAGCTCGGAGATATCGTCGCCGATACCGCCCTCTTTCACCATCTCGACGCAGGCCAGCAGTATGCGTGTGTTGTCCACACAGGAACCAACGTGCAGCACCGGCGCGATGCCCACGGCGCGGCAGACCTCCCGGAGCCCTTCGCCCGCATAGACTTCGGCGGCCTCCGGTTTCATCAGACCGGCCTTGGCGCACGCTATGGCGCTGCATCCGGTCTGGACCACGAGCACATCGTTGCGGATCAGTTCCCGGACCATCTTCAGGTGCCCCTCATCGTGGGTAATCTTCACGTTATTGCAACCGACCACGCCGGCCACGCCCCGGATGCGGCCGTCCCTTATGGCGTTATTGAGCGGCCGGAACAGCGGGCGGTAGCGTCCGCCGAGTGTGGAGAAAATGCTCTCAACAGTATAGCCGGCCACCAGTTCTTCGCTCACATCGGGAACCACCGTCTCGGAATCGCCGCGCTCCTGGAAGGCTTCAATGGCCCGGCCCACGATATCCTTGGCGACCTCCAGCCCGCGGCTTTCCTCGAATTCGACGTGCTCAACGCCCTCAAACCGGGCCTTGGTCGAGGTCGATATAATGCGCGTGCTCATGCATGAAGCATATTGAGCGGCATTCGGGAACACACATTGCACATCCACGATCATCGCATCGACGGCGCCGGTGGCCAGGGCCAGTTCCTGCTGGAGGAAGTTGCCGGCGATCGGTATGGCGTGGCGCATCAGGATTTCATTGGCTGTGCAGCAGATTCCGGCGATCTGGATGCCGTCGGCGCCCGCTTCAGCGGCCTTCTCAAGCATGTCCGGAGTCTGCGAGGCGGCGACGATCATTTCCGAGAGCGTCGGCTCGTGACCATGCACAATGATGTTGACCGCTTCCGGCCGGATGACACCCAGGTTGGCGCGGGCCTTGAGCGGATCGGGTGCGCCGAAGAGCACATCGCTCAAATCGGTGGCATACATGCTTCCCCCCCAACCATCCGCCAGAGCTGTTTTTATTGCCGTGCGGACGATATGCTCCGGTTCATTGTCCACGCCCATGTGCGTGGAATGCAGCGCCCGGACAACTTCCGCATCGACTCCGGTCGGTGTCACGCCCGCCTCGCTCCACATCTTCTGCTGGGCCTCCGGCGCGCGGCTGACCAGCCTTAGCTGCCCTTCCTGACGCCCGAAGTCGGCATAGGCGACCTCGGCGACTTCCTGGGCGAGCTTGCCGGCATCTTTGCCGTCCGTTTTCAATCCAAACTCTTCGGCCAGCTTGATCAGTTTGGTCTCGTTCTTGATCTCATAACCTTCCGCACCCCCGGCGCCGGCAAGGCGGAGCGTATGGACGATATCACGTCCGTGGTCGGAATGCGCTGCGGCGCCCACGGCGGCATGCCGCGCCAGGTTTCTGGCGGCGATCACATCCACCGTCGCCCCGCAAACGCCACAATCCGCTCCCTCGCCGAACGGGTCGATACGGCAGGGCCCAAGTATGCAATTTTTACAACACAATCCCAGCGTGCCGAACTGACACTGCGGCTGAAGGGCCTCATACCGGTCCCAGGCCAGGGTAAAGCCTTTTTCGTAGCTGTGCTCCACCATCTGCTGCGCGGCGGGATCGACACTTCGAATTTTTTTGCTCTTATCGGGCATTGTACAAACCTCCTGGTTTTCAACTGTTAGTTTTATCCTGTTCCGTCGTGGATTTTGTGGACCCGGTGGACTCCTTCATGCCGCCTTCAGCTTCGGCCGCACTGAAATCTTCGATCTTTTCCAGCAATCCTTCAACGATCCGCACCTGGTCGTCGGTCCCCCGGTAGGCACAACGTCCCTCCAGATCGGCCATGGCCACATCCTCGTCGTAGGGAAACCGTCCCAGAACCGGCACCGGCTCCAGAGCACGCTCGATCCGGCCGGCTTCATCACCCCTCAGCTTGTTCAGCACGGCGCCGACATGCGCGACACCGATATCCGCCGCCAGCTTCGCCACCTCATGCGCGGTATGTATGCTCCTCCTGCCCGGCTCCACCACAACCAGCATGGCATCCACTCCCTGCGCCGTAGCACGGCCAAGATGTTCCACGCCCGCCTCCATATCCAGAATCACCCACGCCTTATCGGCAAAAAACATGTGGGATAAAACCGCGCTGAGGAAAGCGTTTTCCGGACACATGCACCCGCTTCCGCCTTTTTTGACCCTTCCGGTCCGCAAAAGGCGCACTCCGGAAGCAAGGACGGAATACGTCGCAGGCACATCGTCGACTTTGGGATTGAGTTTGAAGAAATTGCCGTATCCTGAATCCGCACCGGTCCGTTCTTCGATAAGGTCCTTCAGTTCGGTCAGAGGTTGGGGATGGTCCTCGCTGCCGAGCCCCAGCGCGAGTGCGGCGTTGGCATCGGGATCGGCATCCAAAAGATAAACGTCCCGGCCGCGGTCGGCCAGGTAACGGGACATACAGACTGTCAGCGTGGTCTTGCCGGCCCCCCCTTTGCCCGTTACAGCAATCTTCATATGCGCGCCTCCGGTCATTGCCAGAATACGACAGGTCAAAGCCTGCCATGCTGCCCATACGGTTCACGACGCACGTAAACCCTCAGTGTCCCCCCGTTCGTTTCCACCGGAACAGGGCCGGTGGAAGAACCACCAGATAAAGCGTTGTCCCCTGCTGACCAACCAACGCACGACGGCATTCTTACAAATGAATAACTATATGTTAATGCCCGGCCCGGTGAGAGAAGGCTCGGGCCGACCTGAAGAGCATGCATCCGCTCAATGCATAAAGCAAACATGTCAAATGTGACCCGATTATAACACTTCAAATTTCCGCCGTCAAACGCAGAGGATCCCGGGATTGACAACACAATGGAATCTGCTCCGTTGTCCGCAGAAAACTCCTGTCGGCTGAGACCGGTCCGCGACCAACCGAAGTGTCGGACAACTTCCGAGTCCCGCTCCCAGGGCCTCCCGGCCTCCCGTGATTGAGTTCGGGCACGATAGACAGTATAATGAGTGGAGCATGAATCCAGCAAAAAACTCCAGAAGCAGGCAGTCCACATGTTGCGGAATAAGTGTAAGCCGCCTTGCAGATAGCTCCGAGACGGCCGGATGGCTGGAGGCGGTCTCCGGCCGGCCTTATCCGGCCTTGCTGGAAAGCTCACTCTACGACCCTCTTCGGGGTGCTTTTTCCATCCTGTGCTGGGCCCCTTATAAGAAAATAACGCTCCGCGACGACGTAGTCGTGATCAGCGACCTCCGAAGCAGCACCGAACGTAGGGAGGCCGGAAATCCGTTCCGGGTGCTGTCGGACGAGTTCGAGAAGGGACGCCTCCGTGGGGCGCATGGTTTTCCCCTGCCGTTCGCCGGGGGAGCGATAGGGTATTTTTCCTATGACCTGCGCCACAGCGTCGAATCGTTGCCGTCACTGTGCAGCTACGACCTGCCCGTGCCGAGGTTCGTGCTCTGTTTCTACGACAGGGCTTTGATTTTCGATCATAAAGCGAACGCCACATACCTGGTCGGTGACGATGCCGACGGCATCCGTGATCTGCAGGAAGAACGCAATGCCATTCTTGCCGGCCGGACGGCGGACGGGGCGCCCCCCCCCGTCCCGCCCGGAGGTTGCCGTCTGGATTCCAACTTCTCCCCGCAGGGCTACCTGGCGGCTGTCGGGAAGGTGCTGGATTACATCAGGGCGGGGGATATTTTTCAGGCCAACCTCTCGCAGCGTTTCCAGGGGGAGTGCAGGGAAGACGGGGTCAACATATACCGCAGATTGCGTTCCATCAACCCCGCGCCGTTTTCCGCCTTCCTGCGCTATCCGGATTTCGACATCATTTCTTCGTCGCCGGAACGATTCCTCCTTTTGGACGGAGACAAAATCGTCACGCGTCCCATCAAAGGCACACGGGCGCGGGCGGAAGGAGACGGCCCGTTCAACGAGAGGATGAAAAAAGAATTGGTCGGTTCCGAGAAAGACCATGCCGAACTGGCGATGATCGTCGACCTGGAGCGCAACGACCTGGGAAGGGTCTGTTCCTACGGTTCGGTGCGGGTGGAGGAGCATGCGGTGCTGGAAACTTACCCCACGGTCTATCATCTCGTCTCCACGGTCACCGGACGGCTGCACCGTCCGCAATGCAACGAGTTCGATCTGTTGCGGGCCGCGTTCCCCGGCGGTTCCATTACGGGCGCTCCCAAGATAAGGGCCATGGAGATCATCGAGGAGCTGGAACCCGTGGCAAGGAACATCTACACGGGCAGCATCGGGTATATTTCTTTCCACGGCAGGATGGACCTCAACATACTTATCAGGACCATGCTCCATATTGACGGGCGCATCTACATGCAGTTCGGCGGCGGAATCGTGGCCGATTCCGATCCCGGCTCGGAGTACCGGGAGACCCTGCACAAAGGCAACGCACTGTTCAGGGCGGTGGGGGCGCGCAATTACACCGAACTGATGGCAGCGGGGGAGGAAGCCTGAGACGGCCGGACTGTTGTTACGAGCTTTATATCTTTAAAAGTATACATAGCTATGGATAGTGACAGGGGTTTTCCGAAGATATTGATCGCTGCCGCGGGGCTGCTTATCGCCTATGTCGCGGTTTATATCCTCATCGTCGCCGCCAACCTTATCATACCGCTGGTGCTGGCAATTCTGGTCTGGTACCTGCTCAACACCCTGGACCATCTCTTGTCCCGGATCGTCATAAAAGGATGGCAGGCTCCCCGATGGCTGAGGTTGTTTGTGGCGCTGGCCGCAATGATACTTGTATTGAACTTTGCGGCCGGTATTGTTGCCGCAAACGTGTCGAGTATCAGACACGTCGCTCCGCAGTACCAGAAACGAATGGAAGAGATGCTGGAACACCTTCCATTCGGTATACAGATCGAAGAATTGCCGGCGCTGTCGCACCTGACCGAGGCGATCGACATTGAGGCCCTGATGCAGAGGCTGGCGCGGGAGTTTACCGGTCTGCTGGGCAATATAGGGCTGATAGCCATCTACCTCATATTCCTGTTCCTGGAACAGCGCCATTTCAGCGAAAAACTCAAAGCCGCATTCGCCGAAGATGAAAAGCAACGCTGGTTAAGCCGTCTCTTAGCCCGCATTGACAGGGACGTGCGCAGGTATATCGGTATCAAGACGGTCCTCAGCTTTGCGACCGCGCTGGGGAGCTGGATCGTCATGCGGGCCGTAGGGCTTGACTTTGCGGGGTTTTGGGCTTTGCTGATCTTTGTGCTCAATTTTATTCCCAACCTCGGCTCGATCGTTGCCACCATATTCCCCTCCCTCCTGGCGCTGATACAGTTCGAGAGTTACCTCCCGTTTTTCATCGTACTGTGCGGCGTCGGCGCCCTCCAGTTTGTTATCGGCAATCTGCTGGATCCCGCTCTGATGGGAAAGTCCCTGAACATCAGCCCCCTTTTGATCATCTTTTCACTGGTCTTCTGGGGAATTATCTGGGGACTGCCGGGACTGTTTCTCTGCGTTCCCATAACCGTTATCGTAATAATCATACTTTACAACATCGAAGAAACACGCTGGATAGCGCTGCTGCTCTCAAGGGACGGACAGTTCAAAAACTGAATCCTGCACGCGGAAAGGGGGAGCGCAAAACAGATATCGCACATCTGCTGGGCTTCAACGTTTGATATCTGTCGGATTTCGGGTATAATTAAGACTGCGGCTATGTCTTTTTAGATGATTTCGCGGAAACCTCCAACAATCGGACGGGAATGGATGATGCATAACACACCAATTCGCACAGGCGTTGTCTTGTTTTTAGGGCTGTTTTTTTCAACCGTTGTTTCCGGAAAAGAGCATGTTACTCTCCCGGAAGCTTTCGCCGGGTATGGACGACCCGCTCCTCAACCCCCAACGGTTGAAATAAGACCGGTGATCGATAAAAAGCATAACTGGGCCCGGATCAAGGGGGAAGTCACGGACATGGGGGATGTCGATGCGGCGGAGGTTGTCATACGCTACCGCAGGACGGGAGAGGAGGAGTGGCGGGAAACGTCGCCACGCATAATCGAACGATGGAACATTCCGGAAGCGTTTCCCGGTTATCTCACCGGTCTGAGTCCGGAAACCACCTACGAATACATGGCCCTTGCAAGACCGGTCGACCAAAACGACGATACGCTGAAAGGCATCAGTGCTTCGCACACACTGACCACCCCGGCCCCCGCCCCCCCAAAGGTCATAACGCAAGGCGTCGCGCTCAAAACGCCTGAATGGGCACAGGCGGAAGGCCGGGTTCTGGACACCGGCGGCGGCTCATCGGTCAATGGGTTCATCAAATACCGCCGGGAAGGCGAAGAACAGTGGATGGAATCACCCCCTTTCACGATCAGCCGGCGGGAGGCGCCGCGCAATTTCTACGGCTATCTGAGAAACCTTCAGCCCGGCGCCATCTACCAATACAGGGCGGTTGTGTATTGGCAGTTCGGGCAGGAAAAAATTGTCAGTGAAGACGTTATAAAAAGATTCCGTACGCCGTCCCCCTGACCAATGCTTCCACATGTGTGGTGACAGGTTCTCAATGTCCCGAGCTTGACGGGGTCCCCTTTTTCTTCGTACGGTCCCGGCGGGTTACGTTATTTCCGAAGATTCTCTCACCGGATCAGGCCCGGTGGAAACGAAACGGGATCACTGATTATTGACTTTTTCTTCCATCAGCATCTTCAGCCGTTCTCTTGCGGTGGCGGTGTAGTGGTTGGTTACTTTTTCGATCGGGACGGCGAGCTTGACAAAGACTTCGCGGCGGAGCAGATATTCGTAAGTTGCGACCGGCTCCGCTTCACCGGCGAGTTGCTCCGCCGTTTTGCCGGCGGAATCCTCCAATGCCTTCTGGAAGATCGGTATCAGATCGTCCGGAGGATCAAAAGCCTTAAGGAGTTCCTGCTCCTTGCGGGCGACGAAGGCCTGTATTTCGTTTTTCAGCCGCTGACGGGCTGCATCCACCGCTTTTTCCAAACGCGTGGGGTAATCAATGGCATGGGCATCCACGCCCACGGCCATGAGGACGTCGTCACCGTTGAGCGTCCCCGGACCAGCTCCCTCGAACACCCACTGCGGTTCCTCGCGCGTGAATTCCGTTGTGTGGGTGAAGGGCACTCTGCGTTCCGGGCAGCCCGCAAGAAACAGAACGGTCGTAAGGCCGACGAAAGCGAGAGGGATGCGCCCGGCAAAGACAGGTCTCATCACCTCAATTCCCTCCTGGAAATTAGAGAAAGGAAAACATTGTTTTCCGCCCTCGTAAACAATGGTATGGGAGGCTCCAGTGCAATATTATACCGGATTGGTTTTGCATCGCAAGGTACTCCCGGGTAACTCACCGAAATTCAGTTCGGATATGGTTTAAAATCGGATCATCGAACATCGAGGCCCGCGTCATGGCAAAATCATACTTGACAGGATCATGGGGAGAGAAGCGGCGAAAAGTTTCGGTTACGCTGAGGGCGGCATGCCAGCTTGGGGTCCGGTGCGAGATGATCCCGAGTTTTTGACAGTTCCTCAGCATATGCACGTCCAGGGGTATGATCAGGCCGGCTGGGTCGAGCCGGTCCCAGCCGCCGGGGTCGATTTCATCCCTGCGGACCATCCACCGGAAGAAAAGGCAGAGTCTTTTGCAGGCACTGTTGCCCGCAGGGGAGGGCAGCAGGTGGGGAATACCATCGGGTTGACCGGCAATTTCAGTGACAAGATCCGAAATGATTCCGGCATATGTGAGTTCGTTTTCTACGCATCTTGATCGGGAAAAAGCTTCAAGGCTTCCGTAATTTCGCAAAAGGCGACTGGTTCCTTCAAGCAGCTGAAACATCGCTTCCGGCCCTGTAAAACGGTGCCGGAACCCTTTACATAACTTTTTGATTTCCCCGGAGGACGCCCCGGATAAAAACGCGTGTGGTTTCCATCCGAGCCGGCCCAGCAGAGTATGGACGGAGTTAAGTATGCTTTTTACACGTCCATAGGCAATCGAGGAAGTCAGCAGCACCGCCACTTCCCGTTCAAGGGGATCCTCGAAGTGGTAGAGCACCTGGACCGGGTCCGATTTCACGAATTCACGCGCGTTGTAGCTGTGGTAACAGATATCGAGCCATTTATTCCGCATTCCCGTTGCATTCCTTTAGCTGACCAAACGTTAAACTTTCCGAAGCCCCCTCATAAAGCTTCAGGCCAACTTTCAGCACCTGATCTGTGTGCCCCCGCACATGCAGGCGGCGTTTGACATTTGCTACAGATGCACCACTGAAAACGCGTGGAATGTTCGGGCTATGCTCCAATCCCTGCCCTCCTTGACAGGCTTTCGTCAAGCACACGGTCCGTCAGCAGCCCGGCCCGACCGGACGACGCGTTCGCCACCTGCCCCGCAAGCGCGCGCTCGATGTGACGGATCAGTCCCAGGTGCGGGGCGGTATCGCATTCGAAGGCAAATTCTTCCCTTTCGTCGCCACGGCGCAACGTGAAGGCGTGGCTGTCGAGACGTTCCGCCCCGATCACTCCTTCGGTGCCCGCGATCATAAACCGGTCGGCGGAGCGTCCCGTGGCGAAATCGCCGCACACAGCACAGAGGGCGCCGTTCTCAAAACGCAGCGCCACCGTGACGACGTCCGCCACGTCGCTGCCCGGCAAGAAGGTGCCGCGGCATCCGATTACCTCCGCGGGCGCGCCCAGCAGCGAGAGCATGGCATCGATGCGGTGGCTGACCACGTCCACAAACAGTCCTCCTCCGCTCACGGCCGGCTGCACGCGCCACCCGCCGCCCCAGGCGGTATCGGGCGCGGGGGGCTGGGCGTAGTCGATACTCGCCAGCACCGGCCGGCCGATGCTTCCCTGCCCGATCAGTTGCCGCATCTTCATCACCTGAGGATGGAAACGGCGGTAGTAGGCCACGAACAGTTCCACGCCTGCGGCCCGGCAAGCGTCGACCATTTCCTCGTCCTCGCCGGCATGCATCCCCATGGGCTTTTCCACCAGCACATGTTTGCCGGCCGCCGCGGCCGCAAGAACATAAGCTTTGTGGTGGACCGGAGGCGTGGCTACGTAGACGATGTCCACCTCCGGATGGTGGAGGATGGTCTCGGCACTGTCGGTGCACAGGGGAATGCCGTGTTCCTGTGCGAAAGGACGTGCCTTTTCCGCTTCGCGGCGCATGACGCCCACAATGCGGCTGTTCCCCGCCAGCAGGATCGAAGGTCCACTCTTTTTTTCGACCACGTCGCCGCAGCCAATGATGCCCCAGCTGAGGATTTTCTCACCCATACCGTTACCCCTGATGGTTTTTATCCGTTGGCCAAAAGACTGGCCGAAAAGATTACAACAGGTTCGTAGTGAGCCCCTGCAGGGGCTCCGGACTCCGGAAAACACGACGCTGACTCAGGGACGGCTGCCTGCCGGCAGGCCTGAAAGCGCCCACTACGAGCCCGGTTTTTGGCCACGCTCCCAGTCGACACTCCGGGCAGCCCGCCATTTTCAGATCTCCGCTAGCCCGCTTCATGGAAAACGAATCCGGTGTCAATGGTGCGAACGGGCGCCGGGAATAACCCGGCGGGGCCGGTAAGAAGCGCGGCGAGCATCGTAACGGCAAGAATCGTCATCCGTCGTTTCTGGTTCACGGTTATCCCTTCCTCCTGGACGCTGCCGCGCCCTTAAGTTCATCCCGATG
>PUMZ01000306.1 GCA_003551565.1 Candidatus Brocadiaceae bacterium | reverse complement strand
GTCGGCGGTGCAAACGGACACGCAGAGGTGGAGGTCGGCTTTGACATCGATTCCGTATGTACCGCGATAGATACGGAACTCTACAAGCTGATGACCCTTAAAATGCTCGAAGAAGCCGGCGTCAGGCTGTGCCTGAATACCATGCTGGTCGGGGCCGAGGTTGAAGACGGAACCATCAACAATGTGACCTGCGAGAGCCGTTCGGGCCGTGAGGTGATTGCGGCCGGAATGTTTGTCGATTGCACCGGTATCGGGGACCTGTCAGCACATGCGGGAGCCGGCTATGTGGAACTTAACGATTATCCGGTTGCGAACAGCGTCGGTGTGGGTGGAGTAAGCATAGAGGGCTATTATCAATTCATGCAGGACTGCGGTGCGGTCAGGGAGCTTGCTCTGGGGAACCGGAGCGGCTCCGGCGGACGTATTGTCAGGATTCATGCCGATCCCGGCAAGCTCCCTGCGGAATACGCCCGAAGGGCGTCCGAGATGGGTTTCTCGCAGATCACCACCAGCGTCCACGACGATTACTTTATGTTTATCAAGCTCAATTACAAGATGCCGGTCAGCCCTACCAACCGCGATGCTGTTTCGCTTGCGGAAATTGAGCTCCGCAAACGCCAGTATAAAGCATTGGAATTGATCAGAGAATTCGTTCCGGGCTGCGAAAAAGCATTTATTGCCCGGTCAAGTCCATCCCTGTGCATCCGCCGTGGACGCACCGTTGAGTGCGAATACGACATCAGCAGCGAAGATGTCCTCGCGGGACGCCGTTTTGATGACGAAATAATGCTTTACGGCTTTCATGACTGCGCTCCGCGACTGACAATACGCAACGGGGGAGTCTACGGCATCCCCTACAGAGCGCTCCAGCCAAAAGGACTCAACAATTTGCTTGTGGCCGGCATGATGATAACATCCGAATGGGACGCCCATATGTCAACGCGCAACACCGTGAGCTGCATGGGGCAGGGACAGGGCGCCGGCACTGCTGCAGCCCTGTGTGCCCTCGACAACATAACCACGCCTCGCCTCGATCCGGCAAGGCTCCGGGGAAAACTGGCCGATGATGGAGTGTGCCTGGAATACGGCCAGGGTGCCGGCGCCTGATGCCGTCCGTGCTTCGATTGCCCTTGCAGCCGTTTTCAGGGGAAAAAAACAACCCCCCCACTCGCACCTGCTTCTTGCAGCGTCCAGGATTTCGCTCCTTTCTTCCGTTATACGAGGGCTTTCGGAAGCAAGACCTTCGCGGTTGCGGTCAAAAAAGTGAAATGCACGGTTCAATGCAAACATTTCCCCCCCCCAATTTCCGATGGCGAAGCCGCATCCACCGGAGATGTCTGCCCCCGGGCTGGTTGTCCGGAACGGGATTTGCTCCCCGGGATGACAGTATAGAGGTGGGCGTAATCAATGTTCCGGAGACCGGTTAAAGCTGTTTGAAGGCAGGAAAAATCATCCCGGTGCAGGTCCGGCTTGCAGATCCGCAATTACAGCATGAAGTCGTTCCCTTCCGGCCGCAGCACGGTGCAGCACTTAACTTGCATATGCTTTGATCCGGCATATATACTGACATTATCAGCCGCAGAGTGCTCAACGGCGGCAAATTTGATCCCCTGTGAGAGGTCCGTGATTCGTAACAGACTCACACTGTAGATCTTTATGGGAGGAGGATTACAATATGGTCTTCGGAAACATCTCAAAAGTGCAGGTGGCGGTGTTTGCGTTTTGTGTGGCGGTGGCTTTAACGCTTTCTTCTCCAAGCTCACGGGCACAAGAAGAATTTCCGTTAACTGCAGGACGCAATGTTGTCATAGGAACGGTTTCCGTTGATAACGACGCTGATTATCTGTATGTGACGCTGGAAACCGACGGCCGTAATATGCGTGAAGCACACCTGTATGTACTGGACGAGGACCCCGGGCGGAGGCTTCCGCCCGGGAGGGCTCCTTACAGGAGTGAATATGTTTACTATCCACAACATTGCGAGTTTGCCATACCGCTTGAAGAGCGGGGCATAGAATATGGTGATACCGTTTACATTCAGATGCATGTGGCCGTTCCGGGAGAGAGCGCCTATGGAGGCGACATCATAACGCCGGGACGAGGCGCCTGGTACGGCATTATCGCATGGCAAGCAGCTGCTCCCGCCCCCTCCGAACCCGACATGACCTGGGTTGACATACCGGATTCAAATGCAGATTATCCGGCGCAGAACTGTCCCGCCCAGGTCGGATTCACCGGCAAGATGAGCCGTTATCCGACAACCAACGCGCAGTACGCAAAGTATTTGAACGATGCGCTGGCCTCGGGCGATATAGAGGTTGACGGCGATCAGGTCAGGGGCACAACCGGCGAGTATGCAGGCGAGGACTACTACCGGCTCGACGGACCGGGCTCGACAGCCGCAGGCGCAAACAACGGCGGCGCTTCCCGGATCAGCCATAGCGACGGGGTGTTCACGGTGGACAGCGGGGTCGAGGATCATCCGGTCACGTACGTGAGCTGGTATGGCGCAACGGCGTTTGCGGAGTATTACGGCTGGCGGCTGCCCACGGAATGGGAGTGGGAGTCGGTGGCCAATTACAACGACAACCGCACCTATGCCACCGGCGGCTCACTGAAAGATGGAGATGTGTATCTTGCCAATGACTCCGGCAACGACTCGCATGAGTTTGCAGAGTACGGAACGACTCCGGTCGGGCATTTCGGCACATTCGGCTACGGGATGGCCGATATGGCGGGTAACGTATGGGACTGGACGAGTACGGCACTTGTCGACCGTCGTGTCTTCCGTGGCGGCAGCTGGATCAATGACGAAGACTTCTCTACTGTGTCTTACCGCCTCTGGCTCACGCCCGATTACCAGTTAAGCTCCATCGGATTCCGGGTATGTCGTTAGTTGCCCCGTAGATTTGTCGTTCTTATACTTTGCATCCGGGCCAATAATTGAGGCGCGGACGGGAAAAAGCCGTGCCCGATAGCATCCCGTCGCCGCTCATGCAGGCTTTTTCCCATCTCCTGTCCCGCTCGCCGACCGTCCCTCCGTACCACAACTCTTCCTGTGGTTCCCGAACCGGAGTTTTTCGCAACTCATATCACCGAACCGGCGCCCGCACGGGCGGATGCTTTCTCATGATACCCGGAAGAAATGCGTAATTGCAGGCAGATTGCCCGATCAATCCGGCCAGCAGATAGCGCGCTTATTTCACGCGTTCCGTGATGCGGATGCGGCAGAAAGCAAACGCCGCTGTCTTTGATTTATGAAATATGCGGGGTAGTGTCAACTGGCACATCGATTCGGCCATGTGGCACATAATCGGCATTTAACGAGAGGTTAGTTCCTATCATGTCCGCCTCCGTTATTGGAGGGTAAACAGT
>PUMZ01000402.1 GCA_003551565.1 Candidatus Brocadiaceae bacterium | reverse complement strand
TGGATTTTCGGCAGGTCATCCGGGAAGCGAGGAAAGATGTATTTCCCGCCGTGGTGTTTATTAAATGCGTGAGCGAAACCCATGAACGGGGAGAAAGGGGACAGAGGGAGGCGGTCGGCAGCGGAGTCATAATCAGCCCCGATGGGTATGTTCTGACAAACTGGCACGTTGCCGAAAAAGCAGTGGAAATCCGATGCCAGCTCTCCGACGGACAGCATTTTAACGCCCGTCTGCTCGGCGGAGACAAAGATGTCGATCTGGCTTTGTTGAAGCTTGAACTCCCGGATGATGATCCACCCCTCCCCTTTGCCGAACTCGGCGACTCCGATGTGCTGCAGGAAGGGGATTTTGTTATGGCTATGGGCGCCCCATGGGGCATGAGCCGCTCGGTTTCCATAGGTATCATAGCCTGTTCCAACCGTTATCTTCCGGAACATAGCAGATATTCGCTGTGGCTCCAGACCGACGCCTCGATTTCACCCGGTAATTCCGGCGGGCCGCTTATAAATACCGACGGCGAAGTGGTCGGCATTACCACCCTGAGCATACTCTTCGGGGGTAATATAGGCTTTGCCGTGCCTTCCAATACCATACGCACTTTGCTGCCACAGCTTAAGGAACACGGGGAGGTAAGATGGAGCTGGACCGGGCTGGAGCTTCAGCCCATACGGGATTTCCAGAGGGATACATACTTTGAGGGCACAGAGGGGGTTGTGGTGGCGGATATTGAACCGAATTCCCCGGCCGAGGCGGCCGGTATCATGCCCAAAGACCGGCTGCTTACACTGAACGGAAAGCCGATTAACGCTCTGTATGAAGAAAAACTCCCCGAGGTCCGTCGCACCCTTGCCCTGCTCGCCAAAGACACGCCCTCAGAACTCTCCATAAGGCGGGACGGAGAAGTTTTTAACATCGAGATCGTTCCAAGGGCAAAAGGCGATGTCGAAGGCGAAGAACTGGACTGCCCGAGGTGGGATTTTACCGTTAAGGCAATAAACAGATATGCGGATCCGGAGCTGCACTTCTATCGCGAAGAGGGAGTGTATATCTATGGCCTGAAACGGCCCGGAAATGCCGCCTCCTCCGGACTGCAAAGACGCGATATCATTCTGCAAATAGGCGACAGGGTAATAAACTCCATCCGGGATATCGAAAAAGCATACGATGAAGCTATGGAGGAAATTGATGAGCGCACGAGGTTGCTTGTGCATGTGCTGCGCAGCGGCCGTCCGCGACAGTTTGTGCTTTCATTTGCAAGGGATTATTCGAGGGACTAATTTTTTTCAGGGCGAAGCCTGAAAAAAATTAACAGTACGGAAAAACAACAAAAGACTAACGGCATACGGCATTCAACTTATCACTTCTTTACACTCTATCAAAGAAAGGTGAAAAAAGCTTAACCCAAATGATGGGAGGAAAATTATGACCGGAAAAAGATTGTTTTTTAGCGTGATGGCCGCCGCAGTGCTTCTCTCAGCGGCGTCATTGAAAGCCGATGAAATCACCGAAGAAGGGCTTGCCGGCCTCAGACCCCATATGGTACAGGTCCATTACCATCTGCAATTCCATCAGGGTCAGCCCCCGGATGCACCCGGCTGGCGGGGACAGTGTCCCAACTGCGGACGTTATCACGTAAACCGGGCATCCTCAGCTATCCGGGAAGAAAGACCGGCCGTGCTGCCGGGCCTCCTGCTCTCGGACTCAACCGTCCTTGTGCCCGAACCACTCATCCATCCGAGATTCGTTGAGAAAATAACGGTTAAGAGAGGAAATGAGGAGCGAGAAGGAACGCCTGCGAAATGGGCGTTAAAGCATCCGGCAGTGGTTATAGAACTTGAAGAACCTCTGCCAGAAACCTCCGACCTTAAGTTTGAAACCGTTCCGGATGGGCCACTCTTTGCGGTAACATACAGGGAACACAACGGACGCTGGCTTATCCGCAGCGCACCTTTCTCCACCACACCATCACTACCCGATACCGGCGAGAAGGTTCTGGCGGCCCCCGCCCCCTCCCTGATAGTCGATTCTGCCGGAAAGGCAGCCACAGCTGTTGTTCAAAGCGAATTCTCGGCCGAAGGATGGCAACAGGACCCGGGGGACTGGGAGTGGATAAATGCTGAGGAGCGAGAAACGCGGCTCAAAACCGTATCCGATATTGCCCGGGCCGCCGTGGTTAGGGTGAAACTGGATTTCAGAAGTCCCAGGGCCGAGGATAAGAGTACGAGATTTTCCATCTCCCACAGCAGGGATGAGGCACCGACAGAACTGGAGGAACTCGGAGTTATATTGAAAGACGGCCGGCTGATTGTACTGGCTGAGCTGCGTCCGCGCACTACTGCAAGGCTCGAGCGGATACGTGCCTTCCTGCCCGGCGATGAAAGTATCGAAGCCGATTTTGCGGCTACACTGGAGGATTATGGTGCGTTTGTGGCTGAACTTCGCCAGATACCCGAGGAAGCCGGGGTCGAACTGAGCCCTTTGAACGATGAGGAACTTCTGGAACTGCGCTATGTTTTCCTGCCATCCGTACTCGTTAATATGGCAGGAAACAGGAGGGTGAGCAGGAAAAATCACGTTAGGCTAAACGACATTGAACGCGGCTGGCGCCGTCAGCTCATCCCTCAGCTCCCCGGCCTCAGTGACAAACTGTTTGCTTTTGATCCGGAAGGCAGACTGCTTCTTATGCCGCTTTCCCGCCGCGATCCCACCGCGGGCACGTCTTTCAGACACACCTCAAGCAACCAGATTGCAACCGGCAGTGTATATCTAAGCCCGGTACTGAAGAACCTGCCTGCACACAGCGATATCGCAAACGTTCCGGTAAGTGAAGAAAAGGAGGGCCGGCTTGGCTGGCTGGGTGTTGAACTGCAGGAGTTGACCGAAGAGATGGCCAAAATGGCTGGTGTAACCGATGAGTTCGATCGATATCGGCGCAGCGGTGCTCTTATATCACACGTTTTCCCAGATTCCCCGGCCGAAGAGGCGGGATTGGAAAGCGGAATGGCACTTATGCGGCTCCGCATCCCGGGCTCCCCCCAGCCCATAAGTGTGGAGGCCAGGGATGACCGTTTCGGCATGGAATTTCCATGGGATCAGCTCGATCAGGTGCCGGATGAATACTTCCAGCAAATCCCTCCACCCTGGCCAGGTGCGGCTAGTGAGTTCAATAAAACTCTTACAGATATAGGTATCGGAAAAACCGTTGTGGCTGAACTTTTCGACGACGGAGAACGTATAGAGAAAGAGTTCGTAATCGAAGAGGGCCCCCCCCATTACGATATAGCCCCCAAACATGAAATAGAAGCGCTGGGGCTTACCGTAAAGGAACTCACCTTCGAACTCAGGCGCTACTTCCGCCGTCCGGAGGGCGAACCCGGATTGGTTATTTCAGAGGTGGAAC
>PUMZ01000302.1 GCA_003551565.1 Candidatus Brocadiaceae bacterium | reverse complement strand
TACGAAGCGCGGGCGCCGGACCTTATCGTATCATTAGTCGGCTTGCCGGAGGACGGTGATTATTATGACCTGGAGTACCTCAACTGCTTCGACTGGGACAACGTCCCGCTTTTTGCGGCCGATCTTACGGCAAGTGACTACGACGCAGATATTGTCGGCGAATATATCCGGGACGGCCTGCTTTTCGCCGCACTGATACGGCCCGGGCGGGAAGAGGAGCCCGTGGTTGTTTGTGCGGATAATATCGACGAACTGCTGGAGTGATAAATGCCTGCCGGAGATTAACAATATCCTGCAGCGACCCCTCCAGGGGCGTAAACGTAAGTCTTCAGTGACCCCTGAGTCCGGTCTAACGTAACAAATCCCTTATGCGCACTAGCAGGTATTCGGTAAACAGGGTCTTCCCGGCATACCCATGTTATACTGCTTTTTGCCGGGAGTTTCAGACCGGACTCGAGCCTTTTGCACAATCCCCCGCACAGGGTGAAAACGATAAGAAGCAGTGGCACCCCATGCTTGATCAGGCGGAATCGAATAGACAAAGCGTTGGTATCGAAGAGTATATGGAGATGTCATCCGCAGATACCGGTTATCGTGCGACAGATTCAGGAGGATAATGATATCATGGAAGAGATAATGTTGGCGGGGCTTTTAATGGTATTTATGCTGTTTATCCCTTGTTTTATGACGGGAGGCTCCGGCGGCGGATCGGTGCCGCTGCTCATGTCCCTCAATTTCCGTGCAAAGCACCCATGCAGAAAACAAAGGAGGCTCAGGATGCTTGCGGCCCTGCTTTTTTTACCGGTTATGCCGGGCTTTATGGGGGTGAACTACGCTGAAGTAGTGGGAGGACGTCGGCCTGCTGCGCTCGTTGTGGTGCCGGATGAGCCGGAGGAAATCGCGCGCTATGCCGCCGAAGAATTGGTCCGGCATATTGAACTGGCAACGGACGTCCGGCTCGATATCAGGAAGGAATCGGATGCAGCAGAAGAGGACAACGGGCGATTCCGGATATACGTCGGGGATACCAATGCTGCACGCAAAGCCGGAGTGGATTCTGAAACGCTTGGCGCCGAGACGGCCATAATCCAAAGTCTGGAAGATGCTATTCTGATAGTTGGAAAGGACAAACCCGGCGATCCGCTTGACACCGAAAATATGTGGTCGGGCACTCTGTGGGGGGTTTACGAACTGCTGGAACGGGAGCTCGGAGTGCGCTGGGTCTGGCCCGGAGAACTTGGAACTTACGTTCCACGGGCCGAACATCTGGTTTTCGATGAATGGGATGAGCAGGTGGAGCCACGGTTCGAGCGGCGCAGGCTCCGGCAGATGAGGCGGCACAACGATCCGAGGCTTGGTTTCAGTGAAGCGGGTGAGAAGGCATATCAGGAGGCCGAAACCGTATTTCTCAGACGCCATCGTATGGGGCGCAGCGACGACCCGCGTCCCTATACCGCCCACAGATTCGCCGGATGGTGGCGCCGCTACGGGGAAGAACACCCCGAGTGGTTCGCCATGTCGCCCGACGGTGAACGGGGCCATTCTTCGCAGGACCGTTACGGTCAAACTCCCATGTGTGTATCTAATTCAGAACTGCACGAGGAGATCATCCGGCTCTGGAAGCGGCAACGAAACGAAAGACCCGGGGAAACAGTCATCATTCATCTGGGAGAGGCCAATTCGTGGGCACGGTGCGTTTGTGAGGGATGCAGGGCATGGGATGAGCCCGGGCCGGACGAAGGAGAAGTCGAACGGATGGCGCCTTATATACAAAGGGCACACCGCCCCCTGAATGCAGGTCCGAGATATGCGCGTTTCTGGAAAGCAGTATATGAAAAAGCCGCTGAAATTGATCCGGATGCAGTAGTGACAGCTTTAGCCTACATGAATTATTTCGCGGCTCCGAAGGAGGATTTGGAACTGCATCAGAATATTGTGATCGCTTTCGTCCCGTGGACTACCTGGTGGTTTCCGCGTATGGAAGAGGAACAGGGCTGGGTCAAGGAACAATGGCGGCGCTGGAGAGAACTCGGTGCTACACTTTATTATCGCCCGAATTTTACCTTCGACGGCTATGCTATGCCGCATGTTTATAAACGCCAGTTTGCGGACACTTTCCGGCACCACGCACGACATGGCATGATCGCAACCGATTTTGATTCACTTCTGGGGCAGTGGGCAGCCCAGGGTCCCCAGTTGTATCTGCTGGCCAGGCTTCACACGCGACCCTATGACGAAACAGATGAACTGCTCGAAGAATATTACAGCGCTTTCGGCCCGGCTGCGAACAAGGTAAGGCGTTATTTCCAATATTGGGAGGCCCATACGATGGGACTGAGAGAGGATATTGATCGGGCCAAGAGCGAGTACGGCGCCAGCCGTTTCGTAAGTTATGCGAAGATGAGTCACCGTCTGTTCAAGCAGGCGGCCTTTGACCAGGGACGGCATTATCTCACCCGCGCCGCCGAAGCCGCTTCTGAAAGTGACAACCAGAAATATGCCGAAAGGGTTCGGTTCCTCAAAGACGGTCTGATCCATGCCCGATTGTGCGCGGAAACGGCGTCGGTATTTGCCGATGAAGCCGCAACCCCCGAAAAACGCCGCCGAAGTTTGCTCAAACTTGTGCGGTTCCGCCGTTCTGTGGAAGACCGTTTCATTTCTTCCTTCAACTGGTTATGCCGACAGGAAAGGCGAAGTTGGGAGAACACTCCCGGTTTTTTTGAAGAATGAAAAACCAGATGATTTTTCGATTTGTTTTCTAACTCTATGGAAGGAGGTTTTTGATGATCGGGAAAGGTATAAATCGGCGCTGCCGTGTTTTTTTTAATTTTAATCCTGCTGTCAGGCGTTCTGACAGCGACTGTTCCGTCTCTTTCGTTTGGCGGTGACAATGCCGCGGCAGCCTCGGAGGACAACCTTCCGGAGGGCAAGCTGAGAATTCTGGTCGATAAGGTATTGGAGGAGCATATCGAACCGGAAGAGGCCGTACGGGCGGGCGCAGAGGCCGGTTTCAACGTTTTTACGCCCCGCCGGGCGGCACGCCGGGAGGAAAAGCTGCGCCGGGTGGCCGCGGCGGCGGATAAAAATGACATAAAAACGGTTGCCTGGATGAGAGGAACCCGCCGCTCCCGTGACGATGTCTCGTTCGTGGCCGGCTCCGGATTCGTCGCCGGTACAACAAGCCCCAATGAGGACGCATTGTGGGAGTGGAAACGAGAACAGATACTGATGCATGCGCGGGTCAGCGTGGATCACCCTGCCTTGATCGGATCGTTCCTCGATATGGAGACATACGGGGAGATAGGGGATATTGGATGGGGCTATGAACTTTCTTATGACGAACTGATTCTGGCTGAATTCACCGACGAAAAGGGGATTGAAATGCCCGAACTCGAACCGG
>PUMZ01000086.1 GCA_003551565.1 Candidatus Brocadiaceae bacterium | reverse complement strand
CAACCACCCAGTAAGGCTATAAAAGATATTGCCGCAAAAAGAATTGTAATTGACCGCCAGCCGATACTCATTATCGTTTTCGCTCAAAAAGACAGGAAATAAAATTATCCAAACAAATATATTATAAAATAAACCGATTTAGGTCAAGGCGTTAAAAACAACGAGAACTTTCAGAAAAATTTATTCGCCGACAATCTGGCAAATAACGGTTCTGTTTCGGCCTCGGGTATCGAAATCTATTAGTATTATCTGCTGCCATGTGCCGAGTGTAAGACTTCCTTCTATAATTGGCACGGTGATAGAGGGGCCAAGCAAGGACGCCCTCACATGTGAATGGCCGTTGTCGTCGTGCCAGGTTTTTTCGTGTTCATAGCTGCCCATTTGAGGTGCTATTTTCTCGAAAGCGGCCTCTAAGTCGGTTTGAACGAGGCCTGGCTCATATTCTGTAGTAGTTATTCCGGCGGTTGAACCGACATTGAAAACGGAAACTATACCATCGGAAACCCCCGCTTGTTCGACAGCTTGCTCGATATGCTCAGTGATGTTGATGATATCGCAGTTACCTTTGGTTTTTATACTCAACCTGCTGGTTTTTACCATTTGAAACTCCCTGACTATGTTACAGTCTATGCCGGAAAACAGGCTGATTATAATGAAATAATAATTTTATGCAAAAAATCAGTTTTTTGTGTTGCAATAATTTTTTATAGAGTTAATATACCCCGCTCGAACCTTTGGCCGAGATCGGCGTAAATCAAAGGTGCGAGATGGCGTGGGCGACTATGCCCGGAACGATTCAATCAATTTATTTTCATAAAATTAAAAAAAATTGTATTTACCTGTTGACGAAGCTTTTCAAAAAGGTACAATGTGGTTTTTGTCGGCAAGGCGGCGTTGTTGTCGTTCAGGTCGAAAAGCTCTTTTACAAGTGAACAGTTGAGCCTTAATAATATTCTTTTAGCGAAAGTGCGGCCGTCACAGCAAATCAGTGACGAGCTGTGATAGAGCCATTTTTTCCAAAACCTTTCAAAGTCCGACAAGCCTTTTATCGGCGTGTCGGCAACTTTTCGGAGTTTACCGAGAAATCGGTAATCGACGATTCAACTTGAAGGGTTTGATCCTGGCTCAGAGCGAACGCTGGCGGCGTGGTTAAGACATGCAAGTCGAACGTGGCTTATGATTTCGATTATAAGTCTAGTGGCGAACGGGTGAGTAACAGGTAGGTAACGTGCCCTGTGCTTCGGGATAGCGCTCCGAAAGGAACGATAATACCGAATAATGTCATCAGTCGAAAGGCTGTTGATCAAAGGGTTACTGGCGCAGGAGCGGCCTGCCTCCTATCAGCTTGTTGGTGAGGTAATGGCTCACCAAGGCTAAGACGGGTAGCGGGACTGAGAGGTTGGCCCGCCACATCGGGACTGAGACACTGCCCGGACCCCCACGGGGGGCTGCAGTAACGAATCTTCCACAATGGGCGAAAGCCTGATGGAGCGACGCCGCGTGCGGGATGAAGCCCTTCGGGGTGTAAACCGCTGTCAGGGGTAAGAAAGTCCGTTTCGGCGGATTGATCTAACCCAGAGGAAGTCACGGCTAACTTCGTGCCAGCAGCCGCGGTAAGACGAAGGTGGCTAGCGTTGCTCGGTATCACTGGGCTTAAAGGGTACGCAGGCGGAAATGTAAGCGTCGGGTGAAAGCCCTCAGCTTAACTGAGGAATTGCTCGGCGAACTACATTTCTTGAGGCAGGTAGGGGTGCATGGAACTCTTGGTGGAGCGGTGGAATGCGTAGATATCAAGAGGAACGCCGGTGGCGAAAGCGGTGCACTGGGCCTGTTCTGACGCTGAGGTACGAAAGCGTGGGGAGCAAACGGGATTAGATACCCCGGTAGTCCACGCCGTAAACGATGTCTACTAGACTGTGGGAGTTCTGACACTGTCACGGTCGAAGCAAAAGCGTTAAGTAGACCGCCTGGGGACTACGGCCGCAAGGCTAAAACTCAAAGGAATTGACGGGGGCTCACACAAGCGGTGGAGCATGTGGATTAATTCGAAGCAACGCGCAGAACCTTACCTGGGTTTGACATGCTTGGATGCCCTCCTGGAAACAGGAGTAAGCTGCCCTTCGGGGTGAAACTTGCACAGGTGCTGCATGGCTGTCGTCAGCTCGTGTCGTGAGATGTTGGGTTAAGTCCCTCAACGAGCGAAACCCCTATCGTTAGTTACCAGCGTGTAATGGCGGGGACTCTAACGAGACTGCCGGTGTTAAACCGGAGGAAGGTGGGGACGACGTCAAGTCATCATGGCCTTTATGCCCAGGGCTTCACACGTGCTACAATGGCGACCACAGAGGGAAGCGAAACCGTGAGGTCGAGCAAATCTCATAAAGGTCGTCCCAGTACGGATTGCAGGCTGTCAACTCGCCTGCATGAAGGTGGAATCGCTAGTAATCGCGTATCAGCAATGACGCGGTGAATGTGTTCCTGAGCCTTGTACACACCGCCCGTCAAGTGATGGAAGTTGGGGGTGCCCGAAGTCGTGTGGCTAACCAGGTTCGCCTGGGGGCGCACGCCGAAGGTACGCCTGATGACTGGCACTAAGTCGTAACAAGGTAGCCGTAGGGGAACCTGCGGCTGGATCACCTCCTTTCTAAAGGATAGAGTTTATTTAGTCAGGCATTTTCGCTAAAGACTCGCTCAACTGTTTCTTGATATGAAAAAGCCCTGTGGGTTAAACCACGGGGCTTTTTTTATGCGCTTGCAGCAGACGTGAGTTTGTGCTTGAATATAGTCTCTTATCAATGAAATTGTGCCCAAAAGCCGGTTTCTGTTGGCAATATGCTTAAAGAACTCGATGAACTTGTTGAAAGCCGATGTGATATAACTCTTGCTGAAATTAAGGAGCATTTTTCTGGCAGAGTCAGTTGCAGCTTACAGACAATCTCCAATAACCTCAAACGCCTGGGCTGGGGTTATAAAAAAATCGTTAAGCTGGCTGTTAAAGTCACTGAATTTTTCCACAGTTGATATCTTTGGGGCAAAGCTGGGAGCTTTCAGTAGAAACGACAACCTCTCAACCGAAAACTTTGAAATGCTGGTAATAGCAGAAAAATAGCCGCCAGTTTTACTTCGGCGGCTATTTGCTTGATGATCTTTATTTTCCACTGTTAAGTTATTACTCACTATTCCTCGGCAACGCCGGCTTTGGGTTTTTTAGGCTCCTTGTCCGCTTTACTGCCTTCGAACTTCAGGTGTTCTTCGTCCTGAACTTCAACGCGGATAAGGTTTTTGTCCTGGAACTCGCCCCGAAGCATTGACTCCGAAAGAGGATCCTCAATATAGTGCTCAATGGCTCTGCGTAGAGGCCTGGCGCCAAATTCGGGATTATACCCTTTATCAATCAGGAACTCTTT
>PUMZ01000199.1 GCA_003551565.1 Candidatus Brocadiaceae bacterium | reverse complement strand
GTATTTTTCGCCATCAACAATTATGTCCATACTCATAAATACGCTTTAACGACAGATGGACACAGATGTAAAAAACCTTCTTTTTAGTTCATTATCTGTGTTTATCCGTGTTCATCTGTGGCTCTTTTTCCCGGAATACGAGACGTGGTTCACTGAGGACTTACTTTATTATATAGGATTGAGATAGAGAATACAATTTCCGCCCTTCCGGCAAACGCCGTTTGCCTGTGCTCAGGCCCGAAGGGCCGATCTCAACAATAGCCCCGGGTGACCGGAGGGAGCCCGGGGGAACATGCAACACAACCAGCCCCGCAAGGGGCGAAACAAAATCCGGAAGCGAAGGTTGTCACGCCCCTGCCGGGGCTCATTCAAATGAGGCCGGGGGAAATGCTTTCGCTCACGCCTGCAGCAGGCAGGTCAACCGCCGTTATGTCCGGCGCCGATTCACACAGTAGAACCTGATACCCTGAAGAAAGCTGCCCATCATACTGTTGTTGGATCGTTTATCTTATCCGGATTGCCTCCCGGCCTGTTCCGGCCGGATGCCGGCCGCCCGCGCGGCATTGCGTCGCCAGCGCTCCACGTTGTCCGGGGGGATATACCAGAAGGCCGGGTGAACGACCGTGCGATACGTCTCTTCGTCCATCGTGGCCAGGGCTTCGTTCGAGAGGAAGGGCGCGATGTTCTCCAGCCAGCATGCCGGTTCTTCAGGACGCCATTTTCCTCTGTTCAGCGGACACGCCAGCTGGCAATCGTCGCAACCATAAACCCACCGTCCCATCGTGCGCCACAACCGGTCGTCGACCGGTTCGGGCGCCGCGTAAGTTAGGTAGGCCACACAACGGTCCCAACGCATGCAGAACGGGCCCTGCAATGCCCCGCTCGGGCATGCGTCGATGCACAGCCGGCATGAATCCGGGCAGAGGGGGGTGGAGTCGGGCTCGTCCGCCGGCAGCTTCTTATCGATCAGCCACGATTCGATGTTGATCCACGAACCGTGCTCCTTTGTATAAACAAAGTTATTACGTCCAAACCGGGCCACGCCCGCGCGGACGGCCGCCCGGCGGTCGGGCACACCGCCCCTCCTGACCCGCAGTCCCAGTTTCCGCAGGCCGGCCTTCATGCGACGCGGCATATCGTTTTCGGGGCAGTCCTTGTTGCGGCGATCGAACAAGTAGTTGCGCCCGATTCCGGGCGATATCCCTTCTGGAATCCGGTATTTCCCGTACCAGCGGACGCACACTACGATGGAGCCGGCCCACGGATTTTTTTCCCGGGGGAACGCACGGCTCCGTAATCGCTCGTATTCCGGAGCCGCTTCGGGGAACTGTTCTTTCCTGCAATCGATCGTTTTTGCAAATTCGGTAAATGGTTCGGTGGAAGCGATTCCGCAGTCAACATACCCCACGGACTCCGCCAATCGCTTGACCTCGCTGGCCGTTTTTTGTGGAACCATTGTTCTCTCCGGGCAGTCTGTATCGGAAGCTTGCACACAAAAATCATACTGAACATTTAACTTGTCTGCCGTTTATAATAATTCTTGTCGTAGAGTTATGAAATATGCGGGCCATCGAGTTTTTGGAGACGGGCCCGGCCGGGCGGCAACGATGCACCGGCGGCGTCGCCGGTTGCCGTATCCGGACGGGGGGATTCTGCGTTGCGGGGCGGGGCTGGCTCTTCTCTGAAGTCGGCGGCGAACAGATACCGGTTGCCGTCCAGACCCTGGACGGTGACCGACCTCCGCCCGTACGCTCCTTCTGAGGCATCGTTGTGCAGCTCGGCCCAACGGCTTGTCTGGTCGATGCTTGCGCCCGAGAGCACTGCCCATCCGACATCCAACAGCACCTCGCCGGGATCGGCGGCACGCATGCCCACCTCGCAGTGCCAGTTGATCTCCTCCACGTTCAGCGAACAGAGCATCGGTTCACTTCCCGCACGGGGCTCCGCACAGCGATGCAGGTGCAGCGTTTGCGCCCCGTAGAGGCCGACGACGCCGAGGCGGCCTTCGATGTTGAGCCAGGGGCTGTGCAAATCGATCACTTCATCACGCGGGGCCGGCGCATTGAGCGTCATGTCCCCGGCGGCGGTCGTCAGGATGCGCCGGCCGTTGTTGTAAAAATCGTTGACCAGATTCAGGTGCAGCCCCTTGATTTCCCGGACCAGGGCACGTCGGTCGCGGATGCGGACCTGTTGCAAACCGACCAGCGTATGGCCGTCGGGCAGCGCCGCTATGGCGATCCGGTGGTCGGCGAGTCCGGCGTCGGTGGACCATCCTTCGTCGATCTTGAGGTTGCAGCCTTCCTCGATCCGGCCCCAGGTCACAAACCCGCCCTCGAGTGGTTGGGTGTGGCAATCGGTCAGACGGCGGTGGGGGCGCTGATCGGCGGTGGACAGGGGACTGCGGCCCACAAAGCCGACTGTTCCGGTGAGGTTCTGGGACCAATCGGTCAGGTGACTCTCGCCGGGGGGCTTGCAGAGCGCCTGGGTTTGGGAGTAGGCGCGCCAGCTCATCGAGGCCAATCGCGTGGGGCAGCGGTGCATGAGGGCGCCATGTTCCGGTTCGTGCCAGCCGCCGGCGACGCCGGCTTCGAACTCTTCACCACCGCCGGACTGCGTACCGTCCTCCACAAGGCCGGCGTAGGTTATAAGCTGGCCCAGCGCGCAGGCGCGGTCCGATTCGAGGCGGGTGTAGTAATAGGGGTTCTCGACCTGCAGTCGTTTCAGCCGCCGGCTGAAGAATCCTCCGTCACCGGACCATTCGCGCTCCCGCTGGATCATCTCCAGCATTCCTCCGGCCAGGGCGGCTGCGTGTGGTTCGCCAAACCGGTCGGCGGCGTACATCAACGAGGGGAGCAGGTACTCCTGGCAGTAGCCGTAGCGCACACGCTTTTCCCCGCCTATGCGTGCGATCCGGCCGTTTTGGAAAAGCAGTCGCCTGATTGTCTGCCACAGCTCCTGCTGGTGATGGTCGAGGCTTTCCGGGCGTTCGAAGCCTCCGGCCTTGAGGTCGAAATGGAGCATGGCGGCGTTGGACATACAGATGGCCATGTATCCGGTGTTGAGGTAGCCATGATGGTCGAGAGCCAGATTGTCAAAGAAGTTTTCGCCTTCGAACCATTCTTTGACCGCTTTGCCCGCCACGATGCGTTCATCGTCCGCGTCGGAACGGACGCTGATGCTGTTGATCAGATAGCGGTGCGCGCATTCGCGCCAGCTTTCGGCGTTCGGATGGTCGGGGTACATCACGGCGGTGCGCCAGAGCAGCGCTCCGCTCCAGAGGTTGGATTCGGGTGCGTTTTTGCCGGATGCATCCCAGCGGTCGCCGAAAACGCCGCGGTGCCGGCCGCGATGGTAGTCCTGCCAGATCCAGTCGGCCTCGCTTGTCAGCATCCGGTACAGCGCAAGCCGGTCATCGCCGGTCAGGTGCGGCCGGAGCAGCTGGACGGCGTGCATCATCCGTTCAATCCCCAGGCCGCTGATCCATGTATGGCCCCATGATGTTCCGTCTGTGCGTCTGGCGGGACCGCAGAGATGGCTGGCCAGCGAGAAACGCAATGCCTTGAGCGCCCGCTCAAGCGCCCGGGATCTGTCGAAATCGTCCGGCGCATCCGCATGTGTGCCCAGCACCGCCATGGCAGCGAGGTACTTCTGGTTGGTCTGCACGCCCCATGCGTTGTAGCCGCTGCCGTAGCAGCCCCATTGCGTGCTGCCGGGGATGTCGTACCACCATTGTTCGCTGAACTTCGCCCAATCGGCCAGCCACTTGAGACAGAGCGATTGATCGATCATATAAGGATATTCCCACCTTTTTCAAAAGAAACACGAGCCCGTGGAATTTGCAAATCATGGTTCGCAGAAAGCATTCATCACAATATCAGCTTTACGGATCCATGTCAATAGAAGTCAGTAAAATTGCCACCACATGGTATCCATCCCCGGGGGACTGAAGGCCGCCCGGGGCTATTGTTGCAGGCGGCCCTCCGGGCCTGATGTGCGAAAAGAATGAATATCCAACACCCAATATCAAATGACGAAGGAAAGGAAGTGGCGATTGACGATATTTCCGCAAGGAAAAAGTGTGGGGCCGGCGGGGGCTTATACGTAAAAAAAGTCGTTTGCCGTATGCCGTTCGTCGTTTGCCGTTGCCGTTCTTTGTGTCCTTAGTGTTCTTCGTGTGATTAATTCTTTTTTGAAAAAGAACTAGTGGCCATCGCTTTTTCTCCCCCATTAGCATTAGTGCTGCCAGGCTGACCTGCTCCGCCTCCTCCGCCCGCTTGTTTGCCACTGTGGGGAAACTGCGTTTCCGGGCCTGTCTTTCAGGAAGCAAAAGCAATTTCCGGCCTGCGTAAGGCGGAAAAGCAAAAGACGCAAGCGCCTCTGTGTTGCCCGGATTCCATGCGACATTGACGCGCGGTTGCAACCGCTGTAGAATGAAAGGGTGGATCGAAGAGTTGGTTGCGTGTTGACGTCCAGCCCAAAATGTTGAGGGCCAGAAGAGATGGCATTGATCGAATGCAGGTTGTCGAAAGTCGTTATGAGCGAAAACCACGATCGGCAGATCATTGTACTGGAAGAGGTGGAGGGAGATCGTAAGTTTCCTATTATCATAGGATTCCTGGAAGTTTTTGCCATCCACCGCTTTATCAACGATGAGAAGCCGCCCCGCCCGCTGACCCACGAGCTTGTCGGTAACGTTCTTGAACAGCTTGAGATAACGCTTGAACGCGTGGTTGTTACCGAATTGAAAAACATGACATTTTATGCCGATCTTGTGTTATCTCAAAACGGCAAAGAGGTGCATATCGATAGCCGGCCCAGCGATGCGATCGCCCTGGCCGTCCACCGCGGGGCTCCGATTCTGGTCGATGAAGATGTGATCAGCCAGGCCGCGCAGGATTTTGATTGACGGTATCGGTTCCGCCGCAAGGCGGCCGCCAGGAACGCCGGGACCGCTATAGATCGCAGCTACCGGCTGAACGGTCGCCCACCGGGTCCCTTGTCATTTTTCTATCATGGCGAAAAATCCAAACAAGACACCGATGATGCGGCAGTACCATTCTTTCAAGCGCAACCACAAGGATGCGCTGCTGCTGTTCAGAATGGGCGATTTTTATGAACTTTTCTATGACGATGCAAAGACCGTCGCCCGCGTGCTCGGCCTCGCGCTGACCAGCAGGGAGAAGGGGGAGAACCCCATACCGATGGCCGGCTTTCCCTGCCACGCGGCGGATAATTACATAAAACGCCTTATCGAGGCCGGTCACCGCGTCGCGGTATGCGAACAGGTGGAGGATTCCGCCGGGGCCGGCGGTCTGGTGCGGCGCGACGTGACAAGGATTATTACGGCGGGCACTCTGACCGAGGAGGATATTCTGGACGGGCGGAGCAATAATTTCCTCGCCGCCGTCCGGCCCGGAGATTCCGTTTGCGGGCTCTCCTGGGTCGATCTCTCGACCGGCGGCTTCGAACTGCAAGAGGTCGCCCGCGAGTCCCTGGCCGACAGCCTGCGTCGCATATCGCCGGCCGAATGCCTGCTGCCCGACGGCGGGGATGATGGGGAGAATGCGGAACTTCGGCGCCTGGTCGCGCAACTGGACGGCAAATGTTTGCTGACCACCAGGCCGCCGTGGGAGTTCGCCGGCGAGGAGGCTGAAAAGGTTCTGAACGCACATTTCGGCACCGCCGCGCTGGACGGGTTCGGATGCTCCGGGATGCCCCTCGCCACAGGAGCGGCCGGAGCGATATTGAGTTACCTGCAGGATACCCAGAAGGGCGAGGTCGATCACATCAAGAAGATCTCCCCCTTCAATCCGTCGGCTTATCTGCTCCTCGACCGCACGACGCAGCGTTCCCTGGAACTTGTCGAGACGATTCGTCCCGGCCAGAGCGAGGGCACGCTGGTTTCGGTCCTCGATCGGACACGCACTCCGCCGGGCGCCCGATTGCTGAGAAAATGGGTGCTGACCCCCCTGAAAAACCCGGAAGCGATCAATGCGCGCCTGCAGGCGGTCGGTGAGTTCGTGAAAGACCCGCGCCTGCGGAAAACGCTGTACGGCTACCTGTCGGATATCTACGACATCGAGCGGCTCGCCACAAAAATCGCCACGGCCCGCGCCAATGCACGCGATCTGATAGCTCTGCGCGATTCGCTCGCCCAGTTGCCTCCTCTGAAAGCCGAGCTGAAGGATGCCGGCTCCCCGCTGCTTTGCGAATTGCGGGATCGGCTCGATCCGGTCGGCGAGGCCGGAGCTTTGATCGAATGCGCCATAAGCCCCGACCCGCCAGCAGCACTGACCGAAGGCGGTATCATCAAATGCGGCTATAACGCCGAATTGGACGAGTTGCGCCATACCGCAACGAAAGGCAAGGAATGGCTGGCGGAGTTCGAGGCAAGGGAGGCCCAAAAGACCGGCATCCCATCATTGAAGATAGGTTATAACAAGGTCTTCGGCTATTATATAGAGATCACCAACGCCCATAAAGACAAGGCGCCCGATCAGTACATCCGTAAACAGACGCTCAAGAACGCGGAGCGTTATATCACCCCGGAGCTCAAGGAATGGGAATCGCAGGTGCTCACCGCCTCCGAGCGAGCAATGATGCTGGAACATGAACTGTTCAATGCCGCCAGAGAGGAGGTGGCCCGCTATACTGCAAGGCTGCAGGATACCGCCGGGGCCGTGGCAGGACTGGACGTCCTGTTTTCGCTCGGCACGGTCGCCGCGCAGAACGGTTATATCCGCCCGGAAGTCAACGACGATGCCGTTCTCGGGATCGAAGAGGGCCGCCACCCGGTGTTGGAACAGGTCATGGACGAGCAGTTCGTGCCCAACAGCACCGAAATGAACGGGGAGGACGCAAGGCTGCTCATAGTCACCGGCCCCAACATGGCGGGCAAGAGCGTCTATATCCGCCAGACCGCGTTGCTTGTTCTCATGGCGCAGATGGGATCCTTCGTGCCGGCAAAGAAGGCGCGGATCGGTGTTGTGGACAGGATATTTACGCGTGTGGGAGCAAGCGATGCCCAGGTGAAAGGCCAGAGCACGTTCATGGTGGAGATGGTGGAAGTGGCGAATATACTCAACAACGCCACCGACCGCAGCCTGGTGATCCTCGACGAGGTCGGGCGCGGCACGAGCACCTTCGACGGCGTGAGTATCGCATGGGCTACCGCGGAGTATATACATAACGAGATAAGCGCCCGAACGCTTTTCGCCACGCACTACCATGAACTCGCCCAGCTCGCCAATACGCTCGAAGGCGTGCGGAACCTTAACGTTGCCGTCAGGGATTGGGAAGGAGAGATCGTTTTTCTCCACCGCATCGTGCCCGGCCACGCCGACCAGAGCTATGGCATCCATGTGGCACGGCTTGCAGGTGTGCCCGGCAGGGTCGTGCGCAGGAGCAGGGAAATTCTCCGCAACCTCGAGGCCAACGCCATCGGCCCCGACGATAAGCCCCGTTTTGCCCCGCCGGTCAGGGGCGCCGACACCGGACCGCGCCAGGTGCAGGTACCCCTGTTCAAGCCGCTGGATGAGAGTGTGAGGGAACGTCTCACCTCGCTGCAGGTCGAGAAGATGACCCCGGTGGAAGCATTGCAGATTCTCGACGAGATTGTCAGGCGGGTCAAGTCCGAAAACTGACCCCGGGGGGGGCGGAGGTTGCGGAGAGTTCTCCGGCGACGAACCCGCATATTTCATAAGCCAAAGAAAATAATTAAGATAAAGGTTGTAGCTTTCTTCAGGGTTTCAGATTCTACGGTGTGTCTCTGCGCCGGACAAACGGCGGTTGACCTGCCTGCCGCAGGCGGGCGAACGATCTGCGCCCCGGGCCGGAGCGCCCGCCGCCGCTTGTTATTCTCAATTTGTATTGACCGGCAAAAAACAATAAAATGTGGTCAGAGGTTTGCTGATACCCGAATCCAGACGCAGAGAAAAGAGGTGAATTTGTGGGTAAGTCGGCTCTCGGATACATTGTTCTGGTCGGGATGACCACGGTGCTTTTCTTTCTGGCGCTGTGGGAATCGTTCGATCTTCACGGACTTTCTTTTCTTTCGGTGGCGGGAATAACGATTCTGCTGACGTTGCTGGTCGAAGAAATCCGCGAATTCGTATCGGTCGTGCTGCCGACGGGACGAGAGGCCAGGTGGGACCGGACCGACGCTTATAATTTCTTGTTCGTTTTCTTCGGGGCCATCGTTACGTTTCTGTTGAGCTCCTCCATCGCCGGGCTCGATTTCGGGCCGGTTCTGATTCCATCCGCCGTGGTTGCTTCCAGCGTGGTCGGTATCGCTATGGCCCTTGTCAAGCCCGCCTACGCCGTGCCCGCCTTCTGTGGTTCGTTTGCCGGAATGGCCTGCACCGAAACCTACAGCCACCTGTCCCTGATCCTTGCAGCCGGGGCGGCGGGGCTGGTTTATGTCCTGAGCAAATACGTATTCGACGGTTTCGGCGGCAAGCTCGGGACCATTGCCTTTTCCGGTTGCGTCGCAGCCACGTTGCTCACACACCGGATCTTTCCGGCCGGCAGCATACCCGGTTGGGAGGTGGGCCGGTACCTGGTTCTGGTCTCTGTATTGGCTGCGCTGATAACGTATATTCTCAGCACCCGGCTGAAGCTGAATGTCGTTTTCAGTTCCGCAATCGTCGGCCTGACGGCCGGTGTGTTGCTTCCCCTCATCAGCGCCGAACATGGCTCGAACCTTGCAGTGATGGCGTTTTGTGCCTCGTTTGCCGGCATGTCCGCCCGGCGCAGAGTTGTGAATGAGGCGTATATGGCCGTTGCCGGGCTGATATGTGCGCTGATTTTTATCTACAGTGCACCGCATCTCGGCGGCGCGGGCGGCAAACTGGGGACGATTGCTTTCGGATCATCCATCGCTGTGTTCGGTTTGTACAGGGGCGCCGTATTTGCGGGCAAAAAAGTGCTGCCGAAAAAACTGCTGGTGCGGCCGGCGGTGCGGAAGGAGCGGTGCATGCTTTGCGGGAATTGCGTGCGGGTCTGCCCGGCCCACGTCTTGGAAAGGATCGACGATGCGATTGTGGTCACGGATGTGAGGAAGTGCACCAAATGCCTGAAATGCATAAGGGTATGTGAGCAAGAGGCGATCGAACTGCGCCGCGGAGCACCGGAGAAATTTGCTGCGATTGAGTTAAGCGCTGAATAATATGAAACCTGGGGGACCCTTCGCCGGAAAGATTTATGGAATATCTGCTGGTATTTATCCTGATTTTCATGCTCATCGCCGCGGTCGTCGCCCTGTGGACCGATGAACTGCTCTCGGCCGTGGTCGCCGTCGGGGCGGTCGGCTTCGGCAGCAGTGCGGCCTTTCTTATACTCGGCGCTCCCGATCTGGCGATCACGCAGATCGTGGTCGAGGTGGTGACCCTGGTGATACTGATAAAGGCGACGATCGGGGTCGGCGTGCGCACCATCTCCGGCCGGCCGGGCGGCCGGCGTCTGGTTCTGGCGGGTGCGGTGGTGGTTCTCCTCTTAACGTTCGCCGCATTTTCCTTCATCGGACTGGAGCCGTTCGGTGTGCCGGTGATGGACAGAATCCACGATGCACCATCTATCACCTACCTTGAAAAAGGTCTGGATCTGACCGGATCCGCCAACCTTGTGATGGGTGTTCTGCTGGACTTCCGGGCGTACGATACGCTGGGGGAGGCGACCGTTATCTTCACGGCGGTGCTCGGCGCTCTGGTGCTGATGAGGAAGAAAGGGCAGGCCCCGGTGGCCGATCCCGAACACCATGAGGAGGGGGAATAATGGACAACAGGAGCATGGTCGTCAGCAAAATTTCCAGATGGGTGGCGCCGCTGATATTCATCTTCGGTATGTACGTCATCCTGTACGGGCATCTCTCCCCCGGCGGGGGGTTCCCCGGTGGGGTTATACTTTCGTCCGCTTTCATCCTCGTGCTCCTTGCCAGGGGGCGGGAGGCTGCGCTCCACGGGCTGCCCTTCGGGCTTGCAAAGAAGCTCGATGCCGCCGGGGCGATATTTTTTCTCGTTATTGCAATACTCGGCCTGGCCTTTTCGGGCGTCTTTTTCTCGAATTTCATTCATCAAACGATGCCGGGAGAACCCTTGCATCTGTTCAGTGCCGGCATCATAATCCCTGCGAACCTGGCCATAGGCGTCAAGGTCGCCGCCTCCCTCTTCCTTGTTATGTTCGCCCTCAGTGCGCTGCGCATAAGCGCACAGCAAAGCGGAGAGGAGAAAATCCAAACTCCCGGGGGAAAGCGACCATGATCTATCTGCTCTGTGCAATGCTGCTGCTTGTCGGCGTGTTCGGTGTGCTGAGCCAGAGGAACGTGATCAAGATAATCATATCGATCTCGATCATGGAATACGCCGTCAATCTGTTTCTCGTCCTTGTCGGCTACCGCCGCGCGGGCATAGCGCCGATCATGACCGGCCGGATCCCGGAAAGCCTCGAGTTTGCAGACAAAGCGGTCGATCCCCTGCCACAGGCCATGGTTTTGACCTCGATCGTCATAGGACTCGGGGTTATGGCCCTTATGGTTACCATGGCGCTGCGGTTGTACCATGTTTACGGGACCTACGACATCAGCGAGATTTTCAAGACGGGGGAAAAGAAACGGCAATGAGCGTCCTGCTGCCATTGATGGTGGCCGTGCCGCTGGGCGCGGGTTTTTTGCTGGCCCTGATGCCGGAAACCCTGGCGAAAGCGGCCGATGCCCTGGCCGTGGCGACCTGTGCCGCGATGCTGGCCGGTGCGCTCGCCCTTTTCAACTTCGAGGGGGGATATGCCATCGGGGGGTGGAGTCCCCCGGTGGGGGTCAACATGACCCTGGACGGATTCAGCGCCTTTTTGCTTTTGACCGTCGCGGCCGTTACCTTTTGCGCCGTCGTATTCTCCGTGCGGTACATGAAATTATATACCGCCGGGCCGCGTTTCATGGCCCTGTTATTGCTGATGGTGGCGGGGATTAACGGCGTGTTGCTGAGCGGCGACATCTTCAACCGTTTCGTATATGTCGAAATCGCCGCCATCGCCTCTTACGTGCTTGTCGGGTTCGGATGCGGGGTCGGAGAGCTGAAAGCGGCCCTGAAATACGCCGTTCTGGGCGCCCTGGCATCGGTTCTGACGTTGATGGCCATAGCACTGCTCTATGCCCTGTACGGCACAGTGAACATTGCGCACCTTGCGGAGAAGATCGACGAACCCGTCGTCGCCGGCACTTCGGTCGTTTTCATGGCGGCGACCTTGTTTTTTGCAGGATTCGGGTTCAAGGCCGCGCTTGTTCCCCTCCATATCTGGCAACCGGATGCCATGCAGACCGCTCCGGCGCCGGTATCGGCGATGATCTCGGGGGCACTGATCGAGGTGATAGGTATATACGCGATGATCCGCACGGTCTATTCGGTCTTCGGGGTGACAGAGCAGTTGGGCTGGATGATGCTTTCTTTGGGAGTGATTTCCATGACGGCCGGTGCGGCCTGTGCCCTGCGGCAGGAGGACCACAGGCGTTTTCTCGCCTACAACAGCATTTCTCAGATCGGATATGTGCTCTGCGGGTTCGCGGTGGGGGGGATACTGGTTGCCGGAGGCGGGAGGGCCGGGCCCGCCGCTCTGGCTGTGGCCGGGGCTCTCTTTCACATGGCAACCCATGCAGTTTCTAAATCGTTGCTGTTCCTCAACGCCGGGGCGGCGCAGTACGGGAGCGGCGCCGGGCGGGAGGGCAGTACCGACGGAGTTGGATACAGCACCCGGTTAACCACGATTTCGTGGCTTGCAGGGGCGCTCTCAAGTGCGGCGATGCCCCCGTTTGCCGGATTCTTCAGCAAAGCAATGTTAATATTTGCATTTATAACTGCGGGATATTACTGGCTGGCGGCCGTCGCAATAGCGGTAGCGATCCTTACATTCGCTTCATTTGTGAGGGTCCACAGGCGTATGCGTGCGCAAGTGCGCGTTTCAGGACGCGCGAAGGCTGCCATCAAAACCCCGATCCCCATGGCCGTCTCGCTGGCCTTGCTCTCTTCGCTCTGCCTGGCGATGAGTCCGCTGGCCTTGCCGCGTTGGCGCGATCTGTTTCTGGAACCGGCACAGGACACGATCTTAAGCACAGCACACCCCGTCAACTTGACCCTATGGAGGGAATACGTTGAAGAGCAGGATTGAGGTTTTTGTGATTTCATATATCGCATGGTGCATGTTTGCCTGGGTTTTCGGCGACATTCCGCCGGGATTGGACCTGCAGAGCATGGCGGCGGGTCTGGCGGTCGCTTTTTTTGCCGCGCTCGTATTCGGCGAAGGATTCGCCGAAAAACCCGGCAAGGTATTGAACCCGGTGCGCTGGATGTATTTTCTGGCTTTCATTCCTGTCTTCGCTTTTTACTGCCTGGAGGCGAACTTGCAGGTTACTTCGCTGCTTCTGCATCCCAGGATGCCGATCAAACCGGGCGTCATACGCATTCGCACGCAACTCAGAAGCAGGGCGGCTCTGGCTATTCTGGCCAATTGCATAACTCTCACGCCCGGCACTTTGACAATGGAGGCGACGGAAGAAGGCGTTTTGTATGTGCACTGGCTCGAGGTGAAAACCACCGACGAAAAGGAGGCGGGACGGATAATAGCCGGGAAATTCGAGCCGCTGCTGAAGAAAATCTTTGAGGATTAGCGGGCAACTGATGAGAATGATAATTGGGAATTGAGCAATGATGACGACGACGGTCCTGACCTATCTCGCGCTTCTCGTGGCCGGCAGTTATCTCTGCCTCTACCGGCTGGCAAGGGGCCCCACTGCCCCCGACCGCACGGTCGCCATAGATATTTTGGGCATTAACCTGGTCGGTTTCTGCGCCCTTCTGAGCATCTGGACGGGGGAGGATTTTTATTTGGGCGTAGCGCTCGCCTGGGCCCTGCTCAGCTTCCTGGGCACGCTTGCTCTTGCCAAGTATCTGGAGGGGAAAGAGTTCGATGAATGAACCTTTAGGCCTCATACTGATCGGTATCGGCGTTGTTTACGATCTGCTGGCATGTGTGGGGTTGATACGGATGCCGGATATTTATACCAGGCTGCAGACATCCACCAAGGCGGTGACGGTGGGCACCTGCTTCATACTGATCGGCGCCACTGTGTTTTTCGGGTTCAACGCCGCCGGCGCTAAAGCAATGCTATGCATGTTCTTCGTACTGATGACAAATCCCACCGCGGCACATGCTATAGCCCGCGGAGCGCACAGCTCGGGCATCAGGGTGGAGCGCATCACCGCACAGGGGCTGCTGGGCAGGCGGATCGAATCGGAGCTTTGGGACCGCATACGTCAGGGAGAGGAGTTCGATAAGGACCGTTTCGACCATATGCTGGATTCCTGTCCTATCCTGGATATCGACGGGCATATGGGGTGTGAAGAGCTTTTTGCGCGCATATCATCCATGTTCGGCGATATCCTCAATACCCCGCCGGAGCAGGTGGAGGAGAAGCTTATCGAGCGCGAACGTGAGGCGGCCACGGCACTGGAACCCGATTTTGCGATTCCGCATATCATGGTCGATGGGGAAGGCGCCTTCGGGATGCTTGTCGTGAGGGCGCCGCAGGGCGTGTGGTTCTCGAAAGAGTGTCCGAACGTGCGCTGCATCTTCATCCTTGGCGGCACGTGCGACCAGTGGCATTTTCACCTCCGCTCCCTGGCCGCCATCGCACAGATAGTGCAACTGGGAGGGTTCTACGAGGAATGGATGCGGGTGGAGGATGCCGATGAACTCCGGGAGCTGCTCCGGTGGGCTTCTCGTCAGAGGCATGAAGTGTAAAAGCAGGAGCCGGCCGCATCGGATGCCTTCCGTATCAAAAAGCCCGGGAAAAGGCGCGGAAAATTGCAGTGTTGACAAAATGAGCTGATCGTATATAATATAATACAGGTAAAGTGGTTTTGTTTCGCAGAAATCAGGGGAATGTTGTTGACTTTATTTTGAGTGGTGAACATGCAGACCGAAGAAGCACAGCAAACCAACTATTACGAGATACTTGATGTGGAGCGTAACGCATCGAAAGATGAAATCAAACGGGCGTTCCGCACTCTGGCAAAACGCTATCACCCCGATAATAATCCGGGCAGGGTGAAAGAATCGGAACGGGTGTTGAAACGTGTCATGGCCGCCTACAGGGTCCTGGGCAACAAACGGGAGCGGGCCAGGTACGATGTTTTGCTCCATAACAGACCCGAACGTTACAGCGAACGGGATGAAAAGAATAAACAAAGGACCGATCAGATGCGCGCCCGCGCTTTCCTGGAGGCCCTGCTGGACTCCAACCAGCAGGAAGCTCTGGAGATGTATGAGCGGATAGGGGAGGAGGGCTTTGACCTGGAAGAGCACCTCAACGAGCGGGACTATCTCGACTGTCTATTCCTTCTCGCCGAGCAGCTCGAAGAAGTGGGAAGAGATAAGGAGGCCGTCGATTTGTATGAAGAACTGTATAAGCGGGAAAAAGAACCGCCCCGGAGACGATATTTTTTCGATGAAATAGAACTCCGATTGCAAAAACTCTATAGCCGCAAGTTGCCGCTGAAGGCGCAAAATACCGAAGAAGAAATCGCATGTTATGAACGCATGCTCGATTTCGACATCGACCGGAATGAGGAGGCGTTCATATGGAAGAAAATCGCCGAAGTGCATCTGAGAAGAGATGAGAAGGAAAAAGCAAAGCAGATGCTGAGCAAGGCGCTCGAACTCCAGCCCGCCCTTAAGGGAACCGCAATCATCAGATACGAACTGGGTATGGAACCACCGCCCAGGGAGTCCGCTACCCCGGAAGAGGCTTAAAATATAATGTTCAAAATGCTTTTCCGCTGTCCAGAAGCAGAGTAACCGGCCCGTCGTTGACGGTTCTGACGAGCATGTGCCGCCCGAACAGGCCGCTCCTTGTCGTTATGCCTTTTTCCCTTATCAACTCCCCCACCCGTTCGTACAGTACC
>PUMZ01000267.1 GCA_003551565.1 Candidatus Brocadiaceae bacterium | reverse complement strand
GCGCAGATGCAAGGAAGGCAAGCGCCGCTGTATTCGCATACGCGAAGCGCAGCCTGACACCGCAGATGCGTTACTGGAGGCTTGCCCGAGGGGCAAAGCGCCGTTTTTAGAGGCAAGAAAAAAGAGTGGAGCTTGAAGATGTCGTATAATCTTTCTTTTATCGTCAAATTTATAGCCGTTTATGTAAATAATTGTCGTTGCTTTGTGAGAAATGCAGGCTAGGCCCGGACAAAATGTTTGACCGCCGGATCCCAATTCCAACGGCTTGCTTCACCGATCGAGCTGTCTCTTTTCTTATCCCCCCGAAGGGCAAGAACCGGAGATAATGTCATGAAGCGCCGCACCTCAGTGGATATTGAAGGCGAAGATTTTCATATCAACGGACAGGTAACCTATCCCGGCCGTTACTTCAAAAATCGGCGTGTGGAAGGACTGCTGTTCAACACCCGTCTTGTGCAGGGCATATTTGACGATCTGAATCCCGATACGCGTTCGCTCTGGGACTATCCCGACGGGCCCTGGGATCCGGAGCGCAATACGGACGAGTTTGTAGCAGCCATGCCGTGTTGGCGGGGAGCCGGTTTGTTGTCTTTCACCCTCAACCTTCAAGGTGGCAACCCGCAGGGTTATGGAAAGAACCAGCCCTGGCATAATTCCGCTTTTACCGAAAAAGGGCAACTGCGCACCGATTACATTGCCCGACTGAAGCGCATTCTCGAAAAAGCGGACATACTCGGCATGGTGGTCATTCTCGGCTGTTTCTATCAGGCACAGGATCAGCGTCTGCTGGATAATGAAACGGTTGTGCAAGCCTTAGACAATGTAACCCAATGGCTTTTGGAGCAGGGATACCATAACGTAATGATCGAGATTGGTAACGAGGTGGACCATCCCGGCTTCACTCATCCGATAATCTCTGCATCACGGACCGCGGAACTGATCCGGCGCGTCCAGGAACGATCTGCGGGCCGTCTGAAGACGCAAGCAGGCCGGTTGCTTGTGAGCACCAGTTTTTGCGGAGGAAAGATCGCTAATGAATCCATCGCCCGGAGCGCTGATTTTTTGTTGCTCCACGGCAACGGCGTTGACGTGGAGCGCATACGCGAGATGGTCGATCAATGCCGCACGGCCCCCGGGTATAACGTTCAGCCGATAGTGTTTAATGAGGATGACGCCTTCGATTTCGACAGGCCGCAAAATCATATGCTTGCCGCGCTCGACAAGCACGCGAGCTGGGGCTACTTCGACTATCGTATGGCGGGCGAAGGCTACTATGACGGCTACCAGAGCATACCGGTGGACTGGCAAATCCGTTCTCCGCGCAAGTGTGCTTTTTTTGATCTTTTGCAACAGGTTACCGGGTGCGGCCCCGATGATTCGGTTCCCCTTTAACTTATCCGGTCAATAGCCGTCCCTTACCCCGAACAATGAGCAACAACAAATTAAAGGGTGTTGTGATAGGCGCCGGTTACTTTGCCCCGTTTCAGCTTAAAGCGTGGAAGCGAATACCAGAGGTGTCGATTGGAGCCGTATGCGATCGCGATCGCGGGCGCGCCGAAATCGCCGCCACCCGATTTGACATCCCCCGTTGGTACGATGATTACCGTACTTTGATCGACCGGGAAAAGCCCGATTTTGTCGATGTGATAACGCCTCCGGATACCCATCTTGCCGTCTGCAAATATGCGGCCTCCCACCGTGCCGCCGTAATCTGCCAGAAGCCTCTGGCCCCGACTTTCGAGCAGGCACAGCAGCTCGTAAATGCTATGCGGAAAGCGGGGGTTCGTTTCATGGTGCATGAAAACTGGCGCTGGCAACCGTGGTACCGTCAGATTAAGAGCATCCAGCAAAGAGGTTCTATCGGCGAATTCATACATTTTTACTTTCGCATGCGGACCGGGGACGGCTGGGGGGAGAACGCATACCTCGAACGCCAACCGTATTTTCGTGACTATCCCCGCCTTCTGATCTACGAAACCGGTGTCCATTTTATCGACATGTTTCGTTTTTTCTTCGGTGAAGTGCGAAGCGTCTATACACACATGCGCCGGATCAATCCGGTGATACGCGGTGAAGATGTCGCACAGGTATTCCTCTCTTTCAAGAACGGCCCGACTGCATTGCTCGACGCCAACCGCTACAACGAAGCGGTTGAAACGCCCGATCCGCGCCTCACGTTCGGGGAACTACGTATCGACGCCACTGGCGGCCACCTGGAGATGGACGGCTGTTCACGTATCCGCATAAAACCGCTCGGAAAAACGATGTACGATCACCCCTATGCGCACGAGAGCCTGAACTTTGCAGGTGAGAGCTGCTACTTTCTCCAGCGTCATTTTGTAGAATGCATGAAAACCGGCAGGGAATTCGAAAGCGAAGGCATGGATTACCTCCGCACACTGCGCGTTGTTGAAGCGTGCTACAGCTCGGCCTCGGAACAGCGTGTTGTAGAGTTGGGCACTTAACCTGTTTTTCTCACAAGCCTCCAGTGGTGCAGATGCGCGAAAGGCCAGCGCCGCTGGAGGCTTGCCCGCAGGGCAAAGCGCCGTTTGGGCAAAGACTGTCCATATTGTAAGGCCGTTTACCTAACCCGGACAAGCCGGAATCTGGAATGTGGAATGGGAAAGAATGAGGAATGGGAAATGTGGAATGTGGAATTGTTGTTCCGCCATCTTTTTTTGCTTTTGAGTCGTTCATCCGTTGTCGTTCATTCCTCATTCCTCATTCGTAATTCCTAATTCTTGTTACAACAGCAGTTACAATCTTGAAAAACAGTTTTTTTGCAAAAAAACAAGAACTTTATAAATAAGATACTAAAACAAGCCGTTGCTTTGTGAGAAATGCAGGTTAATATCCCGACCTGTTTACCTGCCGTCTCACGGTCCGGCCATTTCCGGTACCGGCTCGTTTGATCCGATCACTTTGTTCCGCCACGTGCCGCGTGTGAACCACAGCAGAACGATAGCTGCTCCAACGAGTTTGGCAACGAATATCCCCCACCAGACTCCGTTCTCCCCCATGCCCAACACATGGCCCAGCATAAAGGTAAGCGGCAGTTGCAAGCCCCAGAGGGTCAGCATGTGGAAGAAGGTTTTGTGCACGGTTTTCCCCGCTCCCTGCAGCGCCCCCCCTACCGTTTCCTGCACGGCAAGGAAGGCAAAGGCGAATGCAGCTATGCGCAGGTAGGCGGTGGCCGAGTCTATGACGGCCTGCTCATCGGTGAATATCCCTCCTATATAGGGTGCCGCTCCGAGAAACACCAGGGCTATGCCGATCATCACCAAAAAAATTGTGCCGATTGAGATGTAGGCTGTGGTGGCCGCCTCCTCCGGCTGATCCGCCCCCAGGTGCTGGCCCACCAGAATGCCGGTTGCTTTACTGAAGCCCATGGCGGGCATCCGTATCAGTGCAGTAACCCTGTTGCCTATCCCCCATGCCGCGAGTGTTAACGTGCCGAATGCGGCCACGAT
>PUMZ01000060.1 GCA_003551565.1 Candidatus Brocadiaceae bacterium | reverse complement strand
TGCCGAACGTCATGGAAGCTACTCCGGGAAAGGCTGGGAAAACCCGGTAGCCCCGCCCGGCACAGAACACTTGAAGGCAGGCTGGATTGGCAGGTATAAGTAGATGGAAAGGATCAGCAGAGCGGCAACCGCTATGGGCAGTCCTGGACCTGGCATAATTGGCATTCCAAACGATATGGGCAATCCTCACATGTCGGTTCCTAACAGGCGTCTGCTGGGAAGACGCGGGGTGGTCAGTCCCGATGAGAACTCATCCCGTGTCAGGGATGTATGGACACCTTCACTGGCAGCAGCCGTGCAGGATTGCGGACGCGCTGATACGCGCAATTTTCAATCCCGAGGTATGAGCAGCAGTGCGAGGCCGAGAGCAAGCCATTATGGGCTGGACCGCTCGAACCTCATGTTTATGGACGGGCGCGTTGAGTCATTCGCGCGCGATGACCTGGAAGTTTATTACACAAGAAGCCGGGGTAGTGGGAATGTGCCCAAGGGGTGGAGAGACAGGTATTATAGATAATGCTTATATAGGAGGATGATTATGGCGTTTTTCAAAGGTATTTTATGCAGGTGCAGTATATTACACATTTGTTTTTTGTTATTCTTCTCGATAGCGCTTACAAGCGCCAGAGCAGTAACGGAAGTGGTTCTGGTTGAAAACGGCAAGAGCCGGGCGGTCGTCGTTTTGCCCGAAACCCCGCAGGAAGGCGAGCAGCAGGCGGCCGATGAGCTGGTGGAACATATTGCGGCTATGAGCGGAACTGAGCTTCCAGTTATAACTGAGGGAGAGGATACCGGCGGCCTGTTGCCAATACTGATCGGCACCGCGTCGGACGGTGCCCTTGCAGACGAAGTGATGCAGCGTCAGGTCGAAGAGCGCCCACATTGGGAGATCGAATACAGGTTGGAACGGGGCGACGATACCTTTGCCTTTGCCCTGTGGGTTGAGGAAGACGCCATCCAGCTTCGCGGCGGCATGGGCTGTGAGGGCACGCGCACGGCCGCATACGAGCTCCTGGAGCAGCTCGGCGTGAGGTGGTACATGCCCGGTAAATACGGGCGCGTAATTCCCGGTAAATCGACGGTCGCACTTGCTGTCCAGCAGACGATACAGGTGCCGTCCTTTGTGAGACGTCAGGCGACCCGTCGGCCGACAAGAGACCCATATTATGATGATCGCGCGCGTCTCGGCGGCCTTGGAAGCCTTCCCGGATCGCATGGTTTCCCGAAACCCGATGGTATGCGCCACAGGCAGCTTCGGGACAAGCACCCCGAATACTATGCACTGAGAGAAGACGGTAAACGGGGTGGACGCCAGCTCTGCGTATCCAACCCGGATGTTATTGAACTGGTAGCCCGCGCCATACGTGAGCGGCTCGATGCCGATGAGGCGCCTGCGGATACGAGCAGAATAATCAGCGTAGGGCCTCATGACGGCGGCGGCCATTGCCTGTGCGAGGACTGCTGCGCCCTGGATGCGCCCGAACACGTCACCACGCCCCTTGCAACTCCCGAGCCGTCAAATACCGACCGTTACGTTTGGTTTATCAACAGATTTCTTGAAGAGCTTGAGGACGACTACCCCAACGTGCGGATCGGGATGTATGCCTACGCTTCCTATCAGCTCCCGCCGGAGCATGTGGAGCCAACCGGGAGGCTCGTTATTTCCATCGCCCCCATTCATCAGTGCCGTCATCACGGACCGAACAATCCGAATTGCCCGGAATCGAGCTATGTTCCGTGGCTTTATGAAAACTGGCAGCCGTATGTCAATGAGATATGGTGCCGGGGCTATCTTTACAACCTTGCCTGTCCGGGGCTGCCGATATCGCTGACACACCGATTGCGTGAAGAACTCCCCCTGTGGTATGAGATGGGAGTGATCGGCTACGAGGCGGATTATGCGAGCACGTTTGCAACGTATAATCCCGGGCCATTTTTGCGCAACCGCCTTGCCTGGGACCATACCCTGGATGTGGATGAACTGCTCCAGGATTTTTACCACGGTTTCTATGGCCCAGCGGCGGAGCCAATGGAGGCATACCATACTCTTATCGATGAGCGGCATCGGCAGGGGGACTACCACACTGGCGCATCATGGGACATACCCAATTTTTACCCATCACAAGTGCGCGATGAGCTGCGCGGCCACCTTGAAGCGGCGGAAAGCCTTGTCCAGGGGGGCAGCGATGACGCCGTGCGTGTTGAGATAACTCGAAAGGGGTTTGATTGGCTGGATGCGTACTGCAACCTTATCGACAGGCGAAACAGTCATGACTTTATCGCCGAGATGGAGTATATGGAAGAGATGCGGGATATCCTGACCTCGCTTCAAGAGGACTACGATGCCAAAATGATGGACCGCTATACAGTTACATTCCTGGAGCGTTTCATTGGCAGTATATCCGATGAAACTTACGCTACCCTGGCCGACGGCGGGGAGATTGCTGCACCCTTCAGCCCGGAATGGAAGTTCCAGCAGGACCCCGAACAATGGGGTCGGTACATTGGACTGCACAGGCCGGACAGCGAGGGGGGCAACTGGCAGACGATACGCACCGACACGAGCTGGTCTAACCAGGGGCTTCGAAATTATTACGGCCAGACCTGGTACCGTCAGACGGTCGATGTTCCGGCCGAATACGAGGGCGAGACGGTTCATATCTGGTTCGCCGGCGTTGATCGCACCGCGGAGGTCTGGGTCAATGGAGAATTCGTCGGCGCCAATCACGACGGAGCGGAGTTTGACCTGGACGCGCATGGGTCAGCATTTCGTCCCTTCGAGTTTGATGCCACGGACGCCTTGAACCTTGGTGGTGAGAATGTGGTTACCGCACGAGTGGTGCGCCCACGTGTCAGTGAATTGGGCACCGGTGGGATAATCGGGCCGGTAATGTTTTACGTTCCGGGAGAATAGAAGACTGGTTTTGGGATGTTACCTTTGGGATTTCGGAAACGATATGCCCATTGAAGAGGGCTTGATGAAATATCAGCTTGATCTGGCATTGGATGGATTGCGTTCAAACGAACTTGCGGGTATGATCCTGCTGGGTTCTCCCGTGATCGACCTTCCTCTCGATTCGGTTAATTATGCCCGCAGGTGGCTGAAAAGGCACAGCGATGAAAGCATCAGAGGCTAAAATTTCATTGACGAATGCAAGTTGTGATTAATAAGGAGGATTACAATGAGAGATTGTACAACTTTTTTGTGCTGGGGTCGGTTGATGTCAGCGGTTTTTGCATTTTTTCTTTTCTCGACGGTTATGTCTGCAGATGCTATCGCCGAAGTGGTTTTGGCTGATGGTGGGGAGTCCTTTTACCCGGTAGTCATCACCCAAGGGGCATCATCCGATGTTGAAAAGGCAGCCGATGATCTTGCACAATATCTCGGGGAAATAAGCGGAGCCGTCTTTGAGGTCGTACGCGGCCACGGAGACTCAGGAATCGTAGTCGGAAATCATATTGATTTCCCTGGACTTGGCTTTGAAGAGAAGTTCGATCCCAACGACCTAATGCGGCGGGACGAGTATGTTATTCAAAGTCACGGGGATGGTCTTTATCTGATTGGGGCAACCGACCTGGCAACGCAGCATGCGGTGTGGGACTTGCTTTACAGATTGGGGCACAGGCAGTTTATCCCGACCGATAACTGGGAAATCATACCCGATAAAGAAACCCTTTCGGTCGAACTCGATGTCTTCGAAAGTCCGGATTTTGTGGTACGGCGCGGCCCTCGCGGTGCTGCCTGGTCGGATGGTGAGCTGTGGGAGCAATGGATGGATCGCAATCGCCTCACTTCAGATTTCACCCTGCGCACCACCCATTCTTATGGAGGGATAATCAGGGCCAATCAGGAGGCTTTCGACGAAAACCCGGAATTCTATGCAAAAATCGACGGCAAGCGGGAATGGGTCGGTGGTAATTCCAAGTTCTGCATCTCCAATGACGATTTGCGCGAGCTTGTGGTTAACCACGCAGTCGGTGTGATCGAGGAAACTCCCGAAAGAGACAGCATAAGCATGGACCCCAGCGACGGCGGTAACTGGTGTGAATGTGAAGGTTGTGAGGCGATGGGCAGCGTCAGTGATCAGGTCGTTACCCTGGCCAATGAAGTCGCCGAAGCGGTGAACAGTCTTGATCACGGCGATAAATACGTGGGTATTTATGCTTATGCCGCCTACTCTCCCCCGCCGAATGTCGACGTGCATCCCAAAGTGATCGTCAGCACGGCAACAGCCTTCCTTCGCGGAGGATTTACAAAAGAAGAGCTGATTGAAGGCTGGTCGGAACGGGCCAATATGCTGGGGCTTCGCGATTATTACGGCACACACGTCTGGTGGAGGGCTATGCCGCGCCGCTCACGTGGCAGCAACGTGAATTACCTTGTCGAATACCTTCCCTATTATTACCGTGAAGGCATCAGGTTTATGAATGCCTGCGGGGCCGATTCATGGGGGGCCGACGGGCTCGGGTACTACCTGTCGGGACGTATACTCTGGGACACGGCGGAAGCCGAACGTGCGGACGATATTATTGAGGATTTCCTCGAAAAGTGCTTCGCCGATGCAAAAGAGCCGATGAGGGATTTTTATTACCTCCTCTCTCAGGACCATGATACCGTGCGCACCAATGATGACGTGCTTGCCCGGATGTTCGGGTATCTGGATGAAGCAAGGAAAATGACGGACGATCCGGCGGTCATCGAAAGACTTGATGAACTGATTCTTTATACGCGTTATGTGGAACTGAAGTACAAATTCAACGATGCCGGGGGCGAAGATGCCCGGGAGGCGGCGGCACAGGAGCTTTTCCGGCATGCCTACCGCATGCGAGATACGATGATGATACATATCCAGGCGCTTTACCGGTGGCTGCGCCGCCGCGGGATCGACATGCCGGAGGAAGCTGATCCGGGACGCCTTTCCGTAGGAAGCGAGGGTAAGGACTTTGCCCCCTGGACAAGTAGCGAAGCGTTCAGCGAAGAGGAGATTGGCGGATTCCTGGAAGCCGGGCTGGATAATTACGAAAAAATGGTGGTTCCCTTCGAACCGGTATCTTTCAGTGATGAGCTTGTCCCTGCCGCCGATGCCCTGGATCTGCCGGAAGTGACAACGGGTGATTTTGGACGCGGTGACTCTTTTCGGGGCAGTTTCAGCATGTACACCTGGTTCGATGAAGCCGGAGATAAAGGCTTGCCCCTGGAAGTTTCAGCAGGGCATACATGGCAGGATCGCGGTGATGTCCAATTCGAGCTCCATTCCCCTCAGGAGCCGCTGGTCGAACCGGTCGATACCGCCAGCGTCCCGCCGGATGAAGAAACACATGAGATTGTGCTTGCATCGCCCTATGACGGTCTGCATGAGCTCAGGTGGTCCGATGGTGGCGGCACAACAAAGATCAATTTCCCCGAAGATCACCCAATGACAATTCGTTCCAGCATGGATGCTCCGGCGGGTCTTCGCGGCAACAGGTTCCTTTACTTCTACGTGCCGAAAGGTACGGAGATGGTCGGCGGTTATACGACCCACGAACGCACCCGCATCCTCGACGGCGCCGGCAACCGGTTGCTTGACTGGGGCGATGTAGAAGGCGGTGAGGGGTATTTCGATATCCCGGTTCCCGAAGGTCAGGACGGCACGCTGTGGAAACTGGAGCGCGGCTACGGCCAACAGATGCTGATGACGGTTCCGCCGTACTTTGCCCGCAACGAACGCGAACTGCTGCTTCCGCGCGAGGTGGTGGAGGCTGACAGCGAAAAGAGCAGTTTACACTGATGTCGGGGCCAATCAGGAAAAATATGAAGGGTTCCGACGTGCTCTCGCCCCCCACGGTCTGTTCGAGAAGGCTCAATTGCTGAAACTCCACGGGGAGCCGGGCAGCGTGCGCAGATACATTGCCCAAAATGGTGATGCACACAAAGAGATCAGTGCTTTTATATGCACCAATGACCGGCTGGCTGCGGAGCTGATTGTCGGTCTCCGCAGGGTGGGCGTTAATGTGCCGCGAGATTGCTCTGTAGTGGGATTCGACGACGATTTCATTGCCAGTTCGCTGCTTCCCGAGCTGACAACTCTGCGCCAGCCCCGTCGCAGGCTTGCAGAGCGGGCCACTGAAATGCTGTTGAAGCTTATGGAAGGCAAGACTGTCGACAATGAAATCATGAAGGTCGATTTAATTGAAAGGGGATCAACTTGCTTTTTTAAAAAATAATTAAACTTATTTGTTCATATATTCCTTTAACATAAGGAGGGTTTTAAGGTGATTCATGGGGTACGAAGAAGGCTGTTGTTCACGTTGATCAGAATTCATTCAGCGTGCCGAATTTTCAGTGCTATTTACCTGTTAGGTGGGATTGTCCTTTTGTCGAATACCGCTTTTTCAGAGACGATCGAGCGTGCCGATGATGCCTTTTCCTCCCGCGATTGGGAGCAGGCGGCGCAGCTGTATGAAGAGGCGCTTCCGGATATTGAAGGAGAGGACTACTTCCGCGCCCTGTACCGGCAGGCCGACGCCCTGAGGCGGGCCGGGCTCCTCGCGGACGCCGTCCCTGTTTTCAGCAAGGTGCTGGAGGCCGATGAAGTGGACGGACGCATGCGGCACAACGCCGGAAGGCGTCTGGCCGACTCTCTGCGGGAGAAAGGTGAGTTCGAGTCCGCCGTCGATGCCATCCGGCGCACCCTGGAGGTCAAAGACGTCCGCGGAACCGTCTACGCCGATGCCGCAAGGCTCGGCGGTGACATCCTTGCGCTCGACCTGGGGCGTTACGATGAAGCGATCGAAATCTACGAAATAGCGAAGGATACTCAGTCCTATGTGGGGGTCGGCGCCGGATGGGCGCGGCGCTCCGATGCCATGGGCCGTATCTCCTACGCCAAAGCCCTGCGTGATGACCCGACGGCCCTGTGGATGGGACCGTATACCACCCATGTTCATGATACGGAGGCGCGGGTTTACTGGGTCTCCGGCGAGGATGATCCGTCCGGTGTTCTCGGACTCTCCGGCGGGCAGGGGGCGGGCGAATACGATCCATCGTCACAACCCTTTCGCCATGTCGACGGCTGGGTGCTGCACGAGGTGCATCTGACCGGTCTCGATCAGGGAACCGAATATAATTACGTGGTCAGGTGCGGCGATGTCGAGAGCGACGGCCGGTTCCGCACGGCTCCCGCACCGGACAGTGACCAGCGCATCACGTTCGCCGTTTACGGCGACACCCAGGACCGACCCGAGTTCCATATCGAGATGGCAGAAGTCATCGCCGAGAGCGACCCCGATTTTGTGCTGCATACCGGCGACATGGTTGGTTCAGGAGATTACTGGCCGCATTGGAAAGCGCAGTATTTTGACCCCGCTGAAACGATGCTCCGCACCGCGCCTGTCTGGCCGTCCGTGGGCAACCATGACGGGCGTCGTTTTTACGACCCCATGTTTACTGCCGATAAGGGGTTGTATTACAGCTTTGAGTATGGCAACGTCGAAGTCTTCATCGTGGCAAGTTACCGCAATCCCGGCCAGGAACAGCTGGAGTGGGTCAGGGAGGCGCTTGAGGCCAGCGAGGCCGACTGGACCTTCGTCGTCACGCACTACCCCATGCTCGGACACCAGACAACCCATTGGCACAACTGGGGCCAGGAGGATTATCACCCCGTGTTTGAAGAGCATGACCTGGATTTCGTTTTGACCGGGCACGACCATTCTTACCGCCGTTTTCTGCCTGTTGGCGCTGAAGGTGAAAATCCGATCTTCCATATCACTTCCGGCGGCGGGGCCTCGGTGCTCGGTGATTACGGTCACGACGGGGAAGGACCGCTGCGTCCGCCCACGCCGGTCACGCCCGTTTATGTACGCGCACTCCACTATGTTCATTTCGAGATCGAGGGGGAGGAGCTTGTTATGGAAGCCAGGCTGCGCGACGGCACCCTTCTTGATCGCCTTGAACTCACCAAGTCTGAGGGGCGCTATCCGGACGATCTGATCGCCAATTCGTTGACGCTCGATGAAACCCTGTCCATGGCACGTGCTTATATCGAGCTTCAGGATGGGACCGGACGGCGGGAACCACGGCGCGCTCCGGCATCTTTTGATGCGGCGGATGATCAGGACCGTCTATATGTGGTGGAGTTTGAGAACACGTTCTCTGAAGAGGCCGGGGATATGCGGATCAGACCGGCTTCCGACAGCCCCTGGTCGTTCGATCCGGTGGTCTTTGCCGGAGGTGAGGTTATCCGTTTCGAAGCTGAAGCGCCCGTGGAACTCGACTCGCCGGGTGATGCGCCCCTGGATGTGAAACTGAAGCTCATCTACGAAGAGTATGATCTGGTGGAAGAAAAATTTCGGGTTGTTCCAACTAATTAACAAAGTCAAATTCGAAAACCTTAGGTTCCAGATAAATTTTAAATTACAATGAATAAGCATAAGAAAACAAGATTATACCTTTACCTCAATCGGACTGTTCTCTCAGCATTGTCTTTTAGCCTCCTGCTTGCTTCTGCGTCCCTCTTTGCAGCTACGAGCGAGGCTGATAATTATTACCGGGCCAGGCGCTACGATGAGGCTATAGAGGCTTATGAACAGGTGTTGGAAACGCTGGAGCCTGCTGAAAAGGCGCAGGCTTTGAACCGAATCGCTTACAGTCACGAGCGCAAGCGGGGCCGGGAGAGAGATAAGACCATCGAATACCACAAAAAGGCTCTGGAAGTTTCCGGAGCCGAGCCGAGGGAGCACAGCTACGCTTACCTGCGCATCGGTTACAACTACCAGATCACAGGGAACCCTGAGAAGGCGATTGAATATTACAAAAAGGTGGAAACCGTTGAGGAAGCTTCACCGTCCCACATCTCCGAGGCACGGCTGCGCAGCGGGTGGACGAGCGATGATTACACCGAACGCACGGCCTTTTTCAGGTCGGTTTTGGAAGTGGACGGCGGAAGTCAGAACCATATGGCGAGCGCATTGAAGAGCCTGGGAAACATCTACAGGGAACGGGGCGATTACGGTAAAGCCCTGGATTACTACGGCCGGTTTGCCGAATTGGATGACACTATCGCTCGCCGAAGGCGCGCGGCGGCTTACATGGCGCGGGAGATGAATGCGGAGCTGGAGGCATCCGATGCCTTCTATATCGAACCCTATACCCTTTTCCCCGAACCGGACGCTGTGACCGTGCAGTGGGTGAGCCGGGAGTCGGTGAAGAAGGGAACCGGACAATTGACCCTCAACGATGAAGATTCACCCGTCGCATCCGAAACAATCGCGTTGCGCTCCGACGCTTCAGAGCACATCCTCCACCGCCTGCGGTTTGAAGGCCTGGAATCCGGGAAAAAATACGAATACGAAATAATGTCCGGTGGGGAGCAGCGCGAAGGTTCTTTCCGTACAGCTTCTCCCGAAGGGTAGGCCGTGGTGTTTTCGTTTTACGGCGACTCTCAGAACCAGGGATATATGCACGAGCCGGTTGTGAGGGAAATGATGAAGGATAATCCGCATTTTGTTATCCATGCGGGTGATATCGTTGACACCGGTCAGCGATGGATGGACTGGAAACATCAGTTTTTTGATCCGATGAGGAACAAAAATGGCTATAAAAAAAACAATGCAGGTTCCCGCTCTTCTCCTGTTCTGCATCTGTCTGATGTCCGCCACAGTAAAGGCTGCCCAATGGCCTGTGTGGCGTTATGACGCCGCTCGGTCCGGTTCAACTCCGTACGGCCTGCCCGAAGATTTACAGCTGCATTGGGTCCGGCACAAACCGCAGCTCCAGCCGGCATGGCGGTTTGCGCCCGGGCGTAGGGAGTTCGACAAAGCGCACGGCTACTTCCAACAGACGGAAAAGGATTATGTGGCGCCAGGGCTTGACTTCGATGTCAGCTACCAGCCGGTGGCTGCCGGCGGTATACTTTTTGTCGGTTCATCACATGACGATTCCGTGAGCGCATTCGATTCCGAAACCGGTGCCGAGCTGTGGCGTTTTTATGCCAACGGACCGGTCCGCTTCGCTCCGCTGGTCGAAGACGGACGTCTCTATTTTGTTTCCGATGACGGGTATCTTTACTGCCTTGATGCAGAAGCAGGAGACATGATATGGAGTTTCGACGGTGCACCTAAAAAGCAAGCCTTGCTGGGGAACGACCGGCTTATTTCCATGTGGCCGGCGCGCGGTGCTCCGGTAAGTGATGGAGAGAAAATATATTTTACAGCAGGCATCTGGCCCTTTATGGGTGTTTTTGTATATGCACTGGACGCAAAGACTGGTGAACTCGTCTGGCAAAACGACGGTCTGGGCTCGCTGTTTATTGACGAACCCCATGCCGGCGCCCACTCTTTCAGTGGCCTTGCACCTCAGGGATACCTCACACTGGCCGGTGATGATACGCTGCTGGTTCCCAACAGCCGCTCCATCCCGGCGGCTCTGGACAGGCAAACGGGGAAGCTTGAATACCTGCGCACCACCAGCGCCCGGGCTATGAGCCAGGACTATGGTGGCTTTCGTGTTATGGCCGCCGGGGATCACTGGTTCCACAGCGGCATCATGTTCGAACTCGGCAATGGATCGGTTGTGACCCATCTCGGACAACGCTGGAACAGGGGATCGGAAGAGATCATGTCCAATGGAATCATCTACAGCCGTTCCGGAAAAACATTGACCGCTTACGATCCGGACGCCGGCTGGGAAAGAACGCGGGATCGGCGCGGGAGAAGAATAAGCGTGAGCCGCCGTCCGGAAAAACTGTGGTCCATGGAACTGGAGGAGGAAAAGCGCCTGTTCATGGCGGCCGGTGAACAACTCTACCTGGGGAAAAAGAATACTGTGGTTGCTCTGACATTGCAGAAAAATAAGGAGGACGTTTCGGAGCAGTCTCTTCAGCTCGAAATCGACGGGCATCCCGAGTCGATGATCGCTGCACACGGGAAGCTGTTTATCACCGTTCGCGAGGGATCCATTTACTGTTTCGGGGCGGGACAGGGTGCTGGAAACAGGTATGAAAAGCAGGACTCTTCGCCTCGACAACGTGATACGGGCGCAGGCCTGATGGAGCGTGCGGAGGGAATCCTTGGCTCTCTCGAATCGGAAAAGGGCTATGCTGTTGTTCTGGGAGCCGGTACGGGCGAGCTGGCCCAGGCACTGGCTGAAGCGTCGGATTTGAATGTTGTTGTCATTGAGGAGTCCCGGGAGAAAGCCAACCGACTGCGTGAACGCTTCGCCGCAGCGGGCCTGCCGGCCCGGCACGCCGAGGTGATCGAAGGGGATATTTTCTCCATTCAACTTCCACAGTACATGGCATCACTGATAACATCTGAATCGCCGGACGATATTTACGGGATGGGAGAGGAAGGCTTTCCGGATGCGCTGTATGAAATGCTCAGGCCCTATGGTGGAGTTATCTGGCTTCCGCCTGATAATGAAGCGGCTGAAATGCTCATGACGTTCGCCACCTCTGATCCGCCACCACAGGGCAGCCGTTTCGATCAGAACGATGAACGCATTATACTTTCACGTGAGGGTTCGCTGCCGGGTGCCGACAACTGGACACATTTGCATGGCAATCCGGGCAAGACACGAACCTCGGATGACGAGAGGGTGCGGGCACCGATGGGGATGCTGTGGTTCGGCGGCCCGATGAACTACAACTGGAGCCCGGGGCCGCTGGTTATGGAGGGACGTGTTTTTGTTATGGGTGTGGATTACCTGCGCGCCACCGATGCGTACACCGGCCGCATCCTCTGGGAAGAGGAACTCCCTAAGTTTCCACCGGAAAGCAACATTCAGCACGGCCTCCTGGCGCTGGCTCAAGAGTCTGTCTACACGGCGAGGGAGGAGGTCTGCTACAGATTCTGTACCGAAACCGGTGAGGTGACCGGTGAGTTTGTCCTGCCTTTTGAAAACGACGACGAAGAGCCGGTCGAATGGGGAGAGATATTTGTCTGGGAGGATTTGCTGATTGCCGCGGCCGATCCGATCGTTTTCCATCGTGACGACGGCCGGCGCTGGCCGGGGCGGGACACGTCCAGCCGTTATATTCTTGGCGTTGACCGCAGGACGGGCGAGGTGCAGTGGAAACACAGGTCTGATTACGGCTTTCGCCACGATGCCATAGCAGTCGGTGGGGGAAGGGTTTATGGCGTGGACATGACCCCTGATTTTCTGCTCCACCAAAAAGGCAGGCGTGGGGACTCGCGCAGTGATGTGCCGGCCATCATTGCACTCGATGCAGCAACCGGTGAAGCGGTATGGCGGACGGAAGAACACGCCTTTGCCTCATGGCTCTCTTATTCGGAAAAGCATGATGTTCTTCTGGGCGGCATCGGCACGGGAGGCGGGCAGGACCCGCCTGTCACCATGATTGGCCTGGGGCTGCCGAAGGAGGAAGCAACGGACTATCTGGCGGCTTTCAACGGCGCCGACGGAACGTTGATGTGGAGGAACCGGAACGAGTACTTCTACCCGTTTCTGGTCCAGGACGATACCATTATTTTTGGACGACGTCATGACCGGGTTTCATTGGATTTAAAGACCGGGGAGGTCGAAAAACAAATGCATCCGCTGACCGACCATGCTATTCCGTGGTCATACGAGCGCGCCTACGGGTGCAATACCCCTGTAGCATCCCCCCATCTGATGTCAGCCAGGTCCGGAGCTGCGGGTTATTACGATCTGGAAAGAGACGGCGGGACCGGTAATTTCGGCGGTTTCCGCTCCGGATGCAGGAACAATCTGGTGCCCGCAGGGGGGATTATAAACTCACCGGACATGACGGCCCGATGTGTCTGTGCTTATGCCCTGCAGACCTCCCTGGCCCTGGTTCATATGCCGGAGGTGGAGATGTGGACTTATAATTATATCCCGGATTCAAGTTACGATCCCTTTGATAAGCGGCCCGAAGACCTGTCGGTCAGCGGGCCGGTGCGCCGACTGGGTGTTAATTTTGGCGCGCCGGGCAACCGCCGAACCGACGATGGTGTGCTGTGGCTGGAGTACCCACAAGGGGAACATCCGTCACCAAGTATTGATCTGGATGCCTCACCTGATGATCCCGAATGGTTTTACAGGCATTCCCTGCGTATCGAAGGAGGCGAGGGATACCCGTGGGTTGTGGCTTCCGGGGCTATCGGGCTGGAGAAAATCAACCTTGTATTGGATACCGACCAGACCGCAGAGGAACGCCTTTACACAGTCCGTCTTTTCTTCTCGGAACCTGAAGAAATTGAAAAAGGGGAGCGCGTTTTTGATGTAAGCCTTCAAGATGAAATTGTGTTATCCGATTTGGACGTTGCGCGGGAAGCGGGCGGGCCGCGGCACGGACTGGTCCTGGAGTTTTCGGATGTAGGTATCGTGAACGAGTTAAGTGTACAATTCCTCCGTGCTGAAGACGGCAGCCGGGCACCTCTGATATGTGGGATCGAGGTGGTGGAAGATAGGCGCTTAGAATCCGTACATCGTTAACAAAATGATGATGTACGAAAGAGGATTTAGCTAAAAATAATAGTGGGAGCAAAGATGAAGGAGAGCCATATGATTATCTGTAAAAAGGACAAAAAGTCATATAATTATATGCATTTACTATTGAACAAAACGTGGTTACTGTCACTTATGGCGGCTGTTTTGTTTTTCTGTGCCGCGTCATGGATAGCGGAAGCTGCTGCCGTCAGTAAGGAAAAAACAAGCACTGTTGAGTTGAACGGCAGACGGCTGCATGTGTTGCCCGCAGGTTGGGATTTCAGACGTGATGTCGAGGATATTGGCTTGGAAGAGAAATGGTACAAACCTCCATTCGAAAATAAGATGTGGAAGCAAATATTAACGACACGCTACTGGGGAAGGCAGCTTGCAGCCCCTGAAAAACTACAGCAGCATGCACCGTATGGAAGACACCTGCCTGGCCAGATTACATTCCACGGGGTTGGATGGTACAGAACAAGTTTCATAAAACCCGATATCCGGGAAGATTCTACCGTGACCCTTGAGTTCGGCGGCATAGATGAAAGCTGCTGGGTTTTCCTTAACGGTAAGCTTGTCGGGGAACAGGAATATTCGGAAGATGTGGATATACTTGCATGGGATAAGCCCAGACGCTTCGATGTAACGGGACGGCTTAAGGAAGGTGAAAACCACCTGGTTGTCCGAGTCCGGGCAATGGGCGGCCTGGCCGGCATGTTCGGTGGAGCCGCTGTAATGGAAAGAACTGCCAATCTTCTTGCCGAGGTATGTTTTACGAAAGGGATGCCCGAATGGAAATATACAATCCTGGATATTATTCAAGAAGATAAGATAGAAAAAGGAGTATTAAATAAGGCGGAGCATGGATTTTTTATAGAAGGGGAAGGTGAATATGCAGAGGAGAAAAGCCTGATAGTGCGAGTGCCGGCGGGAAAAAGAGTCCGCCTTTACAGAACAATGCCTGAAATACCTGAAGATTTCATATATTACTTCGACCTGAGTTATCGCCAGATACTTAATGAACATTGGAGTGAGGCAGATGAAAAAGTCCCCTTGTCAATAAGTTTTAATCCGGAAGAATCGGTTATAAAGGATCAAAGACTGCATTCTCCCCTTTCATCACTTCGCACGTGGGAATCATTGAGAAGCCGTCTGGACATAGACAGGGAAGCCGAAGGCGTTACCATTGAATTGGTGATAGAATTGTCGTTTCCAGGAACGTATTTTCTGGGTGGAGTTTATCTGGGCAAGTAGAAGCGTGGCCGGAAAGGTGCAGGCGAAATGTATAACAGGCATCTTGCCTGTCCAGGGCGCACGCAGGGATGCGTGCTATACTATGAAACGCATCTTGTGTTACTATATTTCTCATTTTGCAACTTTTCGGCCACGTCCCTAGCCCGAACATTTCATAAACCAACGGCACTATTTAATATAACAAATTGATATACAATATGTTAAGTATCATATTTGGGGCTTTCCAAATTTGCAGTGTGTACAAGTGGGCCCTCAAACGGCGGTTTACCCTTTCGGGCGCGTCTTCAGCGGCGCATATGCGGCAAAAGTCTGCACTTGCAGTATACGAATACAGCGGCGTTTGACATTTGCCACATATGCACCACTGAAAACGCGTGAAATATTCGGGCTAGTGGTTCAGATATTACAAAAAACCAACTTCTGCTTTTCGCTTATGAAAATAAATTTACCAATC
>PUMZ01000017.1 GCA_003551565.1 Candidatus Brocadiaceae bacterium | reverse complement strand
GGCCTCGCTTCCGCGGATGAACTCACCTTCCGGCACCCAGATAAGCTCCGCTCCGTCTATCTCATTCACAGCGCGCCCTTCACCGGTGATTTCAATCTGCGGCTCGATGCCCTCCTCGTCTTCCACAGCGTCGTATATATCGGCCTCGCGGGCGCTGAGGGTCTGCACCGGGAGTTCCAGCTCTTCAACCATCGTCTCCTCCGCATCCGGCTCCCTGCTTATCAGGGTGACCTCGACAAAGCCTTCGGCGATGTCGGGCACCAGGCGCACGCTTTCCCAGCCATCTGCAGGAACGCTAAGCACGGCAGAGGCCCCGTCACCGCGGGTCAGTTCGATCTCTATATCGCCTTCGGGATCATCGACGGAGAACTCCACTTCTTCGGCATCGCTCACCGCCGTGACGGTATCCCATGCCTCGAGCATGTAGTCGGCCTCACGCTCGGCGTAGGCCGCCGCCTCCTCGCCCTCCTCAAGCCTTATGCCTCCAGGCTCGGCATAGCGCAGGTCCATCACCTCATCAATCCCACCACCTTCAACACGCAGCACCGAGCGTTCGGGCATCGGCATCGCCAGGCGCCACCGGGTATCAAAGCGTTCCGGCACGCTCAGATCGCCGCTGTAGCTGCGCTCAACACGCAGTCCCTCGCCGGTCAGATGCACCTTGCGGTTCAGGTAATTCTCCTCATTAAAATCCTCTCCGGAGAGGATAGTTTCCGTGCGAAGCGTATCCCCCGGCCGGCGCCGCAGACGCTCCCAGAAAGTGCGAGGGGGTTCGTAATCGCTCCAAAGGCTAACCCATCCTTCGCCGTCGAGGTCCAGGTCTGCCCGGCCATCCTCATCGGCACGCGGGAGCCACAGCTGGGTATGTATATCGCTGAAGAGATCGCGGTAACCGGCATCTGAGGTGCGTGCATCCAGCAGTTCGGCGCCGCCGCCGGCATCAACGGCGCTTATGATCTGTCCGGCCAGGTCGGGGCATACTTTCGCTTCCCAGCCCCCTCCCTGAAGGTCTATCACAGGTCCGCCTTTGCCGCGCACGTAGCGCGAGATGGACTGAATATCGTCGCCGCGTCGCTGTTTGCGACGGTTGATGATACCCGGCACGTGGGGCGATGCGCCCTGCACGAACCAGTCCTTGCCGTCCACATCCCACTCTACAACGCCCCAGTCTCCGATTCGATCATGGGCTTCTTTGACCAGATCATCGAGTGATTCGGAGCGTTTGGCCAGGAAATTGGCAAGTTGCTCTTCGGTGCCTTCGGCACGCACGGCAGCCTCGGCCCTGTCCATGGCCTCGACCATTTTATCGCGCACGGAGGGGTGGAAGATTTTGTTCATAGTGATACGGGTCCAGCCCGTCCAGCGCACGGCGCTGGGCACATAGAGCGTATCCTCATAGGCCTGCTGCCCTATTTTGAGGTAGTCCCAAATGTGCGGGGCGGCCGCCTCGCTGAAGACATCTTCCAGGTATTCCATGATCAGCGCATCGGCATCGGCGTCGACGTCCCATTTAAGTTTTAGATAAAGCCATTCCAGCAATTGTGTCCAGGGGCCGCCTGTTTGCTGCAGATTGGCGCCGTACATTCCGTCCCTGTGCATAAACCGTAGATTTTCTTGCACGTAAAACATAGAAGTCCATTCGGTTCGATAGTTATCCCAATGCCAGATAACAACCTTATCCGGTGCTATCTCGGGCCATTCTTCAATTGCCCTGGCATAGCTATAATTGGCCGGATTATTTTGGATGGGGCCCATCTGGTCGCCGGCAGCATTGGAACTCACGCAGCTTGAGACCAAATTAATCCACAGGTTCTCATGCGGTTTCAGGTTTTTGGGAGCATCTAGCGATCCGAAATAAGAAAACGTCCCGATTTCCAAATCGGGCTGTTCTTCGGTGAGGATGTCCAGTGTACGGTTAAAGGCAAATATAGGGTGCTGCTTCCGACTCTTCCTGATACGCTACAGCACGGCAATCTTTACAATGACACGGAGCGAATCCATCGCCCTGTCCCAGCGAATGGATACCGCCGATTCTGACGGCATCATCTATTCTTTCAGCAAGCAGGCGTGGCAGTTCTTCGCTGGTTCCGCACAGGCTCATATTCCAATTATCCGGCCTGCGCTCACCGTCTGGTCTCATAGCGTAGATATCAGGATAATCTTCAAAAAGCTCATCCGGCGGTATGACTCCGTAGAGGTTATGGTGCATGCGCATATCACCGCTTGGCGGGAAGGCGCGCAGTCCGATCCCTCTGTTATTGACTATCAGGGAACCGCGGTGTAAGGCATAGAGCAGTCCGCGATTAGCAAAAGACGGTTCCTGGAAATCATCGATATCCTCCATTACCAGCGTAGGGCTGTCGGGGATAATTTCAAAATCCGGTCGGTAAAAGCGGCATCCCATATGGTCTTCCAGCAGCCCGAAGACGGCATGGCTGAGCGCCAGGTCATTCTGGGCCCTCAGATATATGCGATTGTTCTCGGAAAGAATATGGTAAGCCTGTCTGCCGGTATCCCCTTCACCGGCCTGCGTCAAGCCCTCTACCAGTTCAAAGACAATTGCGGGTCGCTCCCCGGCCGCCTCAAGTGTTTCAACGGCCTCAAGTTCGGCACCTGTTATGCGCTTGAAGTAATCCTGGAGTTCGTCTAAAAAATCGATGTTTGCATATGAATAGCGTGTTGACGAACGACTCGTATGTCCGTTATGGACGATTACGGCCCGGGTTTCTCCGTCCCGTGCCAGTTCCACAGCAGCTTCAAGACGCACGGCGGAAATGAACGAAACAGAGACTGCAACAAACAGAAACGGCATTACAAACAAAATACGTTTTTTAAGCATCTCATTATCTCCACAAAAAAAGTTTTTAGGCGCTTAGTGGCCGCACATCGACAACAAATTGTCGATGTGCGCTAAAGTAAACAATAAAATATTTATGGACAAGGTATTCGGTATTCAGTGTTCAGCATTCAGTGTCGATGTACGAAAAAAGTGAGCCGCCGTTGCCTTATGCCGTTTGTCGTTTCGCCGTTAAAGTCGTACTGTTAATTCTTTTTCAAGCTCCGCCTTGAAAAAGAATTAGGGGTTTATTGCGTAACGTCGAGTCCTCTTGACGGTTCCATAGGATCTTCGTCTACCAGTTCAAAATCCGGTTTTTCGTCTTCATCCAGCCATGCACGATATATGCTGCCTGCGGGGCGGGCATGGAGTGTTATTTCCCCGATCCCGGGAATATTCACTTCCACATCGCGCGCCTCCCCTCCTGCAGCCCATGCGGAAATTAGCCATCTGGGTCGGAGCCACATCTTGCGTGCAACTACACGAACTTCCTCATCCCCAGCGGGTAAGCGGCGGCAGGGTATGTCCTTCCCTGAAATTAGGCGGCTCCAGCTCCCGTAGATGCTCAACCGGCCTGCGGGCTTCCTCTTCCCCACTTTCGGGAAATGTGTTTTCAGGTGAAAAAATGCTTACGATACCAAAGAGCAACATCAGCAAACAG
>PUMZ01000156.1 GCA_003551565.1 Candidatus Brocadiaceae bacterium | reverse complement strand
GCTCAGCCATATTATCCACAACTTCCGGCTTTTCAGCGGCAAGGTCAAGCGTCTCTTCCTTATCGGATAAAAGGTCATAGAGTTCATAATTATCGCCCTGGTCCGGACTGTATAATTTGTAGCGGTTGTCCGTCAGGCTAATCTGCTCTCTGGATTCAAAACCGATCGGCCTTGCCCTTTCCGGTTCATTACCCTTTATGATCGGCATAAGACTCACACCATCGATTGGTTCAGGCTGGCCTTTTAGGCTGAAACCAAGCGAATCAAGTATGGTTGGAAAATAATCGCTGGATGAACACGGAGTTTTAACGGTCCTCGGCCCTGCAATATTCTCCGGCCAAACCAAAAGGGCGGGCACCCTGACGCCCCCTTCATAAAGGCTGCCTTTGCGTCCTCTGAACGGACCGCTTGAACCTTGCTGGCGGCCGCCCGGATGCTGGGCTGTCCCTCCGCCCTCCCCGGCAGGGCCATTGTCGGAGCAGAACCAGAGCATCGTATTTTCGGCAATGCCGAGTGAATCCAGCTCCCGGCGCAATCTTCCCATCTGCTCGTCCATCGCTGTAATACAGCCATAGTAATGCTGTTTATCTTCAGTTAAATCACTATAAAGTAACCTATGCTTTTTCCCCGCCCTGACCGGAGAATGTGGGGTGTGGAACCAGATAACTGTAAGAAAAGGTTGCTGTGATTGGGCGGCTTGACGTATAAAAGGTAAAGCCCTGTCCATAATCACCCGGGAATCATCTCCCACAAGGTTTTCTTTTGCATATTTACCCGCACCGACCCAGTATTTTGTGGGTATGTTTTGTTCACGCATTGGATCGTAGGTAGGCACGGCCTGTTCGGTGGAGAAACAAACGTCAAAGCCATTATCCCAGGGTGGGGAATAATGCTCATTCTCACGCCCCCCGCGCCTGCCGTCCAATACGTCTTTAGTTAATGTTCCCACATGCCATTTGCCGAAATGACCAGTTACATATCCCTGTGTTTTCAATGCCTCTGCAATGGTTACTTCCTCCGGCGGCATATGTCCTTCATTGGCCCAAAATATTCCGTAACGGTAAGGATGACGTCCCGTAAGACATCCGCCCCGCGTAGGGGAACATACCGGTGCCGTGGAATAGAACCGGTCAAACCTTATCCCTTCCTGTGCCATAGCATCCAGGTTGGGGGTTTTAAGATCGGGATGTCCATTATAGGCTGTGTCACCCCATCCCTGATCGTCAGTCATTGCCAAAATAATATTGGGTTTGTTTAAATGGGACATTGTTTGATTACCCCTGTTCCTTTAGAAGCTCCGAAAGCGAGCGATAGTCCGTCTTGCCAGTTCCAAGCATCGGAATCTCCTCTAAATAATGCACTTTCTTAATGCTGTGAAGGGGACTGAGACCGGATTCCCTTATTAGAGAATTTGCACTGCGTCGGTCGAGTTCCTTCCTGATGGAAAAAAGCACTATCTGGGGTGGGTCCCTGTCCTCATCGCAGGTAACCGCTAACTGAGGCTCTCCTCCCTCCAGGTCGGGATAACGGTTTTTGAGCACCGTTTCGATTGCCGGCAGTGATATCATCTCGCCACCGATTTTAACAAAACGCTTTAGCCGTCCCTGAAAGGTCAATACGCTCTCCTCGTCCTCGGTAACCAGATCGCCGGTCTCATACCATTCCTTCCCGTCGAATTCCACAAAAGGATTAGGAGGGCCGCCCCCTTCCTGAGGCAAGTATCCCCCGAACACGCTCTCCCCACGTAGTAGCAGCATTCCCCGCTCGCCGGTTTTTATCTTACGGCGGGATTCCACATCCACTATTGCGTATTCCAGCGACGGCAGCACTTTTCCGATGGTCATGGGGCGCGGATCATTTTCGTCGTTTACCGACACCACCGGGGAACATTCGGTTATGCCGTAGCCTTCCAGTACAACTGCGCCCCCGCAGCGCTTTTCAAGCGTTCTGTAAGTCTCCTCCGGACAGGCCTCGGCTCCGGTAACTGCCAGGCGAAGCGTCGAGAGGGAGGCGAGTGAGGACGAGATGCGAAGCATTCCCTTTAAAAAGGTGGGCGTGCCCACAAGCAGTTTTACCCCGTAGGCATCAGTAAGCTGGGCCAAAGTGGCCCCGTCCGTTGGATCGGGATGGTAGACCGTGCGAATCCCCGTGCAGAGGGGAAGCAGCAGGGTGACGGTCAGGCCGAAGGAGTGGAAGGGGGGCAGCATACCCACAAGCCGGTCTTCCGGCTGCAGAGAAATCACCTTCGTTACGTCCCGCAGGTTGGTTAGAATGTTGCGGTGGGTAAGCGGCACCCCTTTAGGAAAACTCTCCGAGCCGCTGGTAAACAGAATAACGGCCTCATCGTCGGGTGCGGGCAGGTCATCCAGGAGTTTTTGCGGGCGGAACCTGGCGTTTATGGCTGCCTTTATCTTTTCTCCGGCCCCGATATTCGAGCGCAGGTCGCCGAGGTATGTAAAATAATCTTCCAGGGGTGAAAAATCGGTTCCGCGTCCTTTAAGTCGGGATATTAGCTCACGGGCGGTGAGTATGCTCTTTACCCCTGCGGTTTTCAGACAATGCTCCAGGCTTCTGCTTCCGAGCGTAAAATTCAGCATTACGGGCGTTTTTCCGGAAAGAAGCACCGCCAGATAAACTACCCCGGCTCCCGCCGAGGCCGGCAGCATAATGCCTATCCTGTCACCGGGCAGCTGTTGAATGTGAGGTTTGAGTGCGAAAATCCCTGTGAGCACGCGTCTGTAGGTAAGACAGCCCGAGACCTGATCGGCGGCGATAGGGAGGCTTCCGAGCCGGGTGGCGGTTTCCACGAAGGCTTCGCCTATGGTTGGGACCTCGGGCAGATGGATTTCGCCGGGCATTTTTTCCATCCAGGCCTTTGGCGGTTCCTTGATTTCTGCAGGCTCTTCCTGGGGAGGACGGCCGGCAGCGGTCAGCATGAGGTCGGATACGGTTTGCACCGATTCGGCATTTCCACCGCTCCGTCCCCATTCATCTTCCAGCCACGCCAGCAGCTCGGCGCGAGCAATGCTGTCTATGCCGAGGTCCCGGCCCAGGTAATGTTCGGGTAGAATCTCGTCTGCACCGGATAATTCCCGCAGGTGTTCTTCAACCCTGTTTTTAATGTTTTCCGGAACGGCCTCAAGGCTATCCGAGGCTTCTCCGCTGTCACCTTCGGGTTCGGGCATGTGATGAGGTTCGCCTTTTTCCCAGATGGTATAGGGTACATACAGCGGGGGAGAGGCGGTACGATTGTAAAACTCTTCCAGACAGCCGTTGAACCGGTCGAGGCCTTCCTCAAGCGGAAGGTCTTCAGGCTGGACGAACTCTATTGTTACATGCCGGCGCGGGGTGAAGAATATGAAGTTTTGCAAAAGCTCTTTTATCGCGCTTTTGACGATACGGTCCAGACGCGGGTGATGTCCCCATGCCCAGCTGAAACGGCGCCCCCACAGTCCGGTGGTGCGCACTAGAACGGGCCGTGCTTCGGGTGCTTGCTGGAGCACGCGGTATG
>PUMZ01000365.1 GCA_003551565.1 Candidatus Brocadiaceae bacterium | reverse complement strand
CTGCGCATATCCTCGTCGTATTGCTGCAGCCAATCTTCATCAGGCCGGTAAAGAGCGAGTTCTGATATTTTTTCATCCTGAACAGCGTCGGAGTAAAGACGCACCTCATCGAGGAGTCCCGAAAAATTGTCTTCGCCACGCTGCGCAAACGTCAGTTCCACCCTTCTTTCCTCATGCGACCAAAGGTCTCGATCCACACGGGATTTCTCTCTGCCGTTGATGTAAAGCCTTGCCTCGTAGCCGTCATTTACAATCGCCACATGCTCCCATCCGCCGGCGGTAGTTCGGTTGCCGGCAAGTCCTCGCATATTCATCCGATGGTCCGATCCGGGAGGCGGCTTAAAATAGACTGGTTTGTATATGCCGGCTGCGCCGTCTGATGAATGCGAACGTACGATCAGAAGGTTTTCTCCGGCTTGCAGCAAATCGGCCTCAACGGTTATGGAGAAAGGTACATCCCACAAAGAAGGACTACCGGTATGTTCCCCGGCATATTCACCGTTGATGTAAACCCAGGTTTGTTCGTCCACACTTTCGAAGTGCAGTTCATGGTCCGTTTCAGCGTGTTTTTCGGGGACGTAGAACTTCGTTTTATACCAGCCGTAACCGAGTTTTTCGCCGACATGTGTTTCGTGCCAGAAGGCCGGCACCTCTATGTGCTCCCATTCTTCGCCGTTTTCGCCCCCCTGCCATCCCTTATCACGTCCGATTTCCTCGGGATCGAGCCGAAAATACCACGGCCGGTCAAGCCCTATTTGCCGGGTTCTTATAGACAGAAACTCTTCGGGGTTCAGATCGGCCGGTATCTCACTCAGCGGCCGTTCATCTTTTACCCAAAACGACAGGGTCCACTTTTCCGGTAATTCAAGTGGGCGGAGCAATCTCAAGGAAGCGCCCTCTTTAAGTCTTATCGAGCCGTCCCCCCTGCCCTGCATACCGTCGGGGACGCGTTCCGGATGGGGATCGCGCCAGTCGCGGCGCTGCAACTGAGCTTTATAGTCACGGCCGGAGAGATCTTCTTCCATCTTCTCCTCTTCGGCATCGAAACCCCATTTCAGCAGCAATTCATCAGCAGAAGAAACGGGCAGGGCGGTTGAAAAACTCAGGCAAACCAGAAACGACAGCATCACTGCAAATACTTTTCGACGGTTAACGTGATACAACATTATTATCCTCCTTATTTAGTTTGAATGTATCAAAAGTTTTTCTGATTGATCCGACTTTTCCCCCCCTGGAGCTTTACATCAAAGACATTTCCTTCACGCCACAATGTTATTTCACATGGCTCCGGGGTTTTAAGAACAACCTCTTCCTCGCAGACGTGCAGCACCTCCACGGCGGCCGGCGCAAGGTATTTGTCTCGACGGCCTATGACGGCCCACCCCGCGTGTATAGGGCAGAGCAAAAGAAGCCTGTCCTCGAAATCCTCAAGCCGGCATTTCCATCCATCTTCCGGTTTACCAATCTCTCCGGTATAAAAGTCGAACACCACCAAACCTTCCTCAGGTTCCGGCCAGTCGCCGATTTCCGGCAGCAGTCCCGCCGCATTTCGGTAATCCTCAAGGCCGATACGCATCTCAACCGGTCGGGTGGGTTCAGTTAGATTATATATAACTATTGCGGCGGCCCCGTTCGGCAGGGGGGCGGCGACAACGTAAGGCTCCTCATGCTCGAAAGGATCAACCATGACGCTGCCGGGCAGCGGAACGGCCGGGGCAAGGGGGCGGAAAAGGCTTCCGTCAGAGTCGCAGAGCGGCATAACCACATCGGCATTGAAATCATCGGGATGGTCGGAGAGGTAAACCGGACCGCCGGAGATCGCTTTGCTGACGGCCATCATTCGGCCCGCAAACTCATCGGAGCTGTGGAACATATCATGATCGCCCCAAACGGTCGGCCCGAGCCAGAGCATATTCTGATACGAATTATGCAGATGAGCTTTGGCGCGCCACTCGTTATTCACTTTGTAGTCCTCGCTGCATCGCGTTACGGAAGAAAGACATGTGTTGAAGGAGTTAATCGGCCCGTGGGCCATGCAATTGATGAGACCGTCCATACGGGCTGCAACCGCCCTTTCCAGGGCCCGGCTGCAATTTCGTGCCGTTTCAGCAGCGTTTCCAGTGCCCCGGTATTTGAAAAGGTTCTGGGCCTGATGGTCAACTTTCACAAAATCAAACCCGGCCTCGTCGGGCATATTTACCATTTCCTCGTACCACGCCACTGCATGTTGCAGTTCGGGACGCGGCAGACGTCCGGATTCCGGCACATCCATCAGGTGTTTATTTATCTCATCCCCCAGCCGGTTATCACGCGCGATACCGTCCCAGTAACCATTAAAATTCTGCCACAATCCGAACCACCTGATCCCATCCCCCCGGCGCATGTCAAGCAAGGGTGCCCAACCTTCGGGAAAAGTTTCGGGGTTCGGGCCTAGTTGAACCAGCCGATTCTCCATCATATCTCCCCTGTCGTCATGGCAGAAATATCCGTCATCGACGAGAAAAAACCGCACGGGGAGCTCCGATTCGTTTATCTTCCGGGCGTTACCGACCAGCCGGTCGGAGTTAATATCGCGTTTATACAGTTCCCAGGAGCACCATCCCAGGTAGTTGAATATCTCCGGGTATGATTTTTCTTCTCTCAAACGGCCCATACCGTGCATCAGGGGGTGGGACAGGGCAATTTTCCACACCCTTCGGCAAACGTTATAGACATCATTTCCCCGGCACCAGGCGATAACCGGCAGGCTGCCCTGCACCGGAGCTGTGCCCAGGGTGCCCACCTTCACCTGCACCCCGGTATCGCCTCCGGGAGCCAGCCATGCAAGGGTCTGCGGACCGGCGATGGGCAGCAGGCTCATCCAATCCCCGTTTTCAAGACGCAGTATAGCAAAAAGGCCGCCTTCGATCGCCTCTTCCCATCGGTCAATCCTGAGTCCCTGAGTCCGATTATTCCCACCGCCTATAGCCTGATCGGTACGCTGCTGTCGAGGCGGGTCGTGACGCTGAAAGGAGGTGTAATGCGAGATGCTCTGAAACTCGGGTAGTTCCATCTTCAGCGCCGTCAACACCCCGTGGGGGGAATTTTCAGCGGGACTTCCTTTAAAATTCGGCATTACATAACAAGCTTCACCAACAGTTGTTAAATCTATTTTTTCTTTTGACATCATCAAATTACCACCAAGTTTTAGAAAACAGCCGAACAAACGACAGGCAAGGATACCTGTTTCACGGAATTACACATTCACACGGAAAATCGAATGTAGGGGTATTGACAAACGTCTCCATATCTATCCAGAGCCGCCCGCCGCCATTTGGGCCTAGCTCCATCCTGAACGCAGTGCCGTCCACTTCAACACTATCCTCATTCTCATCCTGCGCACCCCGGCTCACGCTTCTTATATGGTGTTCGGCGTGGGTGCCTCCCTGCACCACCAGCTCCCGCGCCTGCTCGCCGAGGTTTACCAGCTTAAGCTGAACCCCTTCCGGCTTTATCTTCTCCACAAGCGCCGCCACATCTT
>PUMZ01000311.1 GCA_003551565.1 Candidatus Brocadiaceae bacterium | reverse complement strand
CAGCGTCGACGGCATTTTTGCTCCCGGAAAGCTCATAAACGTGGGCAAAGCCAATATTTCCACGGGCTGCGCGGTATCCAACACGGGCATCGCGATGGCCTTGCTGGGGTTCAAGGTCGGGCTTATGGGCAGGACAGGCCGCGACCTGTTCGGCAGGGCTGTCCTTGACATCATGAAGGCCTACAAGGCTGATGAAGGCATGTCGCAGGCAGACAAGGAAAACACATCCTACAGCATCGTGATCGTTCTGCCCGGCAAGGACAGGCTTTTTTTGCACTGCGCCGGAGCCAACAACACGTTCGGAGCCGAAGACATCGATTCCGGTATCGTCGGACGTGCAAAGATCTTCCATTTCGGTTATCCGCCGCTGATGCAACGGATGTACTCCAATGCGGGCAGGGAGCTGGCCAACGTTCTGGGCCGTGCACGAGAGCAAGGCGCGATAACATCTCTGGACATGTCGTTTCCTGATCCCAACAGCGCGTCAGGACGGGCCGACTGGCAGGAAATATTGTCCGCGTCACTCCCCCATACCTCCATCTTTCTGCCCAGCATCGAAGAGTTGATGTACATGCTCAGGCGGGAGCGCTTCGACGAACTTGCCGCGACAGACGGGGGTGTTACGGGCGGCTTCACCGCCGCCGACCTGCGGGGTTTGGCCGAAGAGTGCCTCAATATGGGCGCCGGCATAACCGTCATTAAATGCGGCCATATCGGCGCTTATCTGAGAAGCAACAAAACACTCCCCCGGTTGCAGCCGGTCGCGGCCGGCATTGAGGACTGGGAGGGCGCCGAACTGTTTGAAGCGGCCTGCAGGGTCGAAAACATCAGGAGCGCCACCGGTGCGGGCGACAACGCCATCGCCGGCTTTCTGACCGCACTGATCAGGGGTATGGGCCCGGAACAATGCATGAAGGCGCTGACCGCCGTAGGAGCGCAAAACCTCTCCAGCGTCTCCGCCGTCGGGGGCGTCAAGCCATGGAACGAGACCCTCCGCCAGCTTGAAGGGAACCCGTCCAGAATCCCGATACCGCAGCGCCTGTCAGAACTTTAACCCGCTGTCCATCCTCACTGCGGAGACGTGAAGTCGATCTGGTTGGTGGCAAGAAATATGTTCTCGTGCTGAAGAGAGACTCTGACCTCCTCATCCGGCCACAGCCCGCCAAGGTCCAGTTGCATACTTTCCACGTTGCATGCGGAAGGCATCTGCAACTGAGCCACCATTAAAAATCCGCCTTCGTCCGCCCGGGCATACAGGTCTTCGATGTTGACATTCCTGCCCGCAAGGTAGCTGGTGACGCGTTCGATCACCCCCTTGCGGTCTTCGCCGGTTATCGTAAGTATAAACTTCTCACTATCCGGCACGATTTTTTCCGATCCGGCACGCACATCCCGCCGCCTGACCTGCACGCCAAGCTCGCCGGCTTTCCCCCTGGATTCAACGGTTTTTTCCAGTTCATCCGCTCCGACATGCGTAGCGAAGCGCGCTGTCAGAATGATGGTAAAATACCCGCTCATAACCGTCTGACTCAGCGCATCGATATTACCGTTCAGCTCCAGCACCGCATCGGAGACGGCGGCGATGATGCCGACCCTGTCCAGCGCCGTAACTGTTATCACATAATCAGTAGCCACAACAACCTCCTGGATTGGAATGCATCCTACCCGGATATTTCACGCATTTCCAGTGGTGCATATGCGGCAGAAAGCAAACGCCGCCTGCCTGCAGCAGGCAGGTCAACCGCCGTCCTGTAGGGCTCAGTGACACACTGTAAAACCCGATACACCCTCGAAACACTATTTAACGTGTAGATTTTAGAGCCGTTATCTTAATAACTGTCGTTGGTTTATGAAATATGCGGGTAGGGCCGCCATGCCGGATCCAATGCGATCAGCGGCCCGCTCGTCAGTTTTTCAGTGCCTGAAGCGGAGCCGGAATACGCCCGCCACGGCCGATAAATTCGGAAGCGGAATCGGGGGAAATGACCGGCATGACCACGCTCTCGCCGAAGAGCCCACCGAATACGACTTTTTCCCCCGCCGACTTGCCCGGTACGGGTATGAGGCGGACACTGGTGGTCTTGCCGTTGACGACGCCTATTGCCATCTCGTCGGCAATGATGGCGGCAATGGTGCGCGGCGAAATATCGCCCGGAACCGCAACCATATCGAGCCCGACCGAACAGACCGATGTCATCGCTTCGAGCTTCTCCAGCCCCAGATGGCCGGCGCCGGCGGCATCCGCAAGCACCTTATCCTCGCTGACCGGTATGAACGAACCGCTCAATCCGCCAACGGAGGAAGAAGCGAAGAGTCCGCCCTTTTTCACCGCATCGTTGAGCATCGCCAGCGCGGCGGTGGAACCGGCCGCGCCCACGTTCTTTATCCCCATCGCCATCAATATCTCACCAACGCTGTCGCCCACCCGGGGCGTGGGGGCAAGGGAGAGGTCCACTATGCCGAATTCAGCCCCTACCGCTCCGGCCACTTCCCTGCCTATCAGCTCGCCGGCGCGCGTGACCTTGAACGAAGTCTTTTTTATCTGCTCGGCGATATCGCCCAGCGCCACGCCCTCCCGCTCAGCAATCAGGCGTTCAATCGCTGTTTTCACCACCCCCGGCCCGCTGACACCGATATTGACGACGCTGTCGGCCTCGCCGAACCCCAGCATCGCCCCCGCCATGAACGGATTGTCCTCCGGGATATTGGAAAAAACGCTCAGTTTAGCGCAGGCAAAACCTTCGTTATCGGATGTCTTGCAGGCCAGTTCTTTGATCTTCCCGGACACGACATTGATGGCATCGACATTGATCCCCGCGCGGGTGTCGGCCACATTGACGGAACCGCATACCCGCGCGGTCCCGCCCAGGGCCTGCGGAAGCGACTGGAGCAGGGCCCGGTCCGCGCCGGTCATGCCTTTGTGCACAAGGGCGCTGAAACCGCCGACCAGATCGATGCCGGCATCCGCTGCGGCCCCGTCCAGCGCCACCGCAATGCGGCAAAACGCCTCCGGCCCCCCGCCCGCCGCTATGGCGCTCACCGGCGTAACCGCCAGGCGCCTGTTGACGACCGGGATGCCGTATTTCTTCCCCGTCGTTTCACATGCGCTGACCAAAGCGCCCGCATTGCGCCTTATCTTTATACGTATCTTATCGCACAGTCTGCTGACGGATGGGTCGGCGCAATCGAGCAGGTTCAACCCCAAAGTCACACTGCGCACGTCCAGGTTTTCCTGCCGGAACATTCGCAGTGTGGAAATAATGTCGTCGGTCCTCAACATAAAAGCTTTCCCCCGCTCCAGCGTATTCTCATTCGCCCCATTCAATGCGCACTGCTTCCACCGTCCAGTTCCGCCCGCGGCTCGCGCCGCATCAGATCGTGCCCGGATTGCAGCGGGTCCTTGCCCTCGAACAGCATGGCATAGACCTGACGTGTGATCGGCATATCGACACCCAGTTTTTCGGCCAGCTCACAAACGGAACGCGTGGTGCGTATGCCCTCGGCAACCTGGTGCATCTCACGCAGTATCTCATCGAGTTTCTCCCCCCTGCCGAGCCGGAACCCGACGTTTCGGTTACGTCCGTGCGGGCTCACGCAGGTGGTTATAAGGTCCCCCAACCCCGTCAGACCGGCGAATGTCGCCCCGCGCGCCCCCATAGCAACCCCAAGACGTCGCGTTTCGGCCAAACCGCGCGTCAGCAATGCGCTTTTGGCGTTGTCACCGAACCCCAGTCCATCACAAACTCCCGCCGCTATGGCAATAACATTCTTCAGCGCAGCCCCTGTCTCCGCACCGATCAGGTCCGTATTGGTATAAACCCGGAACGTTGAACTCATGAAAATACTCTGGACCTCGCGTGCCGTCCTGGCTTCGGTGCTTGCGGCCACGATCGTGGTGGGCAGCCCGCGGGCGACCTCTTCGGCGTGGCTGGGCCCGTAAAGACCGGCAAGTTTGACCGTTTCCCCGCAGGTGTCCCTTACAATCCCGGTGCCGGTCAGCAGTGTTTTTTCCTCGATCCCCTTGGCTGCGTTGATAATCAGATGGTCCGCACGGAGGAAAGCGGCCAACCTCCCGCACACCTCCCGCATGTACATTGTCGGCGTGACCGTCACGATAACTTCCGAGTTCTCAACACAATCTTGCAAATCGGAACTCAAACGGAGCTCTTCCGGTATCTCCACTTCGGGCAGGTACCTGGTGTTTTCACGGCTCCGTTGCATGCACTCCATATACCGGGGATCCACCCCCCACATAACGGTCCGGTGTCCCGCATGGCACAGCAAAAGGGATAGAGCAGTCCCCCATCCGCCACAACCGATAACGGAAATTGTCTTCTTTGTTTTCATGATTGACCCCCGGAACGGACGGGCCGGAAAGGGCACGACGCGGCAGGTTCTCCACATCGGAAACACATTGCCGCTGTGCAACAAAAAAACCTATGGTATTTTCCCTCTCCGGCGATTTAAAGTATAATAGGAATTCGGCTCCGTATTCAACACAACAGCAACAGCAGTCCACGCCACGGGGGAAAGGAGTCTGCACCATGAATTTCGTGAAAGAGTATATCCTGGGCTGGACGCTGGGTGTGGCGGCGACCGTCTACGGCCTGATCGCGATGCTGACGGGCAGGGCCTTCATTCCCGGCCTGCATGGGGGGGATCTCACTCTGGGAGGCCGGGGTGGGACGGCGCTGGCACTGGCTTATATGAGCGGGGGAGTCTTCCTGCTCTTAAGGCTTGTGCTGGAAAAAAAAACAAAAAGCCGATCCGCGCAAACGGCGCTCTATATGGCTCAAAACATGTTGCTGCTTGTCTTCATCGCTTCTCTTGTTTACATACTGGTCCGGATCGATCCTGTTCAGTAAGCGCCTAATTCTTTTTCAAGGCGGAGCTCGAAAAAGGATTAATAAAACGTCAACGGCAAAAGACATACGGCAAACGGCCTTATCTTTTACGTAACATCGACAATTTGTTGGTGAGTGTTGGCTCCTAAGCGCCCTATCTCCCGTCGTGCTCCCCGGCGATAAGTCTGCGCAGGTAGTCCTCGATTCGCTCTCCCGACGGGGCGTTTTCCATAACCCTGAGCCCGGCAACGCGAAATCCATCGGACACTTTGGAGGAGGAAAAGCCGAGCTTCGAGAACCGGATCCTGCCGCCGCCATCGATGATAAAAAAGCATGGCAGCTCCTGCCCTATATCACGACCTGCTGCATCGCTCATACGGCGCAGCGCACTGAAATCGTCGTAAAAATTGTCCATTCCGACATGATTTGCTTCCAGGAAGCCCGATGCGTGGTGATAGGTCTCCGGGTTGCTGACGATGCTGATGCCACCCACATCGTATTCGCGGTATTTTCCGACCAGGTAATCCGCATGCAAAACAGCCGAGATCGTATCAAAAGAATCCATACTCCAAAACACCACCAGCATGATTCCATCCTCCTCCGCCAGCTCCAGAGTGGCTGTAGCGCCGTCTTTGTTCCTTAACTCAAGAGCAGGAACGTAGCCGGATTCCTCCGCCGGGCGCAAAACGGGGCGCATACGCGGGTCGTCAAAAGTATCTTCTGCTGCAAGTGCATCCCATGGATCAATCTCTTCCTCTTCCCGTTCTTCAGCCAGAGGCAACTCCCGGGGAGGTCGCAAAGAAACATCCAGCTCCGGACTCCGGCACCCTGCGGAGAGCGTCAAAAGAAGGATCGGGAGCGCCGCTGACAGCCATCGATGGATTTTCACCATCTCATTCCTCCGAAATTTGCAGTAACTTTGCCACCCTGCGCCAGATCAACCGGGCCACATCGTCGGCGGGCACGGGCCCTGTTCCGGTGGAACATTCAATGGTTGCCCAGTTTTCCACCCTGCCGGCAAGTTCCGCATAAGCATCCCTGGCAATTCGCAAATGCTGGTGGTTTTCATGGATATCCCCGCCCCCTTTCAGATATGAGCGTTCTCCCTTCTTCCCAACCAGTTCCATCGCATGGTCCGGCCTTATGTCGAGCCAGATATGCATCCGGGGCTCGGGGATAGCGAAAACTTCGTATTCCATCCTCTCCACCCAGCGATAGAACTCTTCCCGTTCGCATTCTCCCGTTATTTTTCCTCCCTGATGGGCCATGTTGGCGGTAACATATCTGTTGCAAACAACAACTTCGCCGCTGTCCATCCAGTCCCGCAGTCTGGAAGAAAACTCCCATCTGTCGCAGGCGAACGGCAAAGCGGCCAGATACGGACTCACCTCCCGGCCCCCCCCGGCCATCTCACCCCTGAGGTATCTTGCGATCAGCTCCCCGAAAAAACCTTCGCTGTAACGCGGGAACTCCACATATTGTGCAGGAACATCATGCTGTTTAAGCCTCGCATACAGCTTCTTGCTCTGAAGCGTCTTACCACTCCCGTCTATGCCGCAGATCACGATGATGCCGCCGGCGCCTGTCCCCCTGCTGTTCATTTCCCGTCCACTCATTTTGAAAACAATTATAATCCAAATATCCTGCACGCATTATCCCGCAGGAGATACCGTGCAAGATCTATAGCATCCTCTTCGCTGCCGCGCCCGCTCAGAACCATATCTTCGGCGAGCACCCTGGCCAGTATACGCCGATACATACGATATTTTGCATACCCGAACTCAAACTTCGACATGTCACTGTAATAACCGATCATTTTGGTCTTCGCCACGCTCTGAATACGGGCCGCAAGATCGCGTTCGATATATTCCGGAACGCTATGATAACGCCAGTGCCCGCTGATAACGACATTTTGTATGATCCAGCCGTACGTGCTCAATTCCTGGGCCTGGCTCCCGCTCAAAACCGAAACACACCAGTTCAATTTGGGAAAATTGTTGAACAGAGGAAGCAAAGAGCGCAACGTGGCATCGGCAACCGGAAGGTCCCTGCCCGAAGGGATGCCATGCCGGTAAGCTCCGCCGACGGAACCGCTCATCAGCACGACAGGCAGTCCGTAAACATTGCAAAGCTCGGCAACCGCAAACAGCGCCCCGCATTGCAGGTTGGCTCTTTCGGCCGCACTGAGCGGTTTCCTGGATTCATTCTTCTCGATGGCAGTATCAAAATCACTCTCGACAACCGGGAAAACCTTGAAATGGGGAGGCAACTCCAGGCAAACGCCGGCACAATCACAATCCAGAAAATTTTTCAAAACCTCGTCCATGGCATCCCGCAACTCCGTCGAACTGGAGATAGGGATTTGAGCGGTTTTTTTGAGCGACTTTCTGGTCTCCCGTTTTTCCAGACCGAACACGAAATCGTTGGCATCAAGAACAGGCACAAAAACATCGCGGGCCGCGCCGGAAACATCCTCCCAAAAAGGCGTAACAAAGAAGACCTTCTCTATAGCGGCCCTGTCAAGGATCTCCTGCCCGCGGTCGGGTTCGCCGGATGCGGCCCCGACCGCTTCCGCAAGTTCCTGCCAGTTGTCCCGGGTAAGTTTCGGATACGGGAACCCATAAAGGTCCCTCGCTATATCCATCAACCACCGGTATTGCAACGTGTTGTCAAAATTGCCCGTAGCTTGTACGACTTCCCCGATCATCTCTTCGTCCGAACTCTCGCCCTCAAGCACGGAGCGATCCATGCCCGCACTGAAGGCAAGTTCCGTCAGATAATGATCGCCGAGAAGATCCCATAGCTCCTGGGCAAAAGGAGACCGCCAGGATACGTGCGTATGGATATCCACCGCCGCAATGCCCTCCACGGCGCCCAACAGGCGTTGCTGAAGCTCTTCAGAATTGTTCATCTCCACCTCTGCAGTGATCCCCCCGTTTGCCGTTGATTCCTGCCCGGATCCCGTAGACCGTTCCGTTTTATCAGGATGCTCAGGGGAATGATTTGACGTCCATGCGGGCCGAACCCGGCGTAACCTGCCGGCTCCCCTTTCCCCATGTACCCACGATAACCGAATAACAAACGCATGTCAAGCGGTATGTTTTCAACGTCAGGGGAACGCGTCCGCACGGGCTCCACTTTATTTTCGGGCGGGAGGCGTATAAAATACCAATTATGCCCCCTTATAAGAACAAATACCTCTCGACTCTCGAAAAAACACTGCTCTCCGGGCCCCGGTTCGCCAGAATCCAGTACGCCGATCGCCTTGAACAGCTTATCTTGAGCATCAGAAAGGACTCCGTCTTTTCCCTGGAATATATTTATTTCAAAATTACCGGCTTCCGCCCCACTCAGGAACTGGATGCGGCAATCAGCGGCAGCGAACTGACCGGCGACCTGACCTTGCTATTGGAAAACCTCTCGAAACACTCACCCCTCAATGTTACAGACATACCGGAACCGGTATTAACTTCAGAAGATGTGGCACAATCCTTCAATGTTTCCACCCGCACAATTTACCGGTGGAGGCGCAGGGGACTGCCGGCGCGCATATATGTCTTTTCGGACGGCAAAAAAAGGGCCGGCATCAGGGAATCGTCCGTTAAGAGGTTTCGGAACGAAAACAGGCGGTTCATCGCCCGCTCCTCGCAATTCAAACGTATATCCGGGAAAGAACGGGAACAGCTCATAAAGATGCTCCGGCAGACTATCAACGCCAGAGGGTGCTCCCCGACCGAAGCCGAAAAATTGGTCGCCGCCAAAACGGGCAGAGCGCCGGAAAGCCTGCGGCTGCTGATGCACAACCGGGCAGGAAAAGACACCGGCGATATCCGTCCGCGGCCGCCTTTGTCGGACGAGGAAAAACTTGCCATTTTCCGGTCCATGCGCGCCGGCGCAACCGCCGCCGAACTGGCGGCCAAATACCAAAAATCCCGTCAGACCATTTACCGCGCCGTTAATGCGGTCCGTGCCCGGAAACTCCTCCGGAGGATACCCGAACCGGGGAAAATCGTTCTGCCCGAACAGTGGACCGATGAAGAGTGGCACAGTGCCCCCGAATTGCCACGCTGGACGGGAGAGGACATGGAAAATGCCTTCCTGCCACTGAACCTTTTGAAAAAACGTATCTCGATGCTCAGAAGTCAGATAAAACCCAAAAGATACGTGCAGGCAACGCTTCTTGACGAACTGGAGCTGATGGCGAGAACCCGGGAAATAATAGAGTTTGCCCTCCTGAAACGGCATCTGCACCTTTTAATCGATACAGCAAAATATCATGCCGGAAGAAAAGTTGCGCTGCACGAACTCATAAGCACAGGCATCGATTCGTTCTTTGATTCGGTGCATGACTTCGACTACCGGACCAACCACGACTTCCGCCATTTTGCCAGGCTGCGTTTGTTGAAAAAATTCGCGCTTGTGCTCCCGGAATCCCCCTCCGGCACATTGAACACAACCACCGGGTTGCCGCAGACCGGGGAACGGGAAAAGACGCTTGAAATGCTCACTGCGCTTTTGAAAGACTTTGCCGCAGGTATCAACAACGATGCGGCGGATTACGCAAAAAGCTTCTGCGGAGTGGAATTCGACCTGAAACCACAAGATCTGGAGAAATTGGCCGCGTGCCTCGGCGTGAGGGAAAAACCGTAACCATTATGCCCGGGTATGCCTGGATGAAAGCGGGCCCGTGCGTGTGCATTGGATGCGCAGAACAATCCTCACCGTGCCCTGTACCGATGGGAAGACCGTTGGTTGAAAAATCATTCACGTTCGGCTACCATATCGTTAAGAAATAATTTAAAAGATGATATTCATTGACGGAGCATATTTTGCCTGTTATCAAACCATTCCGGGCGCTGAGATATAATCCCGACAAAATCAGCTTCATCTCCAGGGTCGTCACCCCGCCGTATGACGTGATCGATGCGGAAACCGAAAAACTTCTCCATGACAAAGACCCGCATAACTTCGTCCGGCTCGGGCTGGGGAAAACCCCGCAGGGAGGCCGCAGGGCCGACGAATACCTGTTTGTGTCCGACATCCTGCAAAAATGGCAAAACGACGGAGTGCTCTTAAGGGAGAGCGCGCCCTCCCTGTACGTCCTGGAACAAAGCTTCAGAACCGGAGAGCTCACCTGCAGAAGGCGCGGCTTCATCGGGGCGCTTCTGCTCGAAGAAAACGGCGGCGTTCATGCCCATGAAAATATAATGGACGGCCCGAAGGCCGATCGCATCCAATTGATGGAGGCCTGCCGCGCAAGCCTGAGCCAGCCCATGATGATGCATTCCGATCCGGAAGCCGAGATCAACTCCATCGTCGAAAGCGTCTGTGACACAACGGACTTCGTGTATTCTTTCCGGGATGAAAACAATATCGGTCATACCTTATGGAGGATCGACGACCCGGATATGGTGGAGTCCCTGACCTCCCTGATGGAAAATCAATCGGCCGTCATCGCCGACGGGCACCACCGGTACCAAAGCGCCCTTGCGTTCGCCGGAGCACACCGCCCGCTCGACGCACCAAAAGGAACGGAGCCGGAAGATTACATACCGGCTTTCATGGTGTCGGTGAAGGATCAGGGACTGCTCTCGCTCGCCACGCATCGGGGCGTCAGCGCCGGAGACGGCTTCGATCCGCAACGGTTCCTCACCGCTCTGGAAGACTATTTCTCGGTCAAATCCTTTCAGATCGAAGACGGGGACTCCGTGTATCGCGAGTATAACCGGCTCCGGGAGGACAGGCCGCTCATCGGCTGCGTGCTGAAGAACGGCACGCTTCTGACGCTCGAGACAAAAGACACAGAAAACCCGCCGGTCAAAAACGCCGGCAACAGTGCCGAAATGGAACGCCTGCCGGTTGCCGTCCTGCATTATTATATTTTCCCCGCACTGCTCGGGATCGAACCCGGCTCCGCCGCTGAATCCGGGATGATCGAATACAGCTCGTCCGCCGCCGGGATCTATTGGGGTGTCCAGAGCGGCGCGTTCGACCTCGGCTTCCTGTTGCCCCCCATCCCCCCCGCCCTGGTGCAGAAAATAGCAGAGCAGGGGGAACGGTTGCCGATCAAATCCACGTTTTTTTATCCCAAGATCCCTTCCGGACTCCTCATATATTCCCACACTGATTAGCCGGCCCTCATCGCGGGACGGAGTTTTGCGCTGGATGAGGTCAGTTTTCAATTGAGGTGGCAACTGGAAATGGAGGGCACTCAACGATGACCGCGTTTGCTGTCGCTATAACAGCCAGGGAACAAGCCGAACTGGTTCCGGCTGCTGTTCCGGAAACACTGGAAGCTGATGAAATCAGGGGGCGGACCGTCTGCACGCTTATAAGCCCCGGGACAGAGATCGGTGAAGCCTATTGCGGGAAGGCGTTCCCCAGATACCCGGGATATGCCGCCGCTTTCACCGCAGATGATATCGGCGACGAAGTCCGGGGCGTATCCAGGGGCGATCTCGTTTTCTGTATGGGACCGCACCGCAGTTTCCAACGGGTCAAAGCGCGTGACGCACACCGCATACCGGAAGGCCTGCCGGCGGAAAAAGCCGTCCTCGCCAGGCTGATGAGCGCCTCAATGTCAGCACTGATGACGACCGCCGCGCGGCCGGGTGACCGGGTCATGGTGACCGGGGCCGGACCGGTCGGCTACTTGGCCACGCAAATCTTCGCCCACTGCGGCTACGAACTGCTGGTTGCTGAACCCGATGGAACGCGGCGCAGCTACATTGAACAATCCGGCATACCCAACGTATTCGGCACCATACCCCGCGACGGCCTCGGCATCGCCGGCGCCGCCCGGCTGGTCGTTGAATGCTCGGGGCACGAACAGGCTGTTATGGACGCCTGCAAATCTGTAAGAAAGCGCGGCGAGGTCGTGCTGGTAGGATTCCCATGGGTTCGTCGCACCGATACATTCGCCCGGGAACTGCTAACGCTTGTGTTCCAAAAATGTCTCGTTCTGCGCAGCGGCTGGGAATGGCAACTCCCGCCCCACAGGAGCGATTTCCGACCGTACAGCGTCCATTCCAATATTGATACAGCGCTTCACTGGCTGGCTTCGGGATGCATCAGCATCGGGACAAACCTGATTGCTTGGACCGAACCGCAGGCGGTCCAGGATGTCTACCAGAATCTGCTGCACAGCAGATCAAAAGGGTTGTTCACCGTTATCGACTGGAGCAAAACTCCGGGCTGAAAACCGTTGACCGGGCAGGAGTGCGGCGCCGAAACAATACATCGTTGTTCTAACCTCGATTGTGCCAAATGGCACCTCCACAACATATAGCGTGGAGTGACATTTGGCATTATCATGGGTAGTGCCGCTCTGGTCACCTTAGGACGCCAGGTGGCACGACCCCGCATATTTCATAAGCCATAGACAATAATTAATATAAAGGATGCAACAACAGTATGATAAGTAGGTTTCTTCAGGATTTCAGATTCTACAGTGTGTATCTGCGCCGGACAAACGGCGGTTGACCCGCCTGCTGCAGGCAGGCACTGCGGGCGCGTCCATAGCGGCACCCACTTTTTCGAAAAAAGTGGGACAAAAACTTTATTTTCATCTGGTTTTTACAGTTATCAGATTTTTGAGTAAATAGTTAAGGTTTTTTGCTAAACTTTTTTTCCTAAAAAAGCGTCTTCACTTCGCGTATGCGAATACAGCCTGTCTGCGCCTGCCTGTCGCTTCCGCGGCGCAGACAGGTGCGCACGCACAGGCAGGCGGCGTTTGCTTTCTGCCACATCTACGGCACTGGAGACTCGTGAGAAAAGCAGGCTATCCGGATGCCAATGGATGCATGCCCGGCCACCCCGCGCGGTCCTACCAGCAATGCACGCAACCATGCAAATTGCGACCGGCGGCCAGCGCCTCTTCGGCATGCTCACGGCTGAACCCAAGCAGTTGAATTCCCTGATCGACGGTGTTGTTATAGATAACTTCCATTGCATTCAAGTGCGGCTGGCTCATGGAAATTGCATGCATGCCGTCCATGCTGCAGCAGTTTTCGATGTAATGGCTGCCGCGTCCACAGAAGTGGACGGCTCCCCCGCCCAGCTCATTCAACAGACGCTGGTCGTAGGGGCGGATGAACTCCTCATACATTTCCTGCGAGAGGTTCATCCCGGAATCCGTTCTGATCATGATCTTTCCGGCATGCATCATGCTCCAGTGCGCAGCCCATGGTCTGCCGTTGGCACCGGCAACGGAGTTCCACGCATTCATGAACCTGACGTACGTTTCCGTTATCAGCTCCAGTACCTGATGGACCAGGTCCGCCCTGTCGATCAGATCAATAAAAAGTTCGCTGCCCCAGAGCATCTCGCACAGATCCATCGGCCCCTGCATGTCGGGGTGGTAGATGTGAACGTACCGTCCTATGTTCGGGTACTGCGCAGCAATATCTGTGAAACGTTTGCCGGCAGCGAGAACCGCAGCTCCAAGGCCGGTCTCCATTGCGGGAATCCCGCGCTCGAGCAACCGCTGCATGGACTCCGCCCCCAGTGGCCTGGTGGTCTGGAGTGTGTTGAGCGACTCGTCCATGACGAACAACTCCGCCCCGAACAGTGTTGGAACGATCCCCGTGCCGTAGTTCGCCCGGACCGTCATCATCGCGCCATTCCCGCCGGCAAGCTGATCGGAACATGCGCCATACTGCTGCAGTACCATCGCATCCAAATCCACCTGCGCCTGATTCACGCTGACCTCCGGCCACGCGATTCCAGGGCGACTCTGCGCCGTTCGCTGCGGCGAGAAGATATCCCCGTTGAATCGGCCCTCCGTGAATGTTTCCCATTCTGCCTGGAGCCGATTTTCAATCTCCGAATCGATCCGCTCTTCGAGATCATCAAGATATTGTTCGATCATTGAGTCCCTCCTGCCGGGCGCTTCGCTCCTCAGCGGGCGCGGCTCTTTGCGTTCGCTGTATAAGTCGTGTTCGATTTTTCTTCAGAAACTTCTGCTTCCATTCCGCAGTCATGACCATTATTCCTCAATCAGGCGCTCCGGCTCGGCGGCATCCTTGCCGTCCGCAGCGGTCAATTGTCCACTCCGTCGCTCAGAATGCAAAACCATACAGGTTCATGTCGATTGAGCGACGGCTTTCCGCCAGCATGAGCGCCAGTAAAAGAAACCCGACGCCATCAACGGACTCGTACACGTGGCTGCCGGGATAGCCCTGGAACATCCCATTCTCCCAAAGGTGATCCCGGGCTTCGTCAGCCAGAGCGAAAGCGCTCGAAAGAAGCCGATCTTCGCCCAATTCCAATCCGGCGCAAGCCAGGAAGTGGATGCAGCGACCGTAATTCTCAGCATACGCCCATCCCCCCCTGCTCCCGGGACGGTCCTCAACAACAACCGCGGCCCAGCGCAGAATATCTTCCAGCAACGCGCTGTCTCCTCCGGTGCGTTGGTAAAGCAACAGGCATGCTTCGGCCAAGGACATCGGGTAGTCGTGCGTCGGCCACTGATGCGTATTCCAGGGATCGGAATACGCCTGCGGCCAATAGCCGGGCTTCTCCGGAATGACCGGCGTCCCATCACGGATGTCCACCTGACCGAAAAACCTGCCTGACCTTTTGTCAAAGGCGCAGTCCAGGTACGCGCTGACGGAAGATCGGGCCATTCCGACAAACTCGCCGTTGGCGGCGTATTGATCCGCACGCAAAAGGCACTGCGCCCAAAGGCCGACCTCGGTGGTGCAGACCCTTGAGTCCCATCGCTCCATATTCGGTTCGTTGGGCACAAGACCCGTTACAGCATCCCGATGGGTGTAACTGTAACGGGCGATGCTCAACGCAGTGTCCAGCAACCCGCTGTCACCGGTCTTGCTGTAAAGCCAGGCCAGTGATTCTGCCAGAACACCGCCCGCCTCAAGAAATGCATGCCCCTTATTCCCGTCGTCATGGCGATTGAACCCTCCGGAATCCGGATCGTAGATATGGCGGGCAGCCATCGTCCGGATGTACTCAGCTGTCTTCTCGGGAGCATGACTCCAGAAAATGTCCCACGCGGGCATAATGGGCCGCAACTCGTGGTGGCCACCATGGAATTCGACCACCGCCTTGCACAACACATCGAAATAAGCATGATTGCCCCACCGAAACATGCCGTTGTCCGCAACGCAACAGGAAAGGAATGCATCCCGATAACGATCGGCCGCCAGGGAGTACTGCGGATTTCCGGTCAATTCGGACAGGACGTGGGCGGCCACGATCATGGGCTGGTCCCAGTACAGAGTACTGCCACGCGGAGCGCCAATCAGCCGATAGACGCGCCGGGGGACATGACGACCCTCTGGATAACGGCCTGTCCGAACATCAAGGACACTCGGCCAGAAGGCGCCACCGGTCTCGGACGTGGCCGATATCAGGCGCTGAAAATGGCTCTCGCACAGCGGCAGATAGCTGGCAGTCATCCGGAGTTTCTCCTCATTCGCATATTACGGGTATTTTCGGCTGTGCCCCCCAGGGGCTTGGCCGAAAACCCGGCTCGTAGTGGACGATTTCAAGCGTCCCGGGGAGGGCGT
>PUMZ01000275.1 GCA_003551565.1 Candidatus Brocadiaceae bacterium | reverse complement strand
GCCGCAGGGGCCGGGCTGGGCGGAGACACGGCTACGGTGTGAGAAATCGATACGTAGCTCTGAATCATCATTCCACCGGCACAGGGCACGGTGGTGATGAAGCAACGGGGTTCACTGAATATTTACTATTAATCAGGAATCGATACCTTATCTGAAGTTTGAGAAAAAATTTTTAAGTAATAACCTATAATTCCGGAATGTAAACTATGATAGAAAAATTGCATGTTTCGAAAATGATAGCCATGACGGGGATGGCCGGGGCTGTACTGGTTCTGACCGGCTGCGCGGGGGGAAATGAATACCTGAATGATCCGGGCGGCATCCGGCCGAGGACCGCCCCGACGCGAAATCGCACGGAGACGCATGCGTCCCCCGATTCCGTGGATCAGGATTTGCCGGAACTCACCGAAGGCAGCCCCATCGAGGACTATTTCCGCTATGCTCTTGAAAAAAATGAAGCTGTGCGGGCGGCTTTTCGCACCTGGCAGGCGGCCGCCGAGCGGCCCCGGCAGGCCGGGTCGCTGCCCGACCCCCGCCTGTCCTTCCAGGCGGACGACTCCTTCGAGTCGCGCGAGCTGTCCGTCTCGCAGACCTTCCCATGGTACGGCAAGCGCGCCCTGCGCGCTCAGGCCGAACAGAGCGGCGCCATGGCCGAATATTCCCGGTACATCGGGCAAAAACTTGACGTGCTGAACAATGTGCGCCGAACTTACGGGGATTACTACTACCTTTCACAAGCCATCGATATTACCGAAGAAAACCTTGACCTGATGGAATATTTTGAAGAAGTGATCCGACGACGTTTCGAGGCGGGTCAGGCGCCCCACGCGGACCTGATACGGATCGAAGTCGAAACGGAGAAACTCCGGGACCGGCTCGAAGAGCTCCGCGACCAGCGCCGGCCGCGTGCGGCGGAACTGAACAGGGTGCTCGGACGCCCCGTGTCGGCCTCACTTCCATGGCCGGTCAGCCTGCCGGAAAACAATGTTCACGGGCTTGAAGAGGAACGTCTTATGGAGAGCGCACTCGACAACAATCCGCAATTGCTGGCGATCCGGCACGATATTGATCGTCGCGTCCACCAGAAAGACCTGGCAGGAAAAGAGTATTATCCCGACATAACCGTTGGCGCCATGCGCATGGAGGATGCGATGGGTGGTATGGGCGGAGGCGTAAATATCGACGCGGCTATGGTCTCCATAAATATCCCGCTCTGGCGCGGCAAATACGACGCGGGAGTAAGGGAGGCCGACCGGCGCCTGGAGGCGGGCCGCCGCAGCCTGGCCGACGCCGAATACGGCGTGGAATCCGCTCTGGAAAATGCTTTTTTCCGTTTCAGGGACGCTCAACGCAGGATTGAACTGTATGAAAATCATCTGCTGCCAAAATCTGAAGAGTCCCTCGAGGTTTCAGAAAGCGCCTATCGTGCCGGCGAGGTGGACGTTATTGAACTCCTGGATGCACAGCGGGAGTGGCTGAATTTTGAGTTGGAACTGAAGCGCTCAAGAACCGACAGGTTCAAATCCGTCGGAGTGATCGAAAAACTTATTGGAACTCATCTGTCCGACCCGTTGGAACTTTCTGACAGGTACGGCCGGCCGGACTCCTTCAACAACGGAGATGTAGAACAATGAAAAACTTATTGATAAAAATACTGAAAAAATGGCGAATAGCAGTAGCACTGCTCGTTCTGGCAACAGTAGTTTTTTTCGGACGGATACTTATTGCGCCGCACCCGTCCATCGCAGCCCCCGGCGATGTTGAGGTCGCCGAAGAGGCCGATGTGGTCTGGACCTGTTCCATGCATCCTTCGGTGCGCGAGCCCGAACCGGGTCTTTGCCCGATATGTGAAATGGAACTGATCCCCATTGAGGACGACGGCCTTGACCTCGGCGAGCGGCAGGTGGCCGTGACCACCGAAGCCCAAGCTCTGGCCGAAATCCGTGTGGCGCCGGCAGAACGCCGGGAGGTAGAGAAACGAATCAGGCTTTACGGGGAAGTGGATTACGACGAGACCCGTATGAGGGGAGTAAGCTCGGATGTGAGCGGGCGCATAGACCGCCTGAACATAGCCTACACAGGCTCCCGCATACGAAAAGGCGATCCGATGTTTCAGCTCTACAGCCCGAAACTTATAAGCGCTCAGGAAGAACTCCTCCAGGCCCTCAAAACACTGAAAACCATCGGTGAAACCGAAAACGGCAGGCGCCTGGACTCCGCCCGTGCCAACGCCGAAGCCGCACGGCAGAGGCTCAGGTGGTGGGGCATTACCGACGAGCAGATCAAACGCATTGAGGAAAAAGGCAAAATTATAGACCGCCTCACAATAAAAAGCCCTATAGGTGGTGTGGTCGTGGAAAGGCGTAAGGATCAGGGCGACTATGTGGCCGAAAGAGAACCCGTTTACAGGGTGGCCGACCTCTCAAGGGTGTGGGTGCGGCTTGAAGCCTACGAATCGGACCTCCCGTGGGTCCATTACGGCCAGGATATAACCTTTACGGCCGATAACGCACTGCCGGGCGAGGAGTTCCAGGGCCGGATCGTGTTTGTCGACCCGGTGCTCGACCGCGGACGTCGTACCGTGAAGCTGCGTGCCAACGTCCCCAACCCTGAAGGCAGACTCCGACCGGGTATGTTCCTGCGTGGCGTGCTGAAGGCAAGACTCACCGCCGCGGGCCGGGCCGCCAAACCCGCGGACCTGGCCGGCAAATGGATCAGCCCGCTTTATCCGGAAAACATCGCCGACGGCCCCGGCACATGTCCTGACAGCGGCGTTGACCTCGTGCGGGCGGAAGACCTCGGCTACGCGGAGACAGAACCTCCAAACGGGGAGGACCCGCTCGTGATCCCCTCGAGTGCACCGCTCATTACGGGCGAAAGAGCCATAGTTTATGTTAAAGTACCCGACGACGAGTTGATCCTTTACGAAGGGAGGGAAATCAATCTCGGCCCGCGTGCCGGAGACTATTACCACGTCCGGGACGGGCTGGAGGAAGGCGAACTGGTGGTGGTCAAGGGGAACTTCAAACTCGACAGCGAACTGCAGCTCGACGGGCGCCCGAGCATGATGTCGCCGCCGGAAGAGGACGATGTGACCGAACCGGTCTGGGAAGTCGATGAGGCTTTCCTCGAAGAACTCCAGGATGTTATTTCTGGGTACCTGGATATTGCGGATGCGCTGGCAGGAGACGATTTTGAGGGTGCGCAATACCACGCCGAAACGACGGTTGAAACCCTCAAAGCAATCGATACCGCTCCGCTGGATGATATCATGATGAGCGCATGGGAAGAATCGGCCGGAGGTTTCGAGCACATGCTGCACCATATTCACCATGCTGCCGATATAGAGGAAGCCCGCACCGCCTTCGAAAAAGTAACGCTTGCCCTCGAAAATGTGTTCAATCAGTTCGGCATACCGCCGGGACTCACGCTCTATCGTATGCATTGTCCGATGGCATTCGGAAATGAAGGTGCCGATTGGTTCACCAATGTCGAGGAAGTGCTCAACCCCTATTTCGGCGAATCGATGCTGAGATGC
>PUMZ01000221.1 GCA_003551565.1 Candidatus Brocadiaceae bacterium | reverse complement strand
GGATTCAGTTGAAAATACTTTCGGAGAGCGGTGCGCAAGCACCGCTTTTATATATAGGCGCGTAAGCGCCGGGCCTTTTTTTTGCCTTTGTCTTTACTTGGAAATTGGTTATCGGTAATTGGATATTGTTCATTTTTTAACTAAAAAACATTATAAATAACAATCGCCGATGGAGAACTATAAATGGCACAAACCTCTACAAATAGATTAAAGAGGGAAATCGAAAAATGGAAAAAACGCCGCAACGCCGTTATACTCGGCCATAACTACCAGATAAAATCCATTCAGGAAATTTCCGATTTTACGGGCGACTCCCTGGGCCTTAGCCGAAAGGCCGCCGAAACCAATGCCGAAGTTATCGTTTTCTGCGGGGTCCATTTCATGGCGGAAACCGCCGCTATGCTGAGCCCGGAAAAAACGGTACTTCTACCCGAACCAAATGCCGGATGCCCTATGGCGGATATGATAACCGCCGATCAGCTCAGAGACCTTAAGTCAAAACACCCGGATGCCGAAGTGCTGTGCTACGTCAACAGCAGCGCTGAGGTCAAAGCCGAAAGCGACCGGTGCTGCACCTCCGCCAACGCCGCCGAAGTCGTCGAAGCCGTGCCCCCGGAAAAAGAAATCATTTTTGTGCCCGATAAATATCTAGGCGCATGGACGGCGGAAAAAACCGGACGGGATATGATCCTCTGGGAAGGATATTGCCCCACTCACGCCTGCATTACCACCGACGATATTGACAAAGCCAGAGGCGAACACCCCGAGGCCATGATTATGGTACATCCCGAATGCCTGACCGAAGTATGCCGGATGGCCGATGTTGTAGAATCCACCAGCGGCATGTGCAGGGCGGCTTCAGAAACTGATAAAAAGGAAGTCGTTGTCGGCACTGAAAAAGGCCTTATAAACAGGCTTGAGGCCGAAAATCCGGAGAAAAAGTTCTTCCATATCTCACCGGCCGCTATATGCCCCAATATGAAACTTAACACCCTCGAAAAAGTCCTCTGGGAACTTCAGGAAATGGAACACGAAATAACTGTTCCCGAAGATGTGGCCGAACGTGCCAGGGAATCCCTCCAGGCTATGATAAATTCTGGTAACTGAAAAATGGATCAGGTCGAAAAAAAACATCAAAGATTAAAAAATATCCTCGGCGAATGGGAACGCTGTGCGGTTGCTTTCTCAGGTGGATGCGACAGCAGCCTGCTGCTTAATGCAGCGGTGGATAGCCTGGGTGCCGATCGCGTTCTGGCCGTCACCGCCCGCTCTCCTTCCTTCCCGGAACACGAACTCCGCCAGGCCAGGGAAATGGCCGAAGGGCTGGGAGTGGAACATGTAGAGTTTGATACCGAGGAACTCAGCGATCCCAATTTTGTTGAAAATCCCACCGACAGGTGTTATTATTGCAAGCGTGAACTTTTTGAAAAACTGCTCGAGATTGCCAGGCGGCGCGATGTAAATGTCGTCTGTGAAGCCAGCAATTATGATGACGAACATAACGATTATCGCCCCGGACTTAAAGCCATTTCCGAACTTGGAATACGAAGCCCACTCAAAGAGGCAGAGCTTTCCAAAGGAGAGGTGAGGGAACTTTCAAGGAGGCTTGGACTCCCCACACACGACAGACCGTCTTTTGCCTGTCTTGCCTCGCGGTTCCCATATGGAGAAAAAATTACCGCGGAAAAGCTCGACAGGGTGGGCAGGGCAGAGCTTATCCTGAAAGAGGCCGGATATGGCCAGTTCAGAGTGCGAAGCCACGGCGATATCGCCCGGATAGAACTCGGGCCGGATGAGGATTGGGACTCGTTTTTGGACCCCGACGGAGAACAATTAGTGAAGAGTTTGAAGGAATTGGGATTTGTGTACGTTACCCTGGACCTCGAAGGCTACCGCACCGGCGCGATGAACGAGGCAATAGGTGAAAAATCAATTAAAATTTAGGCTATCACATAAAAGGAGATAAATATGGCATATTCGGATAAAGTAATGGAGCATTTTACCAATCCGTGTAATATCGGAGAATTGGAAGAACCGGACGGGGTGGGGGAGGTGGGCAATCCGGTCTGCGGTGATGTTATGAAAATCACCATTAAAGTGAAAGACGGATGCATTGAGGATATAGCCTTCAAAACGCTCGGATGTGCGGCAGCTATAGCTACCAGCAGCATAACAACCGAAATGGCAAAGGGGAAAACCCTGGAGGAGGCCAAAACGGAGATTACAAAGGGTAAAGTTGCTGAAGAACTCGGCGGACTGCCCCCGCAGAAAATGCACTGTTCGAACCTCGCCGCCGAAGGGCTGCATAAAGCGATTGAGGATTATGAAAGCCGGGGGAAAACCTGACGCTTGGAAATGTATGACAGGCATCTTGCCTGTCCGGGGGGAGGCGGGCAGTTGTGTATGCTGTAGATAGCCCCCGCCGCCGCCCGGACCGCACGCAGAGATATTACCCCCCCCATGCAAATGAAGCTTATTGGGCGGACAATGTATAACAGGCATCCCTGCCTGTTGGCGGGGAGGCAAGCGGGCTATACCGCTGCAGTCCGGTATTATCCAACAGACTTCCGCACGGTCTTCCAGCGTTCGGCCATTGCATCGTTTTCTTCCAGTGGCACGAACCCCAGACGGAGGTAAGTTCGGATAGCCGGCAATCGGAAATCATCCGTTTTCAGATATACTCTCCGGTATCCCGCACTGAGGAAGCGTCTCACGACGGCGGCGCAGACGGCCTCGCCGAGGCCTTGCCCCCTGTGATCGGGATGCGCCGCCACCCACCCGAGTTCACCGCCGCCCGGGTGCCGGCCGGTCGGGTTATGAGTCGCCATCGCAGTAGCCGCCAGGCGCCCCGTAGGCTCATGCTCGATAACAAACAGTCCCTCGGGCAGTGCACGACGCTTCCATTCAGCCAGTGTCTCCAGGGTCCAGCCGGTGAAACCGGCGCTGTGCATCAGGTCGACAAATGCCTCCTCTTCTCCATCGTTCAGACAGCGCAGGCGGTAGCTTCGGGGCAGGTTCACCTCCGGGGGCGTAACGGTTTTATTTTCCGGCCAGACCATCTGCAGTTGCGGCTTCGGAGATTCTTCATGCGTCCAGGAGCGCGAGTCCGGCACCTCGATCCAGCGTCCGCCTTCGGCTGCCGATTGTTGGCTGATAAGGCCCGGCAGGGTCATATCCATAGCTTCATGGATGCCGATCGGGCAGGGACGCCGGCCGGCGGCGGCGTCGATAAAATCGAGCACCTCGAAATAGTCACCGCCTCCGTGCCCGGCGGCACGGGCGCGCTCCATCCCCTCTTTCCAGAAATCGGGCAGAAATTCTTCGCTCAGTTCGTTCAAGTCCACCCAGGTATGCATATCTTCACTTTTTTCGCGGAGCCAGATGCGGTTGGTCTCTCCGGCGGCACGGGCGGATTCATAACACCCGTCGGTCCCCTGAAGCTGATAATTGGTCATAGCGTGGGGGCGGTCGGAGAGCATATCGACGCGTATTTTGATCAGCGCCTCGTTTTCGGTCTTGCACAGCATAGTGCTGGAGGCCTGGC
>PUMZ01000245.1 GCA_003551565.1 Candidatus Brocadiaceae bacterium | reverse complement strand
CGGCGTATTCCTCAGGCGGGCTCATGACCGGCCACAGATACGACAGATCATTATACAGCCGGTTGAGCGGGATGTCTTCTGTCTTCATGTTTTCTTCTCTGGTCGATTATGAACTGCGGCGCGCGACAAAGAACTCGTAAGCGTAGCAGTCCGAATACCGGCGGTGCAGTTCGGGCTCCCGGGCAAGCTGGTCGAGTATGGCCATGGCTTCGGTGTCGCCTGCGTTCGACTTGCGCAACTCTTCGATACGGCGTTCCATCGGCGTGTAAAAGTCAGCCCACCAGGCCTCGTCGGGCAGTGTGAAGCGGCCCAGCAGCTCGAATCCAGCGTTCGCTATGAGTGCCTCGACATCCTTTGCCATACCCATAGCCGGGTAGTCCAGATCAAAGCTTGCCTTGATTTCGGGCGGCGGGTCCTCCACCCGCCAGACCGCATCGGTGAAGGCGAGACGGCCACCCGGACGCAGAAGACTGCAGCAGATTGGCAGGGCGCTGCCGATTCCAATGTTGTAGAGGGCGCCCTCGGACCAGATGAGGTCGAAGCTTTCAGGCGGCAGACCCGGACGGGCCATATCGGCGACCCTGGCTTGAACCCGTGGTGAAAGCCAGCGCTTCTCCAGCGTCGCCTGGAGCCGTTCGAGGAACGGCGCATGATTGTCGATGGCAACGATCGAGCCGGAGGTTAGTTCGGCGAGGTGAAGCGTCTGACCGCCGGTTCCGCAGCCCAGGTCAAGAATCGCCGGAGGTGAGGGAAGATTCCCACACAGTCTGAGGGCTTCAGCGGTACAGGTCCGGCTGCCCGGGCCCTGCCGGGGCAGTTCTCCGTAGATCCCAAAGAATATCTTCCAGAAACGTGGGGCAGTCTGATTCATTACGTTTTTCATCTCCCAGCGGATATGGGCTCCCACTTCATACGGATCGCCGGTACGGCGCGATCACGGAGAGAACACAATCACCTGGAAGCTCCGCTATTCGGAGCGACTGGTGGCTGTCACGGCAATTCTAAAGCCGTCGCCACGCCCGCGGTGATCGGGATCGACCCGGCGCCTCCGTGCAGACCGGCAGTTCCCTGCCGCAGCAAACCATGCGCCGCCACGCAAAACGCGATATTCTCCCTCTTCACCGCCTTCCGGATTAAGAACCGGCCCTGAGCAATATTCTCCATACCAGTCCGAACACCATTCCCAGACGTTGCCATGCATATCGTATAGCCCCCATGCGTTAGGGGTTTTAAGACCGACGGGATGGGTCTTGCCCAGGCTGTTGCCCGAATACCACCCGTAATTGCCCAGCAGGCCGGCTTCTTCGCCAAAATAAAACTCCGTCTCCGTACCGGCGCGCGCGGCGTGTTCCCACTCCGCCTCCGTAGGAAGCCGGTAATGTACACCGTCCTTCTTGCTGAGTTTTTGGATGAATGAGACTGCATCGTTCCACGAGACGTTCTCGACCGGACGATCTTTACCGGCAAAAAAACTCGGGTTATTCCCCATTACGGCTGTCCATTGCGCCTGCGTCACCGGTGTGTCAGCCAGCCAGTAGCCCTCCGTTAATTCGACCTTGTGGCGCGGATGTTCGCGTTCATACCAGTAATCGTGTCCGCCGAATGTTTGTTCCACTTCTTCCGGAGTCATTCGGCTGCCCCTCCAATATTTGCCCGGTGGTATCCACACAAATGCCATGCCGACGTTGTTACGATAATACGTGATTTCAACCTCTTGATCACCTTCGGGTGTATTAACCTCGACTCTTCGGGTCACCGGAGTCCAACCGGTCGGAGTTTCCAACTCATGCCCGGATGTAGTGACTGCCGATACAATGCCGAAAAAAGCAGCAAAAATCACCTTTCCCCATAACAAGCACATAACTGAACCTCATGGTTTTAAGACAAAAACAATAAATGCTTATTGTCATTATAAAAGAGAACAGCTGAAAAGCAAGTTGCATCCCGGACAGGAAAAACTGCATCCGTTCATTCTTGCACAAAGATACCCACTAAAAAGCTGGTTGAATTATAGCATTGATTGCCTTATAATACAACCCTTAATCTCCTGTAACCGCGTTCTATTGCCCCATGCGTCCGGTGTCCGTGCAAAGCGTTTACATAATTTTAAATCCCGGTCGGTACAGGCAGACCATACTCAGGCCAACCCATATCGAGGACATTGCTTATGAAAAAAACCCCTGTCGTAAGAAGATTGGTGCCTTTTCTTATGCTTGCGCTTATCTTCTCTGCTGCTTCAGGCGCAGAAAACCCCGCGGAGATCATCAGGCAAATGGAACTTAATATGCGCGGCGATGCCTCGCAGACCGAGATGACCATGGAGACCGTCCGGCCGCGCTACACGCGCGAGATCTCTCTGCGTTCCTGGCGGCTCGGCGACGATTACTCGCTGATTTTCATCACGGCCCCGGCCCGTGATGAAGGAACGGCCTTTCTTAAAAGAGGCCGGGAAATCTGGAATTATCAGCCCCGCATCGACCGCACCATTAAAATGCCCCCTTCGATGATGTCGCAATCCTGGATGGGCTCCGATTTCACCAACGACGATCTGGTCGGCGCCGCATCGCTCGTTGACGACTATACCCACAACCTGATCGGCGCCGAAACGGTTGACGGACACGAGTGCTACGTGGTCCAGCTCATCCCGGAGCCTGAAAACCCGATCGTGTATGAAAAGGTCATATACCGCGTCACCAGGGAAATCGAAGTCACCGACGAAGAGGGCGATAAGGTTCTTAAAGAACTCAACCTCCCCGTCAGCGTTGACAATTACGACGAGCGTGATGAACTGGTCAACACCATACATTTCCGGGAGATTAAAGAAATCGGCGGGCGCATGATCCCCACGGTCATGGAGATGATACCCGCCGATAAAGAAAACCAGAAGACGGTTCTGACCACGCACAAGGCTGATTTCGACATCGAGATTTCGAGCGATTTCTTCAGTATCCGGAACCTGACGGATATGCAAAATTGAAGGAGGGCCATTGATCCATGAACATGCTCCTGAGCCTGGCCTGGCGCAATCTCTGGCGAAACAAAAGACGCACGGCCATAACCGTCAGTTCCGTCGCCTTTGCCGTTGTCCTCGCCGTCGCACTGGTGTCCATGGCCGTCGGACTGCGCGAACATATGATAGAAACCGTTGTAAGGAACGAAACGGGATATCTGCAGGTGCAGGACGTAATGTATGACGAAGAGCCGTCCATGGATCATGCTCTTGAATACGGGGAGGAGGTCAGAGCGGCCCTGGCCCCCTTCAAGGCCGAGATCAATTACACCGTGCCGCGCATCCGCGGCTTCGCACTGGCGGCGAAAGAAACAGCTTCCCGGGGTGTTCTGGTCACAGGGATCGATCCGGAGAAGGAAGACCGGATGAACAACCTTTCCGACAGAATAGCGGAAGGGAAGATGTTTGGCCCGGACGCTGATTACGCTGTCATAGCCGCCGGGCTGGCCGATCTTCTCGGCATCTCCATCGGGGAGAAAATAGTTCTGATGGGACAGGGTTTTCAGGGCATGACCGCAGCCGGAGAGTACAGGGTCGGGGGGATCATCGAGTTCCCTGT
>PUMZ01000057.1 GCA_003551565.1 Candidatus Brocadiaceae bacterium | reverse complement strand
GGTTTTGTCCTATTTGTCTCATATGTCCTATTTGTCCTATATTCCGTGACGTAAAGCATCAAAATACTCGTCAACAATAATTCTGGAGGAATATAACCATGAAATTCAGATTTGCAATATGGATCGCATTAACGCTTGTTCTTGCATCATTTGCTAACGCCGATTCCCCCCTGAGGGAACTCGAGCCCTCTACCGAACCCATCCATGTGCGTGTTCTGTTCATGGGGAATGCAGCGAATGAAGCTGTTGTCTCCTGGACCACCACCGCGGAGGGGGACTCCCACAAACTCTACGTTGATACTCAACCAAAAAACGGGGAAGTTGATGCATACGAGAGTGAGTTCCCCAGCATCCATTCCCAGCCCTACACCCTGCGCGAGGAGGAAGAGGAAGCGGGAATGCACGCCTGGACCCACAACGTGCTGCTTGAAGACCTCGAACCGGCCACCCGTTATTACCTGACCGCCGTATCCGACGGCGAGGCGTCGGGGGAATATTATTTCAAAACCGCCCCGGATGACGACAGCCCGGTGAGCCTCATATATTCCGCCGACTCCCAGATATCGGGAGAAACAAGACACCAGGAAAGTCCCGGCAATTGGCGCAGGCGAATGAACAAGGTCATGCGCCATCTTTTCGAAGGCAACCCCGAAGTTATCGCCATGGCCCACGGCGGGGATTATGACAATAATGCCTACTGGCTCGACCTCTACTACTGGCTGAAGGATTACTGGGAACTGACCACCACTGAAGACGGCCGGCTGCTGCCCATCATCCCCGCCCGGGGCAACCACGATATGCAGGTGGGCTTCGAAGAGATGTTCTGGTGGCCCGACAGGACGCATGATTATTATTACACCACGCACCTGAATGCCGACACCGCCCTGATAACGCTCAATACTGAAATCGATCGTGAGGGAGCGCAGCTTGAATGGCTGGAGTCCGAACTGGCTGATTTAAGCCGGTCAAAAAAATGGCTGCTGGCGCAGTACCACAGGCCGGCCTACGGGAGCGTACGCGGCACCGGGAAAGGTGCTCGGGAAAGGAGTAAATCCTGGGTTGAGCTGTTTGAACGCTACGGTATGAACCTGGTCATGGAGGCACACGACCACGCCCTCAAGCGCACCCATCCCATCTATAACGAACAAATTGATGAGGAGCGCGGCGTGGTCTATATCGGAGAGGGCGGTGCAGGCGGATGGACGCGCCAGGTCGACCCCGATCGCTGGTATCTGGCCCGGGCCACCACCGACCATCATGTGCACATGTTGAACATTTCCGAACATCAGATAAGCGGCATAGCGAAGGAAATGCGGTATGATATTGTCGATCAGTTTGCCCTTTCCGGCAACCAGCGCCCGCTGCTGGCGGGACTCGAACGCCCGGGCGAACTGTCCGCCCGCCTGGGCCGGCTGCTCGATAGCCCTCATCAGACTACCCGCAATGCGGCCCGCCTGATGCTTCAGAACGTTTTCAAATACTCGGACGGAAACAACTGGCTCCGGCGCGAAGAGTTCCTCGATGAAATGGAAAATATCTTCGGGCATCCGAACAAATGGAGTTCGGAGGAAAGACGTCTCGCCTATCAGATGCTTTTGATCCATGCCGATTTCAGCAACGGCGATAATGAGAAGTTGATCCAGCGTGGGGTGGAGGACGAGAGCGAAGATATTCGCCGGCTCGCCTCACTCGGCGATATGATCGACCTGAACTCCGAAGCCGGACGAACGCTGGTCCACGAGTTCAGACATCCCGACACCTTTAACCTCGCCGAAGAGGTCTTTGTGGCTGCGGTGAACCGTCCGAGCCTCGCGTTCCCGCGTGGAACGGATGAGGAGGATTTTGAGAAGGTGGATTCGTTCCAATTGCCAAAATCCGGATGGCGGTTCCGCAAGGACCCCGAACATACCGGCTACTTCCGCGGATATGCCGAGCCCGATCACGATACGCAGGAATGGATGCCGATAGAAATCGAAGCGCCCTGGGGGCAGTTCCTGGATACGTATTATGCAGGGGCGGGATGGTACAGGGCCACGATCGAAGTGCCGAAGCTGGAAGAACACGATGCGCTGGGCCTGCATTTCGGCGGCGTTGATGAAAACGGCTGGGTGTGGATAGACGGAGAGTATGCCGGACAGCATAATATAGGCCCGGCCGGATGGGACGTGCCGTTTCAACTCGACGTTACCGACCTGATCGAACCCGGCAAAGAACACCAGATCACGGTTCGCGTCAAAAACGATTCACGTGGCGCAGGCATTTGGAAACCCGTAGAACTTCGTGCTTTTAGTCGGTAGCTTGCTTTTATCACAAAGCAAAAATTAATCCACTATAAAAAAATGCTCAGTACCAATCCGGCAGTCATTTCTTCCACGGGGCTTGCCCCCGTGGTTATCATGATTAGCCTGAAATCAGAAGAAAAAACTAATTACTATAAATAAAGCGTTTGGAGAATCACCTTATGAATATTGACAGAAAATCGGCGTTTCATGCAGGGGTCTTTGTCGCCCTGGCGACCTTTCTTTTTGCCCTTTCCACAGCCACAGCAGAGGAGGATGTTTTGCTGCATTGGCGCTTTGAGCCTCAGGAAGAATATATTGAGCCCGACGCTTCCGGTCACGGGCACGATGCGCAGCTTCTGCGCTATGACCACGACCGGTCCGAGCCGGAGCGTGTCTCCGAATCCATTCACGGCCCCGGCGCCGGCAGCGTGAGGCTGACACGTGATTCCCGAATTCAACTGCTTGAACCCGTGGATATCCCGGAAAACTGGACGCTCTCGTTCTGGATCAAAGATGAGCGAAGCGAGGACGATATCCCCGAACAAATAGTGGCCGGAGATTATGTCCGTATCCGTTCAGGACCGATAGGGTTGTCCAACCCCTGGTATTTCCGGCTGGACCCCCGTAATGAGGGAAAGGAGGAGGGATGGTATGACGGTGAGAATGGTGAAGAATGGGAAGAAATCAAAGTCCCCGCTTTCTGGGAAGAAACCCATGTCGGAGAAGAACTTGGATACGGCTGGTACAAGACAACGTTTTATGTGCCCGAAGAGTATGCCGACATGCCGCATGAATTGCACTTCGAAAGCGTTGATGAAACCGCCTGGGTGTATGTTAACGGAGAATATATCGGCAGAGATGAAGTAGGTGAATGGGATGTACCTTTTTCCGTTACAGTCGAACCCCGGCATCTAAAGGCAGGAGAGGAAAACCTGCTGGTGGTGCAGACGTTTGCCGAGGCGCAGGCTTCCGGTATCTACCGACCCGTCTATTTCCTCCCGCCTGAAGAGAAGCGTTTTGAACTCGACCTCTCGAATCTCGCCGCCGAAAGAGCCACACCGGGTGAGTGGGAACATATTGCTGTTACGTTTGAACCGGAAGCTGTGAGAATGTATGTCAACGGCGTGCTTGTTGACACTGCGGATAAACCACTGCCCGATAACGGAGAGCTTGGCCGGGCGGTTATTGAATTCTATCAGCGCGGCAGTGGGCATTTCGGGGGACTGGTGGATGATGTAAGGCTCTACGCGGGAGCTTTGTCCGACAGCCGGATTGCGAAACTCTCCGACGGTTTTTTTCAT
>PUMZ01000206.1 GCA_003551565.1 Candidatus Brocadiaceae bacterium | reverse complement strand
CGGAGATGCGCCAGGCGGCCGGATCGGTGAGGTCAGGGGAAAGGTCGCCGGCGACGATATAGGTGGTGTCGCGCCCGGTATCGAAGCACCAGTAGAACTGCCCGTTACGTTTCACGTAACTGCCGGATGGGTTGTAAAACGGGCCTTTAAAAAGCATGGCTGGCTCGGTCCAGGTCAGTCCGCCATCATCGGAGCGGATGATCTGGATGCCGGAGTCAGGGTGGCGATGATAATTTTTAGCGCCCAGAAAGTAGAGAATTTCTCTGTTTTTAAAAAGTGTTCCGCAGCAGAAATTGCTCGTTACATCTATTTTTTCCCAGTTTTTACCGTCGTCTCTGCTTCGGAAAAAATGCAGACCTCTTACCGGGTGTTTCGGCGTGCCTTTCTTGAGTATCATAGGCACGGCGCACAGCAGCGATCCGTCCGATGTGCGCAGGAGCGAGGGGGCGTCTGTGATGATTCGCCCCTCCCGCATGGGAATTCCCGCGTAATGATCAAAAATAACCGTGTAGTCACCCAGGGTCGGCTCCGGGGTGATGGCGGTCGGATTGTCTTTCGGTTCAGGATTGCTCATGTTATTTATTCTCCTCAAAAAGATTGTGAAAAAAGCGGCTATTCTGATACATTGGTAACTTAAGTGACACTTCCTTGATGAAACCATCCTCCGGCGACCAGCCCTCTCCGGGCCGGGGATTGTCGTTTGTGGCTACCCGCCATTGATCCAGTCGCCTGCGAAGATCGGCGAGAATATTTTCATAATCAGGATTGCCGGCCAGGCGATCGAGATTCGGGGTTTTAATTTGCGGATGCCCCAGAGCCGCGATGGCGTTGGCCGGCATGCCTTCGGCCATAAAGACGATAAGATTTTTTGCTGGAGTATTCATAGTATATTTTGGGAGCTCTGCTTCATCTTTGCGGATAAAGCAGGGGAAACCTTGGCATACTTTATTTACTGACAATACTGTCTGGTTGTTCCATTTTCCTCACCGTGATTTTGTTCGGTCGACCATATGAAACGTGTACAGTGTCGCGTTGCGCAGGAAAAATCGGATATAAACCGGTTTGCCGCGGAGAGCCGACAGGTCGGGCGAGCCATTCCAGGTCATGGTTTGCTCCGGGTTGTCGGTAACCTCGACCGGGTCGCAATCCTCCATCGAAAAACCCTGATAGGGGGATGCCGGGTTATGCTCGACCGGTTCTTGCAGCAGTTCGGCCCGGATCAGTCCGCCAAAACCCGTTGCCGGCCTTTTAACCTGGCAGCGGCAATTGACCATCAACCGATCGCCCTCAATAATAAACTGGCGGGTCAAAAGGTATCCACCCTCGGGCCCGGCCTGCTGACCGACCCAGCGGTCTTTGCCGATGAAGGCCAGGCCGGTGCCCCGGATCCGCGGCAGACGTTTCTCATGCTGCGGAATGTTCATACCGGTGTAATAAATCCTTAACCGGTCGCCTTCGGGAACCAGAGAGCCGAAACTGATCGAACCCTCGTCCCATTCTCCCGGAGCGCCGTTGTCGATGAAAGAGGGACGGTCCGGCAGCCGCTCCCAGCAAAAGCCGTCACGGCTCCACATCAACTCCGTGTGTTTCGGCTGATCGGGCGAAGAGTTCGGCATCAGGCCGATGAAGCCGAGGAAGGCGTTACAGTAACGAATAACCTTGACACTGTCGATATCTGATACGTCGATTTCATCCGGCAGCGGCACCGTTCGGGGATGCGACCAGGTTTTCATGTCCCGGCTCAGGGAGACGGAAACGTGTCTTTTAGTATTGGCCCCTTTTCCTTTTTGCGTTTCACCGTCGTTGACGGTCATGATTCTCCCCCCGTAAAAACCTTCTCGTTTCAGCGCCCGGGTGGGCGGACGCCGATAGAGCATCCAGCAGTCGAGTTCGGGGCTATGGACCAGAGAATAGGAGCCGTCGGATGCTCCGCGGAACAGGATTGGGTCCTGTGCCAGAGTCCATTCCCGGCCGTCCGGTGAGTGTATCAGAACGATGCAGCGCACGCTTTCGCCCGGCGGCACCATCTTGGCCAGGGCGGAAAAACGTTTTTCCGGATCGCTGGCATCGGGATCGAAATAGACTCCCCCCTTGATGGCGGCGGTGCCTCTTTCCTTATGCAGAACAATATTGGTTTTTTCGTGTTCGCACCAGGAATATCCGAATCCAAGGGGTTTATACCAGGTTATACCGTCTTGGCTTTCGGCATAGCAGGTTGAGTAATTGTAACCCGTTTCGATACCTTTCTGGGTTTCAATATCTTTCATAAAGCCGTACCAGGCCTTGTAAAGTTTTTCCTCGGGATCGTAGGCAACGTCCCCCAGGACAGGTCGGTAACTTTCCCAGGGAAGGGGCCGACCGGTGTTCAGCGGGTTGGAAGCATGCTTCTCGACCGGGCCGACGACACGTTTGAGACCATATCGGTCCTCCACAACGTAGTCATCAAAAAGAAATTGAGTCGCGTTGCCGATACGCAGCGGCCCGCCGGCAAAGTATTTTTCCCGCCAGTCGAGCTGGAAAAGTGATTGAACGGATTTCTGTTTTTGCTCTTTTTTCACTCTTTTTTCTCCGTCAATGCTAAATTGTACTCTCCTTTTTTCTGACATGATTATCTCCTTTATTGTTTAGCGTCCCTTGTTCATCCCCAACGATTGACAGTTTCACCGCCTATATTATCCACCTTGACATCCCGGTGCAGCGCGCCTTCGCCGTCGTCCATGTCGGGCAGATCATTTTTATGTCCCAGCCGAGCGATCATGTTCCATTGCCGCGGCAATTGGTGGCGAGTATGCGCGTCCCAGATGCAGGGGGCATGGACACCGCGGGCGTACATGTCCATCGCCAGACGCCGGTACGTCTCGGGTTCGGCATAGCGGCCGGTGTTGCCGGCCGGGCTCAGGTCGCAGTAAACCCGGCAGCCCGTGCCTTCGGCCGCCGCCACAAGATACTCAAACTCAGGCCCTGTGCCTCTTGACTGGTAGATATCAACACGTTCGCCCGGCTGCGGGCAGAACTTGTAGGAGGCGATCACTTCCTCAACCAGACCCTCCCGAATCCACGTTTCCGGGTCGAGACCGAACAAGAGGTTGTTGTCACGGGTGGCCAGGACATAGACGGCGATTCTGAGTTCTGCCATGCCCGACCGCGCGGTGTATTTATTCAGCCGTTGTCTGACCTTGCGGAGAAAACCGGTCAGGAACCCGGCCCGATGACTCAGCCATTCCGGATCGTCTTCCGGCAGTGTTAACGGATCGACCCCTGTTTTATCCATGAAACTCTGCATAACCGGTTGTTCATACCTCGCAAACGTCATGCCTTTGTGGAAAAGCAGAGCGAAGCCGTCGGGCCGGTAAGAGGCCATCTGCTCCAGCACATCAAGGGCCTGATCCTGCGATTCGGGATAGGCGTAACTCAGGCGGGGCAACTCGGTGCCGTCGCGGTCTCTCACCCGGCGGAGCGGCTCGACCGGCATGGACCCCATGCGGCGGGACAGATAGACTTGCAGGCCGATCTCGTGCGCGTACTCGATGGCGGTGCGGTAGGCCGGCACGCCTTCACCTTTGTGCCAGTATTCAAGGAGAAGTT
>PUMZ01000123.1 GCA_003551565.1 Candidatus Brocadiaceae bacterium | reverse complement strand
TACACTCTGTCATATCGGGAACCTCTCTTTTTGGTTAAAAGTTGCCGCCTAAACAACTATTATACCAAAAGATAGGTTCCCGTACAAATGTACGCATGCAAAAACGCGTGAAATATTGGGGTTAGGCCATCGCATCTGCGCAGCTGTGTCAGATCCGAAAGAGTCTCAAATACGTGTTTGGCGGAAGAACAAGCCCATTGGTGCAAAGCTGGTTCCTCTGGTCCGAACCGAGGTGTTCAGGGAGAGTAAGGATTTGCCGACAAGGCGATATCTTATGGCAAGCTAACGTGGATTGTCAGTTGTGAGAAGGCCCTCCGAAGCCAGAAAAAAACAGCGTCGGAGGGGACAGGGAAGGTGTTTTTTGACTTCTACTTTCATACGTGCGGGTTAAGCGTTGTCGTTGTTTGATGAGGTGTTCGGGTCAGGTTGTGGGTGGCGGTTACCTGAGCGCCTGATCTTTCTCCGGGCCGGTTTCATCATCCTTCGCTACGATAATCCAGCGCACTCCCGTGGAGCCCGTAGCCGTCACCTTCAATAGCAGCCCGCCGGTGCAATTGATATCCACTGCGCCTTCACGGACGCCGTTAAAATTGCGTTCATTGACCGGCCTCAGAAGGTTTTTGTGCATGCCTTTTTTAAAAACATCGATTGAAAAGGAATCCGTTGCCCCGCCTTCGGCCGCCCACAGCAGACGCCAGGGCCGATCGATTGTGAAATTTTGGATCCAACGGCTTCCCCTGCCTTCCCACTTTGCCAGCAGATTCCGGGTTTCCCGGGCTGAACCCGCCCTGGTATCTTCGAAGGGGTTGCGGATTTTGTCTGGTTGTTCGCGTTTTTTCTTCCTTATCTTCGAGAGCCTGGTCCAGGTTTCAGGGGACATCCGGGTAAAACGGGCCCCTACAATGTAGGGATAGCGATCGTGACCGGCGTGCACATGACGCACCTGTGCTTCCATTTCATGGATTGGCCTGCTCCGTCCGATTTTCAGAAAAATTTTGATCTTGTTGCCCGTCCTGAGCTTTTCCGTCGCATAAAAACAAATGCCGCGTCGGCTGAAGTTCAGCACGGGAAGGGGGGGGGCATTTTTACCCTGTCCTGACCGAAATGCAAACGGCAGTGTCTCGTAGGCCATGAAGACACCGGTACCGGCGCATTCGATCCGTTGCGTGGAACGGCGATCTTTCCCGACAGTTGAATGATTTGCAGGTTTTTCGCTTTTGTTGACCTGCAAACGTGTTTCCATGAGCTGAACAAACACATCCACCAGTTCCGGATCGAATTGGGTGCCTTTGCACCTCTTCAGCTCGCTCAGGGCTGTTTGCGGAGAAACAGGGCTGGCATACGATCTTTGGCTGGTCATGACATCGTAGGCGTCCACAATGGAGGTTATGCGGGATAGAAGCGGGATGGCATCTCCCTTCAGTCCTTCGGGGTACCCGCTGCCGTCCCACCATTCGTGGTGGTACCTGATGAGATCGGCCACATGCGCGACCTCTTCAATAGCGGAAGCGATCCGATATCCGCGTACGGGGTGGGTCTTAATGACCTGCCATTGGGCATCGGTAAGGGGGTCGGGATTCACCAATATCTCTTTCGGCATGGCTGCTTTGCCGATATCGTGAAGGGAAGCGAGCAGGGATAGCATGTCCTGTTCGGAAGGAGAGATGCCCACCTGCTTTCCCAGTGCCTGAACCATTTCCTTCATCCGCAGAGCGTGTTCTTCCGTCTCATAGCTGTTGGCGCCCAAAACATCGAGTAACCCGCTTAAAACGGTCCCCTTCGCGCTGTCCTCTTCCATCAGTTTGTTTTTGATCATCCGCTCTTCGGCTTTCTGATGAAATTCCTCCATGCTCTGCTTCGGGTCCTCTTTGGTCGCATACCCGGTTGATAGGGAGACATTGATCATCTCCTTGCCAAGGTCGTTCGACAGCCGCCGTATTCTGTCGCATATTTCTATCGCTTGATTCTGATCGGTCCGGGGCAGGAGGATGATAAATTCATCTCCGCCCCACCGGACGAGGATATCTTCCTGCCGGCACGCTTCCCTGAGAATATCGGCTGTTTTTTTCAGAAGTATGTCCCCTTGCTTATGGCCGAATGCATCATTGACCAGTTTCAGGCCATTGACGTCGGCCATGATGATGCTCATCGGGAGCTGACGCTGTGCGTTCAGTCTTCCCGCCTCGGTTTCGAAAAACGTGCGGTTGTAGAGGCCTGTCAGCTGATCATGATAAGTCAGGTACTCCAGCCTCTGTTCCATCTTTGTCCGGTCGATAATCTGCGCAATTGTTCTGGCGATAACCTCGATGCAGGATCGTTCATTGTCCGTCCAGGCGCGCTGTTGTTGCACGGAAACCAGCGCTATAAACCCGGGAATAAAGTCCTCTGCGATGATCGGGACCGCCAGCAGGGACCGTATGCCGCGGCGGCTGAGTTCGTTGTTCTCCGATCCTTTTCCATCCGCCGGAGCGGAAGCGTCGGGGATGTTCACGGATTCTCCCCTCCGCATGCTGTCGATCACCCCCGGCATCTTATCGAGCACGGCGCCCACCTGCGGCCCGAGCGGCTCGCGGACACGGAGATACTTTTCACCAGTTTTTTCCCCATCGTCCGAAAACAAAACAATGGAAACGGCGTCCACTGCGAAAAACTCTCCGATAGCTTCCACCGAGCGTTGAATATTATCTCTTCCGGCGGGATCGGGAGAACCGGAGGATAAATCGAGGATCAGCCGCGCAAAATCAAGCTGCTTCTGCTTGCATTTTTTCTCAGGGTCGGGTTTTCTCAAGTCCATAATCACGCTGCTCGGAATCGTGGCAGTCCGTTGTGTTCGTTCATTTCATATATCTGTGTGGTGTTTGACTGTCATGAGTGTATCAGATTGCTTCCCCCTGCGTCGAGTGAAAACATCAGGACAGTCCGTCAATGCCCGGTGCGTGGTTGGTTGCCCTTGATCCAGAGCAATATTGAAACACGAAGAAGCCGGCAGACTTGCAGGATTGTGCCGGAAAACGTCAAATCCGAATGCGATCTTTTCCAACCGGCCGCCGGCTTGTGCAGGGGGGAGAATACAGCATCCGGTTTGAGCTCGAATCCGCTCCGATACATTTGACTTGAGAGCCGGTAACGGGTGAAAATAGAACGACAGTTTACGGTTCGGGATAACGGTAACACGACGACCATGGCGGCGAAAAAAACGACAATCTGCAAGGTGCTGTGCATGAGTGGGGCGGCGCTCGGGGCCGTGATGATCCTGGTTCTGCTGCTGTTGCCTGTTCTGTTGACCTCGGGTGCAGGCCGGAGATTTATGCTGCGGGCTCTCAACAAAAGGGTGGACGGGGAGGTGGATTTTGCGGTCCGGTCGGTGGGCTGGCGCAGGGGCATCGTCGCCGAAAACCTGAGCTTTGAAAGCCGTTGCGGGGACATCTCCTTTCAGGCGGTCCGCATCTCGATCAGACCTTCTTACCTTTCCCTCTTGCGCGGGCGGGTGGAACCCGCTGAGACTGTGGTTTTCCAACCGCGGTTGCGTTTGAATGTCAGCGGGGCGGGCTCCGGCCACGGGTCCGCCGGGGACATGGCTGGAAAACCGGCCCCTCGCCGGCAGGCCGGGAGAGGGCTTGAGATGACGTTGAATTCGGTCGAACTCTTTCTGGAAGGATTCAGCGTGAGTGTGATGAAAGGGGAGCGGGAGATTGGCAGGGCGGACGATATCGGGGGCGAAATCCATATCCGCACCGCGGGAGAGGGGGGCGGTCCCGGCGGTTGCCATGTTCGCGGCGAAAACTTCCGTATAACGGCGTTATCTTTTTCGCCGGGTGGCGGCGATCCGGTGGTGCTGGAACATCTGGCGGCGGCTTTCGACGTATCCCTGGCGCCGGATGCCGGGGGCGGCGATTTTCATTGGGATGTCCTCGGCGCCGGCATGGGGGCGGAGGGCCGGTTCGAATACGGGATGGAACGCGATGGCCCCAGGGTGGAATGCCGCGGGGATGTGAGGTATGACTGGCAGGAAATTCCGCGGCTGCTGGGGTCTTTCTGGCCGGAGGGCCTTGAAGTGACGGGAGAGCGGAACGATGGTTTCGCGTTCTCCGGCCTTTATCCGCTGCGGGGCGATGGGCGGATGCTTGAGAACCTCTCCGGAACGTTCAGGACCGGTTTCGCAAACGCCGGCTATATGGGACTGGAGTTTGCGGAGACCGCGTTGAGGGTCGATGTGGAGGAGGGAATGATGACACTTCATCCGTTTGAGACCTCGGTCAACGGCGGCACGGTGCGGTTCGCATGCACGGCCGACCTTGCCCGGGCGCCGCTGGTGCTGCATTTGCAGGAGCCGATGGAGATCGTCAGCGATGTTCCTGTCAACAAGATGTTATCGCATAAATTGCTAAGGCGCGTCAATCCGTTGTTCGCGGATCATATTTCCGTCGGCGGCAAGGCCGGCCTGAACAATGAGCGTATGGCCCTGGTTCTTGGGGAAGGGTGCCTGGACGGAACGTTTTTTCAGGGAACGTTTTCCGCAGAGCAGGTGCAGCTGGGGGGGGCCGGGCTGCTTGGCGCCGTGTTATCCGTGGCGGGCATCAGCCCGGCACGGGAACTGATCACTGTGCGCCCCACCCGTGTCGTACTCGACGGCGGTGTGCTGACTTATGAGAACATGCAGGTGGAGGTGGGGCGCTACCCCCTGATTTTCAGCGGCTCTGTAAGTATTGAAGACGGGGGACTGGATATGGAAGTGGTATTGCCTTATACTGCATCCGGGAAGACGGTGAGGGTGGGGGAGGCGGTCGCGGGGCGGCGCGTGGTGGTGCCGCTGGGGGGAACGATCGATAGCCCGGAGATCGACGTCCGGGGCGCGCTCGGGCGCGGGCTCCTGGAGGAAAATTTGCGTCGCGGGCTCGAGATGCTTTTTTAAGAGACATTGGCCGGATCGGAAAAACGGAGGAACGCGACAATGGGAAAGGAAATGTTCGACCGAATGTTCGATCAGATCGGAATGACCAGGCGGTTTTTGTTGTTCCAGGGGAAGGCATGGAGCTATTGCGCCAGGTTGTTGCGTAAAAACAGGGCATCCGACGTCGCCGCATCGCTGTCGTTCAGCACGATTTTCGGGCTTGTGCCGCTGGCGGTTATCCTGCTGATGGTACTGCAGTTTATGCCCGGCTACGAGGACGTCGGCGAACGGATCAAGGATTTTACATACCAGCAGTTGCACCTCAGTGAGATCGTCTATGAGCCGGTTGATGCCGAAGAGCCGGAGCAGCTTACCGATCACCTGGACGCCATAATCCAGAACGTGATCGAAGGCGCCGATACCGGGGGGATAACCATCATGAGCCTGGGCTTCGTGATTGTGGCGGCGCTGATTCTGCTGTTCAAGATCGAACGGGCTTTCAACAACATCTACCACGTCACATTCAAACGGAACTTCCTGCATCGGATGGTTAATTATTGGGCGGTTATGACATTGGGTCCTGTGCTCATCGGGATCGGTATCTACGTGATGACCCAGTATCTGGCGGTGGACGGTCTGGAGGCCACCATGTATTCGGATTTGGGCTGGACGGGTGTCTCATATCTTATGGCCATGGTGACGTTTTTCATGCTTTATTTTGTCCTCCCGAACACTTCGGTCCAGGTGCGTGCTGCCGTTTGGGGTGCGGCGGTTGCGGCCCTGGCCTGGATGGTTTCCAAGTGGATTTTTGGGCTGTACATAACCAATTTTCTTCCCTACCGTGACATCTACGGAGCGATCGGCTTGATTCCGCTGAGCGTTATATGGATCTACGTAACATGGCTTATCGTACTTTTTGGTCTTCAGTTGACGTTCACCGTGCAGCATTTGAAGAGACTTGATCAGGCGGACGTGGAGGCCGCCAGGAAAAAAGAGACCCATTTCATGGCCAACGATATAACGGTGATCGGCATAGTTCGTGAAGTCGCGGACTGGTTCGAGCAGCAGCGTGGGCCGGTGGGTATGGAATATATCTGCAGCAAGCTGGATATGCCGGCGGAGTTCGGCGAACGCATTGCCGCCCATCTGGTGCAGGCCGGGATCCTGGCCAGAGTGTCGGAGCCCCGGGACGGGTACATGCTCGGCAGAGATCCGGCCGACATCAGCCTCTCCGATATCGTTCATGTGATCGATACCGCCGGCTTCGGAAGTCATGTGGCTTCACAGAATGCCCGACTGCTCCAGCTCAGGCAGTCACAGAACTCTGCGTTGCGAAGATTCACCGTCAGGGACATCCTCGGTTCGGATTCGCCCCGGGATCAAAACCCACCGGCGAGCTGACGGGTTCGGGGCCCGTCTCAACGGACCGGGTTGGCAATGGTGAGCGGCGCCGGTTCAAGCGGCACACCGGGCTCAAAATCCAGCAGTTAAAAAAACACTTGATTTTTTCCCATCAGACAACTACCATACACAGTAATATTTTGAAGTACACTTTTTTACTTTTGCGACAGGAGGAAGAACCATGCCGCATCATGACCATGAGGAGAAAATGTGCGCCGTTACGTGTTGTCCCTGCCATATCGATCTGGATAAGGTGAAAGAGCGGTCAAACAATCCGCAATATATTTGCGGAACCTGCGGCCGGGTTGCCAACAGGGAAGAACATGTCTGCGACCCCCAGCCGATTCAGTAATCGTGCTGTCAGGAACCCGAACCCCGTTTTTATGAGGGTATGAACCGATGCGTACAATACTGTCACGCCGCGATGCGCTCAAGGCGGCGGGGGTGGGGGCGCTGTCGCTGTCGATGGGAAGCCTTGGTGGCCGAAGCGGCAGGGTGCGGGCTCAGGAGCCGCAAGCGGGGGATGCTCCGCTTCCTTACGAGCACGCCCCGCTGCCGTATGATTACGATGCGCTCGAACCACAGATCAGCGAAGAAATCCTCCGTATCCACCACGGCCGCCACCATGCGGGTTACGTCAGCGGCCTCAACGCCACCCTCGCCGGCCTGGAAAAAGCCCGTGCTGAAGAGGATTATTCCGATATCAGGGCGCTTTCACGCGACCTGTCCTTCAACTGTGCCGGACACGTGCTGCACGTGCTGTATTGGGAGAGCATGACGCCCGGCGGTTCGCCCTTGCCCGGGGGGGATTTTCAGGACGCCGTTGAAAGCAATTTCGGTTCTTTCCAGGGGCTGACTGCGCAGTTCGCTGCGGCTTCGGTCAACGTTGAGGCCAACGGCTGGGGACTTCTGGGGTATGAGCCGCTCGGGCGGCGGCTCCTGGTGCTTCAGGTGGAGAATCATCAGAAACTCACCACCTGGGGACTGATGCCGCTGATGACCTGCGATGTCTGGGAGCATGCCTACTACCTCCAATATCAACACCGCAGGGCCGAATACGTCGAGCGTTTTATGGAGCTCGTTGACTGGGCGGCGGTTGCGGAACGCTACGAAAAGGCGTCCGCCTGACAACCTCTTCGGCCGGCACAGGCGCATGTTTTTTGCCACTTTGATTTCAGAGGAGGGGTAAAGGTGACTGAATTCTTGAATTCCGGAGATTGAGATGGTGGACCTGAATATCCGTGTGGCGGGTGAGGCCGGTCAGGGGATCGAGACCGCCGGCGAGGTGATTACGGAGGCTTTTGCGCGAACAGGTCTCCACGTTTTTGCCACGAAAAGCTACATGTCGAGGATCCGGGGCGGGCTCAACTGGTACGATATAAGGATCTCCGATAAAGCGCTTTATGCCGGCAAGACAAAAGCCGACCTGCTGTTGTCGCTGACCGCCGAGGGGCTGAGGGATCTGGCGGGCCGCAGCGACGCGTCATCCCTGCTTGTCTGCGACAGCGAAGCGGCCGGGGATCTCTCCGGGTGCGTTGAGCTTGAAATTGCGGGGGCGGCACGGGAGGCGGCGGGTTCGCCCGTTATGGCCAACATGGTGGCGGCCGGTGTGGTTTTCGGCGTCCTTTCCTGCGACCTCACTCCGTTGCTGGACCAGGTGAATGAATCTTTCGGTTCCAGGGGAGAAGACATTGTCTCCCAAAACCGCGCCTGCGCCGAAAAAGGAGCAGAACTTGCCCGGGAGTATTCTCTGGATCGCCCATTGCCCCCGGCCTCGGACGCCCCGGGATGCATCTGCAGCGGGACCGAGGGCGTTGCTCTGGGCGCGGCGGTCGCCGGAGTAAAGTTCGCCTCCGGCTACCCCATGACGCCGGCGACCGGTGTTCTTACATACCTTGCCGCGCACGCCCACGATTACGGGATCGTGGTCGAGCAGGCCGAAGATGAACTTGCCGCGATCAACATGGTATGCGGCGCCGCCTATGCCGGCGCGTGCGCGCTGACCGCAACCAGCGGCGGCGGATTCGCCCTGATGACGGAGGGACTTTCGCTGAGCGGCATGCTTGAACTGCCGCTGCTGATCGTGCTCGGCCAGCGGCCGGGACCAGCAACAGGGCTTCCCACCCGCACGGCACAGCAGGACCTGCGCCTGGCTATCAATGGGGGACACGGTGAGTTCCCGCGTGCCGTGTTTGCCCCGGGCACCCCCGAAGAGGCTTTCCATCTCACGAGGAAAGCGCTGGAGGTTGCCCACCGTTACCAGGTTCCCTCGATCCTGATGACAGATCAGTTTCTGGCGGACCAGGTGCGCAACACCGCGCCGCTGGACGCATCCTCCAATCCCATCGACCGGTGCATAGAAACCTCCCCCCCCAGCAACTACCGGCGTTATGAAATGACGGCCAGCGGCGTATCGCCCCGGGCCGTCCCCGGTGGAGACGCCCTGGTCAAAGTCGATTCCGACGAGCATGATGCTGAGGGACATATTACCGAAGACCTCGAGGTGCGCGTGGAGCAGCAGGACAAAAGGATGCGCAAAGAGAAGGGACTTCTGGAGGAGTGGCAAAAACCCGTCAGGTACGGCCCGGTCGACAGCGACGAAGTGTTCGTTGTCTGGGGTTCCACTTATGGCCCGTGCCGGGAGGCCGTCGATATCCTCAACGGCAGCGGGCGCAGGACGGCCATGATTCATTTCCCGCAGGTATGGCCCCTCGATGCCGCCGGGGCGCGAGCCGCCATACGCGGCCGGGCCGCCTCATGGCCTCGGATCACCTGCATCGAGGGCAATGCCACCGCGCAGCTGGCCGCCGTTTTGAAAGAGAAAAGGATCATCGCGGCGCACGAGTCCATACTCAAATACAACGGTATGCCGTTGACCGCTGAAGAGATCGCAGCGGCTGCACGCAACGGAAAAAAAAGTGAACGTTCTGATGCGAAGAGGTAAAACTCCATATGCCACACAAGGAAACAGCATGGTGTCCGGGATGCGGCAATTTTTCTATATTGAACACCATAGAGGAGGCTGCAGAGGAGGCGGAGATCGACCGGAGGGGGCTGGTTCTGGTCTCCGGCATAGGCCAGGCGGCCAAGCTTCCCCATTACACCGATGTCAATTTTTTTAACGGTCTGCACGGACGCGCCCTTCCGGCCGCCACGGGTATAAAAATCGCCAATCATAAGCTGAATGTGGTAATAACAAGCGGTGACGGGGATATGTATGGCGAGGGCGGCAATCACCTGATCCATGCCATGCGCCGCAATATCGGAGTCAAGGCCTTCGTGCATAACAACCAGGTGTACGGTCTGACCAAGGGACAGGCCGCTCCGACATCCGAATGGGGGTTCAGGACAAAACTGCAGCCTGACGGGGTCATTAATGAACCCCTGCACCCGCTGGCCATGGCGGTTGTCCACGACTGTTCGCTCGTCGGGAGGGCTTTTGCAGGTGAGCGCCCGCACCTGAAGGATATGATGATTGAATTCCTGAACCATCGCGGCGGATTTGCGTTGCTGGAAATACTTCAGCCATGTGTATCGTTCAACAAAATGAACACATACAAGTGGTACGCCGAACGCGTCAGCCCCATCGGCCGCCGGCACGATCCGCACGATCGCAGGGCGGCGTTGGAGCTGGCCATGCAGTGGGGGGAGGAAATACCGATCGGCGTAATCTATCGCAGCGAACGTCCCTCGTACGAGAGCCGCCACCCGGTGCTCCAGAAGATGCCGGAAGGTTTGATTGGCTGACAGAGTCCCTGGCCGGAAACCCGGTTCGGATAGAACCCCGCATTGTTTTTTGCTTGCTGCCGGCCCTTCAGGTCCACCTGGCGGGTAACGATACGCTGGTTGTAAAATTGCGTTCAAACAATAACTTATAAAGCATTCAGAAAAGGAGGAAGTGAAGCGATGCATGACATGACGGCCGAGAACTTGAGGAGCGCTTTCGGTGGAGAATCGATGGCGCATATGAGGTATCAGGCCTGGGGGGATGTCGCCGACTACGACGGCAAGCCTGATATCGCCCGGCTTTTCCGGGCGATATCCTATGCCGAAAGGGTTCACGCCACCAACCATTTTGTCGAGCTCAGGGATTGTCCGGGCGAAGAGCTTGTCCCGTCGGCAGCCGTCTTCGGCATCGGCGAAGCCCACGAGAATCTGCAGGGCGCGCTTGCGGGGGAAACATACGAGATCACCGAAATGTATCCTGCCTTCCTGGCTGTTGCACGGTACCAGGGCGAAGAAGGAGCGATAAAGAGTTTCTCCTACGCTCTCGCGGCGGAAAAAGAACACAAAAAACTCTTTTTGAAAGCCAAAGAAGCCGCAGAGACGGGCAGTGATATGCAGCTCGGCACCGTCGGGATATGCCGGGTCTGCGGGTACACCATCGAAGGTGATATTCCCGAAAAATGTCCGATATGCAACGCCGGAAAAGATCGTTTTGAGGCCTTTCAGCCGTAGAATGAATCTTCACCGACAAAATTGCCGTATAAATTTGAAAGCAGGGGGTTTTCGGCCGGTCTGCTATAAGCAATCCAACATGTTCCGGCAACCCGGCCGGCTGCGATCACGACTTTGTGCCCCATTACATTGATCCGAACATTTTTAAAATGCTGCCGTTAATGCCCTCAAGCTCTCCCCGGCACAGGGTGACAACGGTTTCGGCGATCTGCTCCGGTTTGACCCATTGTTCCGGGTTGCCTTTCGGCATGATTTTCCTTGTGGCGGCCGTATCAATGATTCCCGGCATTATGGCATTGGCTGTTATGCCGGTGTCCCTCAATTCTTCTCGCAGAGCTTCTGTCAGTGTGATGACGCCGGATTTTGCTACGGCATAGGCCGAGGCCCCCGCCTGGATATCGATCGCTGCTTTCGAAGTTGTGTTGATGATGCAGCCGCCCCCTGCTCCGATCATCAGGGGGAGGGCATGCTTGCAGCACAGAAAAACGCTGGTCAGGTTCACGTCGATGACCTCCTTCCATTTGTCGAGGGAGAGTTTGTGGATGTCCTCTCCGAAATGGAACATGCCGACCAGGTTGATAAGGGCATCAATCCGGCCTGTCCGCCGGCCGGCCCGTTCCATTAACTCCATCACATCGCCCTCTGCTGTGAGGTCGGCCTCGACCCGGGTGCACAAACCCTGCGTACCGGGCTCCGCCGCCTGCTCCGTGCCATTGCGGGAGCCCCCGGGGCGGCGGGGAACAAACACGTGCCAGCCTTCCCCCGTCATAGCCCCCACCACGGCGGTTCCCACATGTCCTCCGCCGCCGGTCACAACGGCTATTTTCTCTTCTTCGCTCATAAAAGATTATCTCCTCCGTCAGTAAGGACGCCGCATACATCAAAAAATTTGCTTATATGTATGGCAGAGACTTGACCTGCCGGTTTTTTCATAATAAAGCTGATGGTAATCTTCGGCCTCCCAGAATTTCCCGGCCGACAGCACCCGGGTGGCAACGTCATATCCCATCTTTTCCAGCTGTTCGATGACCTTACGGGCTGTCTCCTTCTGCCCGTCCGAGCAGTAAAAGATCGCGGAACGATACTGCGGGCCTCTGTCGGGCCCCTGTCCGTCGGTTTGGGTGAAATCGTGTATCTGGAAAAAAAGTTTGACCATCTCCTCATAGCTTGTCCGGTTGCTGTCGAACGTTACTTCTACGGCTTCGTAATGTCCTGTTTTGCCGCTGCAGACCTGCTCGTAGTTTGGATTGTCCGATGTTCCGCCTGTATAGCCGGCTCTCGTCTTTACAACCCCTTCGGCACTATTGAAAAATTCTTCGATTCCCCAAAAACATCCTCCGGCAATCACGGCCTTTTCGGTCCCGTCAACCGGAACAAACCGCATGGATATGGAGTTGACGCAATGCCGGACATTTTTATCCGTTAATTGTTCGCCGGTGAACACGTGCCCGAGATGCGCTCCGCAAACGGCGCACGTAATCTCCGTGCGCCGGCCGTCGGCATCGGGCCGGCGGCCTATCGCGCCGGGGATTTCGTCATCGAAAGCCGGCCACCCGCATCCGGAATCGAATTTGTCCTCGGACCGGTACAGTGGGGCATTGCACCGCCGGCAGTGGTAAACACCCGGCTTGAAATGTTTGTCGTATTCACCGCTGAACGGCGGTTCGGTCCCTTTCTCTACGATCACCCGCTCTTCTTCGGGCGTCAGGTTATTGTCATCGTGTGGATCCATTGCCAAATATATGCCCCAAAGTTTTATATCGCATTCTTTTACCAGTTTTTTCCAAAGGAGATGCGTCATCGTTCCGTCGGAAAACATGCGCCAGACGGCTTGCTACCACTCAATTCCGCCGACCTGTTCGAAAAGATGTTCTTCTTCGTCAAAAAGGGCTTCGGCGTCCGGTGAAACCAGGAACTCTTCCAGTTTTTCGGTGGGCGCCGTCAGCCGTATTCTGACCCATGTGAACCGCCCTTCCGGTTCCATGATCCGGCCGTCCATTTCTCCCGTTTCGATCAGCCTGCGTTTCGCTTCCCGATCAACCCCCCGCACAAACAATCCTTCCTCATCCAGACGGTAAGTGTACAGGAAGTAATCGCCCGCAGCCTCGGGATCCCAGCCTTCCGTTTGCAGGCGTGCAAAGGAATCCCTGTCCATAGCGGCAGCGCTCAGAATGGGTTGTTCGTCCGTGCCGCCCGGGATCACGACCATGAGCTGGTCATGGGTTACCAGCTCGCCGGTTTTCCTGTGTGTAACCAGCTCCATCCTCATCATGGTTTCCGGCAGGTTTCCACCGGCTGCGCCGACGTGGAAGAACTGCACTTCATCTTCACTCCACTGCGTTCTCCACACGCCGTGCAGCTCCGGGGCCGCGTCAGTGTCTTCCGGATCAGATGCCGGATTTTCGGAATTCTCACAGCCGGCGGCAAACAAAACCAGCGCTGAAACACACACCAAAACTTTTGCTGTCCAAAGCCGTTCCATAAGCGCTCTCCAATAAAAAAGGGTCACGAATACCACGGATACCGGATCCTTTTCCCGGCCCGGCCGTCAGGGCGGGCGGAAGAATATAACGATCAAACAGCGCTTTCCCTTCCCCGAGAATCGCGGCCGTGCCTTCAGGCGCCGGACACTCCTCACCCCTGTGTGGCCTTACACGATACAGATATCTTTGCCCGATTCCCACAGGCCATGTATATTGCAACAGGCCACGGCCTGGAGTGTTCCACAGTTGCAATCGGCCTTTTTCACAGCTTCCGGGGCAGTTTTTGAAAGATATTATTCATGATACATGCATTTTGAAAAGTTCTCAAGCCGAATTTCCCAAAAACCACCGACACCATGTAATAGAACAGATTGAAAGGAAACAGGTTAAGAAGTATATCCCGGGCACTTGCAATTTGCAGTGTGGTCACCGCTTTCCACAACGGCGCCAAACAAACGGCGCTTGACCTGCCTGCTGCAGGCAGGCGGCGTTTGCTTTCTGCCACATCTGCACCACCGAAAACGCGTGGAATAAGCGCGTTTTCGTCGTGTTTTCAGGAGCCCCTGAAGGGACTCACTACAAACCTGTTACGATCTTTTCGGCCGGGCTGCCGGCCTTCCTGGTAACTGCACCGCCGCCGGCTTGTGGGAAAATCGGCTTAAGCCCGGCGAAGAAGGGGGCGCCATTGTCCGCTTTATGTCAGTGCGCATTCTTGACTGGAATCACGGCTTAACTCTTGCGTTCACTGCCATGCGGGAGCGCGGCAGGGTGATCGCCCTTGAATTTTTCAACGGAGGCTGTACAATGAATCATATGACGGGTGTTGTTTTTGTTGCATAAAACGCACAGAGGCTACGGTACAGCCTTCGGCATATGCGCTTTTCGGGATGGATTTACGGAATGTCCGGTACAGAATTACTTGTTTCAATTTCATGAGGAGGACCGATGTTATGGGACCGACAGGACAATGGCGCCGGAGATTGATGGTATGGGGGGTTGTGGCAGCAGGAGTTTCTTTGTTCTTAAGCGGCTGTGCGCCGAGGGAGCCCGTGGCTGCGACGCCGCCACATATTCTGGAAGAACTCGAGGAGAGCCGTGAGTACTTCACCCGGGTCGGGATGTGGGCGGATCGTGGCGTGAGAGTTTACGGTACCAACTACCGGCAGGGCGGGCATATTCCACCCGGCACCGCGGTGGAAATACAAAGTGTACGGGACGACGTTATTGAGTTCACCATCCCGGAACGGAGCGATACCACGATTGAGCTGGTCAACGTTGAACGTCATACCCTGGTGGGTATCGATGAGCTGTTCGAGCGCACGTTCGGCCGTGATCCGGTGGATCTGGACGCGAGCACCGAAGAGATCAGGGACGCCATACAGAGGGGCGAAATCATTGCCGGGATGGACAGAGACGAGGTGATAAAAGCCCGCGGATATCCCCCCAGGCACGAAACCCCCACCCTGGAGGCTACGGAATGGCGGTATTGGATAAACCGCATCGCCACCCGGATTGTCCGCTTTCACAACGACGAGGTCGCCGAAATTATCGAGTGATACAATACCCGGGTAGAAGATCGTATATCTTCTGCATCGCATGATGTGTTCCCTTGCATGCTTCTCGGCGCCATTTCCATGCAGCAGATCGATGAGAATGCTTTTCGCGGACGGCCAATGCACGGGGAGGACCGTCCCGACGGCGGATAATCCAATTCCGGCCGGGACAGCAGCGCCGGGGGATTTCCGCAGGACGGATACGTCGACATGGATCGCAAAAGATACAAGATGATTGCCTGTGCCGTGCTCGCCCGCGAGTGCTACCACTGTGCCGCTGTCTCACGCAATATCGTCGACGTCACAATCCTTGAGCAGGGGCTTCATGATATCGGCGAAGAGAGGATGTCTCCGGCCCTGCAGCGGGAGATCGACACCGTCGACCCCGAGAAGTACGAGGCCATTCTTCTCGCTTATGGTCTCTGCAACAACGGCGTGCGGAATCTCCATGCATCGATTCCCATCGTCCTCCCACGTGCTCACGACTGCATCACGTTGCTGATGGGATCAAAGTCCGCTTACCGGGACTATTTCAACGCATATCCCGGAACCTACTTCCGCTCCCCCGGCTGGTCGGAACACGGCCGATCGAATCTGGCCAATCCGCAGAGCACGACACGCGAGATGGGTATGGCAACCTACGAAGAATATGTCGAGAAATACGGTGAAGGGAATGCGCAGTACCTTATGGAAATTCTGAACGACCACCTGAAGAACTACACCCGCCTGGCATACATCGATACCGGCCTGC
>PUMZ01000045.1 GCA_003551565.1 Candidatus Brocadiaceae bacterium | reverse complement strand
CGGCGGGCCGTGCCTGCCCCGGGCCTTCGCATCGGCATCGGGGAGGAACCCGGCACCGGCGCACCGCCACCCGGTGAAAGTTCGGGGGGGGGAACAGGTGGAGGCTCGCGGCGCCTGCTGATCCTGCTTGCGGTTGCACTGGTTGTTTTTTTGCTGCACCACTTCGGCCCCTTGCAAGCCCCGATGGAAAAGGTCAGAGGGGTGATGGCTGACCTGGAAGGGCGCATGGTAACGATGGGGGTGGTCTTTTTCAGCGTCACGTTCCTGATGGTTGCCCTCGGGGTGCCGCGGCTGCTGTTTTTCGTTCTGGGTGGTTTTTTTTTCAACTTCTGGCCGGGCCTTATCCTTGCCATATCAGGAGTTATGGGAGGGGCATTTGCCACATTTCATTTTGTTCGCTGGTGCGGTCGGGATTGGGTGAGGAAGCGTTTTGACGACACTGCGATTTTCCGGAAGGTCTTGCCGCAAAGTTCGACGGCATGGTCGGTTTTTTTTGCCCGCCAGTTGCCGCTCAGTTGTTTTTTTGTCAACACGGGGCTCGCTCTGAGTCCGGTGGGGTCGGGTGCTTTTGTGCTCGGTTCACTTCTCGGATTCCTTCCCCAGGGGATAATCGCTGCTCTTATCGGCAGCGGGCTGGCGGAGGATGGCTTTATGGAAGGGGTTGCTGAATTGACCGCCGCTGCATTTTTTCTGTTTGCCATCATGTTTTTTTCCTGGCACTGGAGACGACGAAGACGGAGAGCAAGGCCCGACCGGTAGGCGCTCATCCCGCATTTCATAAACCAAAGACAATAATTCTTTTCAAAAACAAACTTGAAAAGAATTAATAATACGGCGAAAGGCAAAAACGACAACGGCAACAGCGAACGGCTACGGCAACGGCGGTTGGCCCTGAAAACGCGTGAAATGAGCGGGATGTTGTTGCAGGCAGGCCCTACGGGCCTCAACGAAATCGTTTCCCCTGGACTCTATTGGGGTGAGCCCCGATAGGGGCGCGACAACAGTAGCCCGCGGTGAACGGAGTGAGCCGCGGGGAACCGTAGTGCATATCCACACTCAGCCCCGGAGGGGCGCCACAACCCTTGTATCGGGATTTTTGTTTCGCCCCTTGCGGGGCTGGTTGTATGAGGTGGTCGGGTTAATCCGAAACTGTTTGCCATAAAGACAGCCGGTCCCAGCGCATCTTTGCGGTGTTAAAACAGGGGGGGAGATCTTTTATTTTGACGCCTCCGCGTTCGGCCACCATCTGACCACGATCACCTCTGGCGAGGAAAATGATGTTCTCGTATTCTTCGATCAATACGTCGATGGAGGAGCGGGAGCCGGGAATGACCCTTCTGTTTTCCCTGTTCAGGTAAAACACGAGCGAGGGTTCGGGCCTGCCCAGCGCCACCACCGTCTCATTGGCCGGGTCGGCTTCAATGATATCGCGCGCAACGTTCCTGTACATATAATAATTCCTCTCGATTGACGGCAGTGTCAGGTGGATAATCAGGCTGATGACGCCTCCCATCAGCAGCAGGATCGCGACATATCCGAACATGTTTCGCCTCCGGACAAAACCGGTGAAGGCCGTAATGGTCAGAACAAATGCTGCAATTGCAGGCGCCAGCCAGGGGAAGAGCGTTTCGGGGCTTTCGAGCAGAACCGGAGCGGCCGCCAGGCTTGCAGCGATTGCAAATCCCACCAATAAAAAAGCGAGCAATCCGATCTTACCCGCAATGGTTTTCCATATGTTGATGTCGTTTTGGATCGCATTGCTGATTGCCACCGCACTGATAATTATCAGTGCCGGATAGCCCGGCATGACGTAATGGGGCAGTTTCGTGCGCAGGAACGAAAAGACAATGAAAGGAGCTATCGCCCAGGCAAGCAGGAAACATCGCGCCGGGGCATCTTGCCGGCGGAGGGTTTGGAGCCCCGAGGGCAGGAATGCAAACCACGGGAAAAAGGTCAGAGGAAGCAGGAGGAGATAGTATATAACAGGTATTCCATCGTGGCTCTCGTGAGCCTCCGGTCCGAAAGACCGATCGATGACATGGTGGTAGAAACCATCGGTCAAAAACCCGCCTCCGGTGCGGACGACAGCGGGCACAAACCATGCCATAACAATCGCCGCCGCAACGAGAATACCGGTGCCGGCGCGGTATTCTCCAAGAATTGCGACAAACTCCCGCAATGATCCGGTGATGCAACGGCGGATTCCGTATTTTAGGCCGGGACTGCGCAGGATGCCCAGGGACAGACAGGCCGCCATCATTACGGCAAGGGGAACGGGTCCTTTGGTCAGGCTTCCGGCTGCCAGAGCCCCGTAAATCATGGCGAAACTGATGAGCGATCTCTGCCCGTTCTGCACCCGCCACATCCCCCAGAACATGACCAGAATATTCAGCAGGAGCAATGCATCAGCGGTTGCAATACGGCTTTCCATAAAGACAAGAACTGTGACCGGAGCCGCCAGGGCTGCTATTGCAGCGACATGCAAGTTATACATCGATTTGGCAATAAAAAAAACAAGCAAACAGGATATTATGCCGGCAAGCGCCGAACCGATGCGCGCACCGATTTCGTTGACTCCGAACGTGCGGTAACCCAGTGTCATCAGCCAGTAAATTGCGGGCGGCTTGTCGTACCTGACTTCGTTGTTGAAGTACGGCACCAGGTAGTCACCGGTTGCAAGCATATACCGGCCCGCCTCGGCGAAACGTGGTTCGTCGCGGTCAAGAAGCGGCAGTCTGCTCATGCCGGGTAGAAACAGCACTCCGGACAGAAGAGCGACCAGGAGAAGCAGCAACAATGTTTTTTTTGTGTTATTGGTCATCCTTGTCCGTAAGCCCTTCTTTGGAATATGTGTATGAGTTTTTTCGATTCCGGTAATGCACAGCGAGAATGGCAACCGGAACGATGACACTCGCCGCCCACAACATTCTTTCTTCAAAAAAGAGTGCATACAAGGCAAAGGCTGCAACGCCGGCCAGTCCGGTACTCGTGCGTTTGGTTGCCGCATACACCCAGCGGGGGACGGCCCCGATGTTTTCGACGACCATCCGGGCGACAATATAACCGATGGCTGCACCGACGATAACATCTGATAGGAAATGTGCTTCCACAGCAACACGAAAAAAACCGACACAGAACGCGGCGGCGTACGCGGGAACGGCGAATTTCGGAAATTCGGCGGCAACGATGGTTGCCCAGACAAAGGCGACCTGGGCGTGCCCGGATGGAAAAGAATCAAACCCACCGGCCCGCGGACGTTCTCTGGATATTGCAAATTTCATCGCCAGGATGATGATACCGGCGACAATTCCCGAACATAAAAAACGCCATAAGAAACGCCGGTTCCCGGTGATCCAACACAGGAGAACAACAAAAAGCAATGCGATTTCGGCTTTGCCCAGGACATTCATTGCGCGCCTGAAGGTCGTATCGTGAACCCCGGCAGCCACGAACCGTTCCACGATCTCGTAATCCCGGAAACCGATGAAAAACGCAGCACATATCGCCACAAAGAAAATGATAAGATCTGCGTTTTTCGGGCGCTTCCACCCACAATCCAGATAGGGCAGAGTCTTTTCTTCCGGGCCGGGCTGTTGCACAACGTTTCTCCGATTGACTGGTTTTTTCCATGCAGCCTTATTCCGGGCTCATCCACATTAACAGACTTTGACCGGGAAATGCAAGAGACAACGCTGTTGAAAGTAAAGTCGTTTGACCACACCGAGGTCCTTGACGGTCGCCGGAACTACCGCAGCAGCACGACGTGATTTACTTTATTTGATGAGCAGATTCCCTTATAATACGCCGGGAGAGGGTCTGCATGCTGGTTGCAAATATCCTTTTTCTCCCCTGACCGTCGGCAGACATGTAAAGCGCATGCTGTGAGTGTGATTCGCACAATTGGCAACAATTTGAAAGAGGAGTGAGGGATTCCGATTCTGAGGCAGAAGAGGGAAGCGGAACAGCAAACGGTGGGTTTTGATGTTTTTTATTCTTCATACCTGGTTCCGGCTTGCCCGCGTGAGGTGGTGGCCGGGAGTTTTTTCTGATTTGTTTGGAGAGGTGCTTTGTCCATCAATCTGGAAGATATCATAGAACTGGCGGGGCGGAGATGTGAGGAGGCCGATCTGTACTACCACAGCGGCGAAGACCGGTCGGTGGACTTTGAAAACAACAAGCTCAAGCGTGTGACATCCAGCCAGTCCGCCGGAGTGGGTTTGCGTGTGGTGTCCAACGGGCGCATCGGATTTGCCTCCACCACCGATCTGCGCGATCCCCGCCGGGTTGTGGACATGGCCGTTGAGAGTGCCGGGTTCGGGGAAAAGGCGGTCTTCGAGCTGCCCGCAGGGGGCGCTGATGCCGGAGATGTTCAAACCTGCGATCCGGCGGCCGGCCGCATTCCCATGGAGCGAATGGTTGATATGGGCCGTGAAGCGCTTCAGATGAGCAGGAGGGCAAACGATGACTACCTTTTTAATGCCTCCATCTACACAGGTCAGGGTGTCGAGCGAGTACTGAACACCCGGGGACTGGATGCCGAATGCGAAAGCAGCTCGATGTCTGCGGGCGTTGGTATTGAGGAGGTGAACGATGATGGCGGGCTGCTGGATGTGTATGAACACAAATCATGGGGCCGGCCGTTCGAGAGTATAACGGATATCACAAAGACGGTGCTCGGGAAGATGCAGCTTGGCGCGGAATCGGCCGCCGGGCGGGCGGGAAGAATGCCCATGGTGTTCACTCCCAAGACAATCGGTACGCTGCTGGCGCCCGTCATGACGGCTTTGAATGGCAAGCTCGTGCACAAGGGCGCGTCGAGGCTTGCGGGTCAACTGGGAGAGAAGGCGTTCGATGAGCGGCTGACTATCTATGACGATGCAACGATCGACTGGGCGCCCGGCAGCTCGCCTTTCGATGGCGAGGGGTTGGCAGCGGGCAGATTCGCGCTCATCGAGGCCGGGGTGGTGAAAAACTATCTGCTCGACCTGCAGACGGCGGGCCTGCTGGGGATGCACCCCACAGGGAACGGATACAGGTCCGTCTCCAGCCGCCCGTCACCCGGTTCGGCGAACTCGCTCGTCGCTGCGGGCGACACCCCGTATGATGATATGGTCAGCGGCATGAAGCATGGTCTGATCATTGACCAGACTCTCGGGGGGGGGCAGAGCAACACTCTTGCCGGAGAGTTCAGCGTGAATGTCGCTCTGGGTTTCCTGGTGGATAACGGCCGCATCAGCGGGAGGGTCAAGGATTGCATGGTGGCCGGCAATGTCTATGAGGTGCTCTCCGATATCGAAGCGGTGGGCGCCGAACGGCAATGGCGGGGCGCCGCTTGCGTGCCGGCGCTTTGTGTGGGCGGACTGAAACTGGCCCTGGACGCCTGACGGCACGGCCTCGGCAAAGCGGTGCCGGTGCACCGGCAAGACGAAGTCGTTTGCCGTTGTGAATTTCTTTTTCAGGGCCCGTCGCGAAAAAGAGTGGGACGCTCAACGGGAAACCGGTATTTCTATTTGATCAGGGAACCGCTTATGTTGGAAAAAACCGCGCAGGAGATCGCCGATGTTCTCGACGGCCGTCTGGAAGGCGACCCCGACGCCGCTGTCCGGGGCATAGGATCGATCCGGGAGGCCGGAGAGGACGATATTGCGGTCCTGAAAGACGATGCTTTCCGCAAGGCCGCGGCCGGCAGCGGGGCTTCGGTCCTGGTCGTCGGGGCGCCCGTCGACGGATTCCGGGGCGCGCAGGTTGTGGTCGATGATCCTGAGAGGGCCCTTGCGGACCTGCTCGATATTTTCTATAAGGATGCGTTCCCTCTCCCGGAAGGGGTCAGCGAAGATGCGCGTATCAGTCCCCGGGCCCGCCTTGGGAGCGATGTGTCGGTCGGCCATTGTTCCGTCATCGGCGACGGGGCCCGTATAGGGGACGGATGCATCATTTTCCCGCTGGCTTATATCGGGCGTAACGTGAGTATCGGAGAGGATACAATCGTTTATCCCCACGCGTCTATAATGGATTCGGTGACAATAGGGCGTGCCTGCCGTATCGGGCCCGGCGCTGTGATCGGAGACGAGGGGTTCGGTTTCATCCAGCGCGACGGGGCCAGCCGCCGGCTGCGTCATACGGGAAGCGTGCGGATCGGGGACAATGTCGAGGTGGGAGGCCACAGTTCCATCGACCGGGGCATGGTGGAGGATACCGTTGTCGGTGACGGGTGCAAGATCGACAAACATTGCATGATAGCCCATAATTGCAAGATCGGCCGCAACTGTATACTTGCCGGATACGCCCGGATGGCCGGAAGCGTGAGGATCGGAGACGGTGCGATTCTGGCGGCTGATGTTCGTATTGCGGACCATAAAACAGTCGGTGAGAAGGCTGTCCTTGCCGCGGGCACCGGTGCGACAAGGGATATCGAACCGGGCGAGGTGGTCTGGGGGGTGCCGACACGTTCCATGCGGGCGCAGACGCGCATATATGCGCTGGAAGGGAGGCTGCCGGAACTGTTCAAGCGCGTGCGGGAACTGGAAAAAAAACTCGCAAACCGCTGATCGCCTCCGCCATGCTCCGATGCGACGGGGTATCCCGGTGCGCATGCGATAGCATGAAAACGGCCTCCTTCCGAACGGGATTCTTCGGGGCTGATTTGAGCGTGCTTTATTGTCAACGATGAGACTATCCTCTTTTATAATAAGACTTAGATGTTTCCTCCGCAAAGCGCCGGGCCGGTTTGTTGGAAATCAGCCATAACGTTTTAGTACCATATCAGAAGGTCGAGGCTGTTGGCGCACCTGCGGCAGCGCAGCAACGTAGCTCTGTGAACCTTGACATCCTGATGTGCAAATCTGTTTTCTTCAATGACGGGAGTGGAAACATGTGCTACAAAAATACGATAGCGGCGATGTTGTTGTGCCTGATGGTGCTTTTTTTGGGTTGCCGGCGCAAGGAGGAGGACCCCGTCGTCCCTCCGGACGAGGACGAAGAAGTCGTCGAAGTTCCTGAAAATTTTGAGCTTATTCCCGGAACCGATCCTCCGGTCTATATCTCCGAATCGCCCGCCAGGGCCGGACAGTTCAGGGATTACCTGGATTCCCTGGGGGTCGACGAGCCGGAAGGCTTTGACGTGGAAGATATCGATGAGGACGCCCCTCTGTCCGGGCTGGCGCGGGCGGAGGCCGAACGTTTCGCCCACTGGCGGCTGAGCCGGCTGCCGGATGAGGGCGAATGGGCGAAATCGGGCGGGCTGGTCGGTTCCCATCCATACCCGTGGGACGGACCCTCGCCCCGCGGGGATGTCCCGATATATCTCGTCCGTGATTGGCTGGAAGGCTCCGAAGGGGAAGATGTGGCGGCGCAGAGAAAAAAGGATATGATCGAAGCCCGGTTGGAAAATATCAAGGACGAATTGCCGGCGTTGCGCGGTCAAGCAGAGGCCCATCTTGCCGAGAAGAACGAGATCTTTCAGCAAAGGTGGCGCGAGATAAAGTCGGAATTGTTCTCCACCTTGGACGCGCAGAAATCCATCGTGGAACGGGCAGTTCGTATCGAACGCGGCAGGGAGCTGAGCGAAGAGATCCTCTCGCGCGTGCAGGCGGAGAAACTCCCGATCCGCACGCTCGAACTGGAAGACGATGCCGACGATGAGCGCATGGAAGAGCTGGTGACGTCCTACAAAGATCATCTTGTGCAGCTGCGCAACGCCACCCAGGAGAGGAATGCCCGGCTTGTGGAAACAAACCGCGAACTCAGCGAGGAGATCAGGCCCCTGAAACAGCGCATTGAGCAGATAGGAGAGGGGATGGTGGCTGAGTTTGCCCGCCTGGAGGAAGAGTTGCCGGATCCGGACGCGATGGTGCATTCTCTTGATGAGGCCCTGGAGCTCAGGGATGATATCATGCAGGTGCAGTCCCGGGCGGAGACTCTCGCCAGGGAGATCATGGACGGATATGAAGTCCTTTCCAGGGAACTTATCCCCGCGATCCGGGAGCGATTGGACATTGAAGCCGATGAGGAAGAGTTGGAAGCGGTGCGCAGCGGCATCCGGGACAAAGAAGATACAATAATGAAATGGAGTGAGCATATCGGGAGGGAATTCGAGCAGGAGCCGCATGTCTTGAAGGAGCTCCGCGATCTCAAACGCATGCGTGCCCGCAGAGAGGCGCTCGAGCATGAGCTCCAGCTGCTGGCGGAGATTGTTGAGAAGCTGCAATAGAGCCTGTTGCACAACTCACGAGTCTTGTCCGAAGCCTGCGCATGGAAGGGTTATAAGGCGCAGGGCCTGCAACATTACGTGACTGCCTGAGAACCTGTTTTTCCCCGGCAGCTTGTTTACCAGGGGAGTGGTCGAAAACCGGGCTCGTAGCGGGCGCTTTCAAGCCTGCCTGCCGGCAGGCAGGCGTCCCCTGAGTCAGCGTCGTGTTTTTCTGAGTCCGGAGCACCTGAAGGGGCTAACTGCGAACTGTTGCGGGTTGAGGCTTGTGATAAACGCAGGTTAATAAGCGGACATCGGCACAAGGTTGTCGATACGGAGCCGCACACACTCTAATGACTCCGAATATCGGAAAATACCCGTACAATGCGGGCTAATATGGAACATGAGCGGATCGAGAAATCCTATTTTCATGTCTCCAAAACCTGGAGCATGAGTCTGGTGTTTATTCTGCCCCTGGTTGTCCTTTATCAGATCGGCATCGTGCAGAGCGGCAGCGAATGGCGCAATCTTGCGGAGGTCTGGATGAGCGGTCCGCTTGTGCTTCTGGGTGTGCCGGCAACGGCAGCCGTCAATGTGTTGCTGTTATGCGGCGTGGTGATAGCGCTCTGGCGCTTGCGAAGGACGGGCGCCCTGTCGTTGGTGTACAGTTTTTTTATGGTGGTGGAGAGCTTTTTATACGCATTGCTTCTTTTCAGCAGCGTCAGCATTGTGGCGCATATGCTGGATGAGACGGTGAGGGGAATGCTCTCGGTCGTCGCGTTCCGCGAAGCCTTCGACGGCCTCCCGGCACAGCAGCTTTTGCTTGGCATCGGCGCGGGAGTCTATGAAGAGCTGCTTTTCAGGGTGTTGATGATAGGAGGGGGGGCGCTGATTCTGAAAAAGGTCTTTCGCTGCGGTCCGTTCTTCAGCCTGACCTGCATGCTCGTTATTTCAAGTGTTGTTTTCTCCGCTGCTCACCACGTGGGCGGCGCCGGCGAGCCTTTCTCCAGCTACGTTTTTATCTTCAGAGCCCTCTGCGGCATTGTGCTCGGAATCATCTATATCGCCCGCGGCCCCGGCATACCTGTTATGACCCATGCACTGTACAATGTGATGGTGATACTTATTGCAACGGCCCGCTGAAAAAAACAAACCGAGGTCAGGGATGTTCCCTGCCATGCGGTTCAATCCCGCCATTTTCCGCGGAACACCTCCACCGCCGGACCGGTCATGTAAACCCTGTTGTTGTGCGCCGCCCATTCGATACCGAGCCTTCCTCCCGGCAGGTGGATTGTCACCTCTCTGCCGGTATCGCCCCGCAGGTGCATGGCGACGCATACCGCTGCGGCGCCGGTGCCGCATGCAAGGGTTGCGCCGCTGCCGCGTTCCCAGGTCTTCACTTTCACTTCCGTTCCGGAAAGGACCTGCGCAAAATGTACGTTCGTACGCCGGGGGAAAAGATCGTGGTGTTCAAGGGCGGGTCCCTGTTCGGAGAGGATTATGGAGTCCGGATCCGTAACGGGCACGATGCAGTGCGGGTTGCCCATCGAGACGCAGGTCGCTTCAAACGTTCGCTGTCCCGCCTGGATTTTTTCGTTGACCACCTGCTCCTCCTCGGGTCCTGTCATGGGGATCTCTGAACGTTTGAGGCGGGGCTCGCCCATATCGACCCGGGCCGAGGAGACCTTGCCGTCGGAAAGGAAAAGATCGATCTCCCGGACACCCGCCCCCGTTTCGACGGAAAGGGGGTTTTTGCGGCACCTGTTATGGTCCCAGGCATATTTGGCAACACACCTTATTCCATTTCCGCACATCTCCGCCTCGCTGCCGTCGGCGTTGAAAATGCGCATCCTGACGTCGGCGATCCCGGAGGGGCCGATCAGGATCAGCCCGTCCGCGCCCACGGAAAAATGGCGGGGGGATACCCTGCGCGCCAGTTGTGCGGGGTCGGGCACGTCCTGTTCCCACAAATCGACGAAAACGTAATCGTTGCCGATACCGTGCATTTTAACGAATTGCATAACAGAATATCCTCATTCAGATCAGGTCATTGGGGAAGATGGCAACAGGAGCGTTCAGCTTTTCCAGGTAACATTCGTTCATCCTGTGGTAGTGGCCCGCGGAGGAGTTGTTGACATCCGGAGCGGCCGCGATGAGCCGATCTGCGGCTCTGCGTGGGTCGGGCGCCCCGAGGCCGGACAGGACGCTGCTGAGCTGTTCAGATGTCCACTGCTCGGGCAGGAACGCCAGGACCATTTGAGAGCGTTCGCACTTGCTCCGCAGGGTTTTCAGAGCGGCAGAAATGATCTCGTCGTGGTCGAACGCGAGGGGGGGGAGGGAGCCGACAGGATGCCAGCCGGCGCGCCTGGCATCATCGGCGCCTTCGACCGGCGTGTTTTCGGGGCCGGCGATGCCGGTATACACCGCGCTGATCACCCGTCCCCTGGGGTCACGCCCGGGTCTGCCCCATGCTCCGATCTGAGTAAGCACCGCCGGTGATAGTCCGGTTTCCTCCTTCAGTTCGCGGGCTGCGGCACCGGTGAGGTCTTCTCCCTCCTCAACGAACCCGCCCGGACAGGCCCATTTGCCTTTGTAGGGGGCAAATGCTCTTTCAATAAGGAGCACCCTCAGCACTCCATCGAACGCCGTGCTGAAGGCGGCAACGTCAGCGGCTACAAAAAACTTCGGTGGTTTTCGGCTCATAACCCAACCCGGACAAGCCGGAATCTGGAATGGGGATTGTTGAATGAGGAATCAGAACTCCTGGCTTTCATTGTTTGACATACCGAACCGATAGGCTTGAGTAACTCCTCTCCTCATTCCCAATTTCAAATTCCTAATTCTTATGTCAATAACACTTACAGTTTCTCAATGAAATCTCTTTCCAGTATTATAGTACAATATACGGTATAAGATCAAGTCCATGCTATCGTGAGGAATTTGCGCTGCCGGCGATTTCCTCAACATCATACCCGTTGCCCGGTGCATCAGAGCCCGACAATCTTACGGGGGAAACTTGACGGCTGCAATGAGTCGGTATACAATATGTAGGGTCAGAGAGTGGGAACCCGTTGGAATGGACTTTTTATCTTTTGTTTCGGGCGGATAAATGACCGAAATCAGCATTTCAGAACGGATCAAAAAGGCGTTTTTGACCGGTCTTGCTGCTTTGTTCCCCATTCTTATCACCTTTATCCTGATCAGCTGGCTCTACGCCCAGATGGACAACATTGTGGGCAGTAAAGTCAACGCTCTGGGCAAGAGGACGTTGGTCGGGAACGAACGTCTCTTTCGCAGAGCTTTCCCGGCGGCGCCTGAAGAGGCGGCCCTGGACACCGATTCCCGGCGTGAGTATGTCGAGGAGAGCTACCCGTATTTCGTCGGCGGCGTTGTCGGCATCATCGGTGCAGCCTTTGCGGTGTTGCTTCTGGGCTTTTTCCTCCGCATTTTTGTCGGCGCGAAGATTGTCAAACGGATAGATACTTTTTTTGAAAAGTTCCCGGTCATCAAGGGCATCTATCCCCATGCCCGGCAGGTTGCAGATTTTTTGTTCGGCACGCGGGACAAAATGGAATTCAAGCGTGTTATCGCGGTTCAATATCCACGCAAAGGCATATACTCGATGGGCTTTCTGACGGGGTATGGACTCAGAGACGTTCAGGAACATGCAGGACAGAACCTGGTTTCCATATTTATTCCGAATTCGCCGGCGCCCCTGACGGGTTTTGTCATCATGGTGCCGAAAAGTGAAATTGTCAATCTTGACATGCGTGTTGATGATGCAATAAGGTTTTGTGTCACTGCAGGTATGACGGGTGGAAATCGTGAACACGTGGTTGACGGTCAGGAACTTGTTCCGGGGGATATCCCGCGGGCCTTATCGTCCCGCACGGCAGAGAATGCGCATCGGAGCGGAGAGGGAGAGGAAAAAAAGGAGGAATAGGGATGCTCGCTCGGGCGAGCGAAAACCATTGATAACCCCTGTTACATGGAGGTGTATAAGGTTGGATATCACCATCAGCGCCAGGCATATGGATCTGACGGAAGCAATGGATAATCACATACGGGAACGTATCGAAAAATTGCCGCGTTTCGATGATCACATCATAAGTATAACGGTGACTCTCGATGATGATGCCGGCCAGGAGTGGGTCGAAATCATCGCTAAATGTCACCGGGAAGTGCTGGTGACCGAGTCCGGCGGGCATGATCTGTATGCTGCCATTGATGATGCTTTCGACAAACTCGAGCGGCGTATTACCAAATTGCATGATAAGCTGACAGAGAAAAGGCCCCGCCGCAGGTAGGGGAACCGAAGAGAGACTTCTCATTTTTTCAGGGATACAAAAGACATATGGACTTTTTTGAGAGCTTTTCAAAGGAACATGTATGTATGGATTTAAGCGCCGTTGAACGCGACGAGGCGTTGCATGAAATGCTGGATGCCCTTGCTGAGATCGGGCTGATCGAGAAAGAGAATGTTGAACCCATACTGCTTGAGCTGGTCCGGCGAGAGACGCTCGGCACCACGGCCATTGGTCGGTCGATGGCTTTGCCACATGCCCGGATGGAAGAGGTCTCGACCATGACCGTTGCTCTGGGCCTGAGTCGGCAGGGTATAGAGTTTCATGCCCTGGACGTACGCCCGGTAAAAGCGGTGTTTTTGGTGCTGGGGCCCAAGTCGGATCCTGATGGATACATCGATACGATGAAAACGGTGAGCAATATGACCCGGTCGGAGGATTTCCGCCGATTTCTTTTCAGGGCCGATTCAGCGGAGGAGGTGTCTGATTTGATCAGGGAGATGAGCGGCAAGATGAAGTGAGACATTTGCAGGAGATTACTTCAAGAGAAACCGAGAATGAAATCGCGGAATGAATACAAGCGTGAGCTGACCATTGAAAACCCGCTCGGATTCCACGTGCGCCCCGTGCAGCGTTTTGCCGAGCTTGCCCAGGCGTTTGAGTCCGATATAACGGTGGAAATCGACGGAAGGGAGGCTTCCGGCAAGAGCGTCATGGGGCTTATGAGCCTTGGCGGGCGGCACGGCGCCACAATAATAATCAAAACCAGGGGCGAAGATGCACGCCAGGCCCTGGATATTATCAGTTACCTGATCGAGGAAGATTTTTTCGTTGAAGACGACATCGAGCCGGATAACGGGTCCCGGCGCCATATCGAACGACTGAAAAAATTCGCATCCTGTTTTGAATCCACGATCAAGCTTTTGCTGGACGGGGAAGAAATCAATATCAGTTCGCCCGAAGCCTTTGAAAACCTCGAGTTCTGCCCGACGGAAAAGATCGATTTTCACGTCACCGGTAAAGATGCCGAGCAGGCCTGCCGGGTGCTGCAAAAGCTGGTGGATTACCGGTTTTATATCGAAGACGCAATGAACACAACTTCTGATTGACGGGGATGGCTGGCCAATGGATATCCGGCAGGGAATACCCGTTTCGACCGGGATCAGCATCGGAGAAGTGTTTCTACTCGAAGCCGAAGGCGTGCGCATCCCCACGCGTTTTGTTCCGCAGGATCAGACACATCAGGAAGTCGGAAGGCTGGAGAAAGCTTTTGCTAACGCCCTTCACCAGCTCAGGAACCTTGCCGACGACCTGCGGGAAAAGGCGGGGCAGAAAATCGCCGAGATATTTGTCGCCCATGCCGGCATGCTTGCCGATGAGTCGTTCCGGGAAGAGGTCTTCGACCGGATACGGGACAAACATTATACGGCCGAGTTCGCCGTCGCCCGTACCATGCGGCACTGGCGCAAGCTTTTCCAGAGCGATGATTTCCTGGCCCCCCGTGTGGCGGACCTGGATGACCTGGAACGGCGCCTGCTCCGGCATCTGCTGGGCCAGAAAAGGGAAGAGCTGTCCAACCTGACAAGTGAAGTGGTACTGGTGGCCCACGATCTCAGCCCGAGCCAGATCGCCTCCGTCGATACCGATAAAGTGAAAGGTTTTGCAACCGATGCCGGCGGCCCGACCAGTCATACCGGCATCATAGCATCCGCGCTCGGGATCCCCGCCGTTGTCGGGCTGGGGACCATCACAAACGACGCTACTGGCGGCGATACGATGATAGTGGACGGCAGCGGGGGGCTGGTTATTATCGAGCCCGACCGCGAGACATACCAGAGGTATTCCGACCGGCAGCGGCAGGTGCTTGAATCCGACCAGGCTCTGCTGAAAGAACTGAAAAATCAGCCGTCGGAGACCCGGGACGGCAGAAAAATTTCACTGATGGCCAATATAGAATCGCCGAAAGAAATCGACAAGGCGATCCAGTACGGCGCCGACGGGATCGGGCTGTACCGCACGGAATTCCTGTATGTGCAGTCGGATTCCATACCTTCGGTCAACGACCATTTCCACGCGTATATGGATGCCATAAAGGGGCTGGACGGGAGGCCCATCGTGATAAGAACACTCGATCTCGGTGCAGATAAGTTCTCAGGAACCGAAGCGGTTATCGAAGAGCGCAATCCGTTTCTGGGTCTGAGATCTCTGCGTTACTGCCTCAAAAACCCGGATGTATTTGAAGATCAGTTGCGTGCAATTCTCAAAGCAAGTGCCTTCGGCAACCTCAGCGTGATGTTCCCGCTTGTCAGCGGAATCGAAGAACTGAAGGCCGCCCGAGAATTCCTGGACGAAGTAAAATCCCGGATGGATGAAGCCGGCGAAGAATACGACCCCGATCTTCCGGTGGGCATCATGATCGAACTGCCCAGCGCCGTGATGAATGCCGATGCACTGGCGCGCTACAGCGACTTCTTCAGCATCGGCACAAACGATCTGATCCAGTATGCCCTGGCTGTCGACCGGGGCAACGAGCATGTGGCCGAACTCTACAGACCGGAACATCCGGCCGTGTTGAAGCTGATCAAGATGACCGCTGAATCCGCGGAGAAAGCGAATATCCCGGTCAGCCTGTGCGGCGAGATGGCAAGCTCCGTCATATACAGCATTTTGCTGATCGGACTGGGAATCAACAGTTTCAGCCTCGCACCGCCGCAGATCATTCCGGAGGTCAAAAAACTTATCCGCTCAACGGACTACGCCGACGCCAGAGAACTTGCCGACGCCGTGCTGGCCGCCGAAGGTGCTGAACAGGCGCGGGAGGTGCTGGAGGAAGGCAATAAAAGAATCATGGAATCGGCCCGCGAATAGCCGGGGGAGCGATTCCTCGACTGTGCTTTTCCCTGTGCGGCAGGCAGCCGCGGCAATCCGCAAACTTTCGGACCATCGGGATGAACTTAAGGGCGCGGCAGCGTCCAGGAGGAAGGGATAACCGTGAACCAGAAACGACGGATGACGATTCTTGCCGTTACGATGCTCGCCGCGCTTCTTACCGG
>PUMZ01000080.1 GCA_003551565.1 Candidatus Brocadiaceae bacterium | reverse complement strand
GATGAACGACGCGCCCGCCTTCGCCGCCAGCAGCGCCTGGTTGGCCGAGAAGCACAGCGTGACGTTGACCATGTAGCCCTCGCCGGTGAGCGCCTTGCACGCCTTGAGCCCGTCCCAGGTCAGCGGCAGCTTGACGGCGATGTTGGGCGCGATCCTCGCGAGCTTGCGCCCCTCCTCGATCATCGCGCCGGACTCGAGCGCGACGACCTCGGCCGAGACCGGCCCCTCCACGAGCGCGCAGATCTCGCGCGTGACCTCGACGATGTCGCGCCCCGATTTCAGGATCAGCGAGGGGTTCGTGGTCACCCCGTCGAGGATGCCGAGCGCGTTGAGCTCGGCGATGGCGCCAACATCGGCGGTGTCGACAAAGAATTTCATCTTCGCGGTCCCCTGGGTTAAAGCCTGCCGGCGCAAGTCATAACGCATGGGGCAGGGGGCCGGAACCCCCGGAGGCAGGGCATGGACGAGACGGCGCATGGCGCGGCGGCGCGTCCGGGTACCCTGCCGCAGGCGCGCCTGTTCAACAGTCGCAACGTCCAATCCGGCGTCTCGGTCATGGTCAACGGCATGCCGCGGGCTCTGGAAGGCGAGCGGAACACCATCCAGACCGTGGTCGAACTGGTGGATGACGCGAGTTACAAGAACCTGCGGGATATGCGCATCAGTGATTCCACTCAGCGCCAGAACAGCGCCTGCATCTACCTGCTGGGGCATAGCTCGTCGGCCATTGAGGAAACGGCAACCGAAATCTTCCGCTCCGACCAGATATTCAAGCTCAACCGGAATCAGTCAGGCGAGAAAGAACTCGACGACTATCTCGAAGGGCAGCGGCAAAGAGCTGAAATACTCCAGCAAGACTTGGAAGCCCGTATTCGGCAGAATCTCATGGCCGGTACGTTCATCTTCCAGGGGCGGCCCAAGGCGGTTACCGAATTAAATAGCGGCAACCTGGTGCAGGCGGCCAACGCGCAGGTGCAGGAAGCCGCGGAGGAAGTCTATCACAAGTATGCCGAAGCACCCGTGCAGGCCGACGGCGCATTGGCCGAACGCTTCCTGAAAACCGAACGCATTGATTCGATTATATCGAAGAACGATCCGCTCGATCTTGTGAAACGTGACGGCGGCGCCCCGATCGATACCAGTCACCGGGCAATCATATCGATCCGTGAATATCTGGAACAGCATGGCACGGTGGACGGGCGTAAGCTGCTCGACGACTTCTATGCGGCGCCCTTCGGCTGGTCAAAGGACACCACCCGCTACATCGTCGCGGCCATGCTGACTGCAGATCAAGTAAAGCTTCGCATCAGCGGTGAGGATGTCACAGTCCGCGGGGATGTAGCTCTCAATGCCCTGCGGAATAACAACAGTTTCAATAGAATCGGCATCAGCCTCCAGACGACGCCACCGGATCCGGAAGCAATGCTGCGGGCCGCGGACCGCCTGCTGACCCTGACCGGCGAACAGGTCATGCCGATGAAAGAGGAAATCAGCCGCACCGTCACCCGGTTCTTCCCGGACTACCAGCGGAACTACGCACCGCTGGCGACGCAACTGCAGAACCTCGGTCTGCCAGGGGTGGAGCGAGCACAGGGCATCCAGGACAGCCTGGCGGAAATCCTCAAGGGCGATGCCAGTGACGCATCCGGTCGCCTGGGCGGCGAGGAATGTCCGTTGTACGATGACCTTCTCTGGGCGCGCGCGGTGAGCAAGGCGTTTGAGAACGGTATCAACGACGAAGTGCGCAACGCACGGGTGCTGCTCGATGAAGTGCAGCGCCTGCCGAAAGTCGGCGTCCTGGCCATCCTTCAGGAGAAAACGACGGAGACACGCGAAGAACTGGCGAACCTGCTGCAGCGAGAGGATTTCCACGAACACGCCTCGAACCTCCGCACCTGCGTCAATTTCCTGGAAACGGCTATCTCCAAGGGCTGCGAAGGCTTGCAGAAAGAGTACCAGGATCAATTCTACCGCCATCGTCAGAAAGTTCTCGGCATGACCGAATGGCCGATGCTGGGCGCCGACGCCCAAGCCGATTTCGCCAACCGCATTGATGCGCTCCAGGTTCAAGTCAAGCCCGGACTCGATGGCATCCGTGAACTCCTTAATCATCGTTATATAATGGACTCAACCATTCAGACCATCCGCCAGGAGATCGTCAAGATCGCCACTGAAGTGGCGGAGGCGGAAAAGCAGGAAAAGGAAACCACGGCGACCATCGCGCTCAAACCGGTCATCAGGTCCATGCAGGACTTGGATTCACTCATCGCCGATTTAACCGCGCTGAAATCCCAACTTGAACAGGGCAGTGTCGTCCGCATTCAGTTTACTGAGGAAAAGTATAAATAACCCCCATGCCTTTCGAACAGACAACTCGCAATCAATTGCAGAAGATGGTCACGCGCTGCCGGACCGTCCTGATCGAGGAATTCACGGCCCAGTGCCAGGGGCGCTATGGCATTCAGCCGGATGGCACGGTCGCGCCGCTGGAAAACCTGGAACATCTCGATGATGCAGAGTACAGCATTGCCGAACAGCTTCGCGAACGCATCCGGCATTTGGCCAGTGGGCTGGAAAAAGAAAAGAAGCCGCTTCGGGTCGCCATCGACCGCATGATCCGGGAGCAGGCGTTCACCATCCTCAACCGGTTTGCCGCTCTGCGTATGGCGGAGGAACGCGATATCGTCCAGGAATGCGTGGGCAACGGCTATAACTCGAAAGGGTTCACACTGTTTCAGCAAACCGCCGGCACCGCCCTCGGCGATGTCTACGCCCGCTACCGGGTCTACCTCCAGTGCCTGTGCGATGAACTCAGCCTGGATCTCGGCATCCTCTTCGACCGCTTCTCGCCCCTCGGCCTGCTCTTCCCCCGTGAAGCGGCCCTGCTGGACATGCTGGACACCCTCAACACTCCCGAACTCAAGGAGGTCTGGCAGGAGGATGAAACCATCGGCTGGCTCTACCAGTACTGGAACTCGCCGGAGGAACGCAAGAAGATGCGTGCGGAATCCCAGGCACCCCGTAATTCCCGCGAACTGGCTGTCCGCAATCAGTTTTTCACCCCCCGCTACGTGGTCGAATTCCTGACCGACAATACCCTCGGCCGAATCTGGTACGAAATGACGCAGGGCAACACGTCCCTGAAAGACACCTGCCGCTATCTGGTCCGCCGGCCTAACGAAATCTTCCTGGGCGAAGGCGAGGCGGCACCGGAAGCCCAAGGCGAAGGCGGGGGCGCTGCCCCCGAATCCCCCGCTGGGGCGCTGCCCCAGACCCCGCCGGGGCGTCTCGACTCCCCGGACCCCTCATCTCTGGGTTTGCGGAATCCGCAGACGGAGGCTCCGTCTGCGGATTCCGCAAACCCGGGGGAGGCCGCTGCGCGGGGGGAGAAGACGCAGGAGGAGTTGCTGAACGAGCCGGTGTATATCCCGTTCCGACCCCGCAAAGACCCGCGTGAAATCCGCATGCTCGATCCCGCCTGCGGTTCAATGCACTTCGGACTTTACGCCTTCGACCTCTTCGAAACCATCTACGAAGAAGCTTGGGAGATGCAGTGGGCAGATGGCGGAGGGCAGTGGGCGGAGAACAGTGAACAAAAAGGAGATGGCGATGGCGGTGAAGAACTATC
>PUMZ01000192.1 GCA_003551565.1 Candidatus Brocadiaceae bacterium | reverse complement strand
CTTGAGCAGAGCGCAGCATTTCTGGATGCCGATTTTACCCGGTGACACCCCTTCTTCTATGGCGTTCTCGTTGCGATAAACCACCAGATCGACACCGACTTCCCCGGCGATGCGGGAGCGGAACTCATACATATCCTGAAACTTCATGCCGGTATCGATATGGAGGAGCGGAAACGGAATTTTCGCCGGATAAAACGCTTTCTGGGCGAGCCTGAGCATCACGGAGGAGTCCTTGCCCAGCGAATACAGCATCACCGGCCGGTCAAATTCGGCGGCAACCTCCCGAATGATGTGTATGCTCTCGGCTTCCAGCGATTTGAGGTTCGAAAGTCTGTAAGATGAAGTCATCGTTGTGTTTTTTCAGTGATATAGTTCATAACGGCATCAATGCACCTGTCGGCCCGATCCAGGGCTGTGTTGATCGCCAGATCGGGATCCGGCGGCGGCTCATAAGGGGCTGAAATGCCGGTGAAATCGGGAATCTCTCCCGTTCTTGCACGTTTGTAAAGATTTTTCGGATCGCGGGCTTCGCAGACCGAAAGCGGAACATCGAGATAGATTTCAAAGAACCGGCCCGGCCCAATAATTCTCCGTGCCTGCTCTCTGTCGCGCATATAAGGGGAGATAAAGGCCGTAAGCACGATCAGCCCGGCATCCGCCATCAGCGCAGCAACTTCTGCAGCGCGCCGGATATTTTCGCTGCGGTCCTCCGGTGAAAATCCGAGATCCCCGCTGAGGCCATGGCGCAGGTTGTCGCCATCCAGTACAAACGCCGGACGTCCGCTCCCGATCAGTTTTTTTTCACAACCCCTGGCAAGCGCAGATTTGCCGGAGCCGCTCAGGCCGGTGAACCAGAAAACGCCCTCCTTCTGGCCCATCAGGCGCCGGCGGTCTCCCGTTTCCACCGCTCCGTTCTGCCAGACAACGTTATCGCTCTTTTTTCCAGACATTTGCCTTCCGAGTTGAGGATCACTGCCGCTCGCCATACGCCACCATTCCTATCTTGTTAGTATATCATATGGGGGAAAGTCTAACTTTTCAAGTGAGCGCATATGAAAAAGGAAGGGATACTTTATGATTACCAAAATCGTTTGCAAGGGGTTATCGCGGGTGCGAGAAGACCTTATCACAATGATAATCAACGGCTTATCAAAGGTCGCCCCGGAGAAATGCAGTCGTTTCCCTAAAATCCTCTATTCATCATATGCAACTCTCATTTTAAGATTTTAAGATGAAGTTAATCAATAAATGCTTGCAGGCGGCGGGCGTTTGATTTCAAGGTTTCTCAGTAAGCTCAGGCTAAAAAGCGATATAGCCGGCGGCCTTGCGCAGGCGGGAGCCTCTGCCTCCGATCTGTTTGATGCTGCGCAGCCTGCCGTTTCGGCGGCACTTTATTATCCGATCCGCCGTCACCGGTCCGAGACCCGGAACGCGCAGGAGTTCTTTCCGCGGAGCGCGGTTCAAATCGACGGGAAAGAAGTCGGGATTCGCGCGCGCCCATGCCTCTTTCGGGTCTGTATCCAGGGGGAGGTTGCCGTTGCGGTCAAAAGGGATTTCGTTCCCGGTGAACCCATATTTTCGCAGCAGGAAATCGACCTGATACAGACGGTGTTCGCGGGTCAGAACATCATCCGGATTATCGGGCGGATTTCGTTCACCCGGGAGGTCCGCACTGCCCAGCCCGTGCTGGTAGGCGCTGAAATAAATGCGATGCAAATGCAATCTGTCGTAAAGCCCGCTCATATAACGCACGATTTGACGGTCTTTTTCGCCGGCCGCTCCGACGATAAATTGAGTGGTCTGTTTCACACGCCGGTATCTGCAGCCCCTGCCTGTCAGCCTGCTGATCAGCTTGATCGGTTCAACGATATCGCGGAGGTAGTCTTTGCGAGCGGAGAGTTTTTGCAAGTTTTCCGCACCGGGCGTCTCGATATTGACCGAAACAGCGCTTGAAAGCGAAACGGCGCTTTCAATCGCGGCGGGGCTTGCTCCGGGAATAACTTTCAGATGAATATAGCCACGGAACCGATGCTTTCTCCGCAGCATTTCAGCTGCAGCGTTGAGGCGGTCCATAGCGGCATCAGGCGTGCCGCACACGGACGAGCTCAGGAATATGCCGAACACTTCACCGGCATCGTAATACCTCATAAACTGGCTGGCCGTTTCTTCCGGGCTGAGCGAACAACGCCGGAAGTCCCGTTCGTCACGGAGGGGACAGTACTTGCAGTCGTTCGAGCATTCGTTCGAGATAAGGGTTTTGAAAAGCGTGCTTCTGCCGCCTTCGGGGAGTGTTACGGGATATATCCAGCCGCCGGCCGGGCTCCTGCGGCGGTGTTCGTCTTTCTGGCTGCTGCAGGCGCAGGCGAGATCATACTGTGCGTCGGCGCTGAGTATCCGGAGTTTTTCAAGCGTATCAGGTTTTGACAGTATTGCAGTCATTTTGTTGCATTCAGGCATTGTTTTCGGGAGCCCGGGTGAAAAATTCACCGTAGAAGCAGAGACGCTCAGGCCAGGCCAAGAGCTCCCACAATGTAGCGCGCTATCAAAACAGCTGTCAGTATCTGCATGCCAGCCAGCACCAGAGCGAACAGTATGGCCTCGTAAAACTCGATATCAAAAAGCCATTCCAGCAGTGAAAAATACAGTATCCAGCCGATCCAGTCGCCTGTAAACGGCAGCATCAAACCGCCCAGCATAGCAAAAGCCGGCGGCAACACAGCGATAGCGGCCAGCTTGAGCACGGCGGTATGGAATAAGCCGAAACCGGTATTGAGAATCCTGGCAACGAGAAAACATGCCGGTATGCCCAGGGCAACGACGAAAACGATTCGCAAAGACAGGAACAGAAACATCCCCGCCGCCGTGTCGGTCCCGCCTTTGGAAAATCCGGCAATTGCAAAAACTGCCAGCCCCACCGCCAGCAAGGCGGCCGGAACCGTTATCTCCGTATCGGAAACGATTCCACCCAGAAACCGGGGCTTTCCGCCCGGATCGTCCCTGCTGACCGCCCCGGGCGGCGAGCTGTTGTCCGCAGCAGCAACCTTCTTGCCCGTGCGCATATCCGTGCCGCAATGCACGCAGAAAACGGCATCGGCCGCGATCGCAGCATCACATTGCGGGCATCCATTCCCCTGCCCTTTGCCGGCGCTGTGTTTTTGCTGTGGCGCCGACGGCTCTGAGCGGAGCGCAAATAACGGCGCAAAGGCGGGCATCTCCGAAAATTTCACCCAGTTGTCACTGCCCTCTTCGGCCACCAGGTCATCGGGCAGAATCTTCTTCCCCCCTATCAACCTTTTGAGTTGATCCATACCGGCGTTACCATAGACCTTGCCGCCGGATTTTTTCACGCGCCATCTTGCAGTCACCAGCCCCTCCCCAAAAAAGAAGCATTCCGTGAACCATCTGCCCGCTGCCTGATGCGGACTCGGGCTTCGGCGTTGTCAGGGAGATTTGCATATGGAGCACGTACGTGTTCAAACGCAGGCCCGCGTCCCCCGCACGCATCGTTAAGATGTCAACAGATGTCTTCCATACCCACTTTCCCCATAGTCACTATAGCTTCCGCCCCGGGATTTGTCAAGTCATTCCGTCAACTTTTCTTGGTCCGGCCGCACAGCTCTCCGGGATATAAAATTAAAATCAGCATGATAAGCAGCCTTCTTCAGGGTTTCAGATTCTGCAGTGTGTATCGGCGCCGGAAAACGGCGGTTGACCTGCCTGCTGCAGGCACGCCCTGCGGGCGCGTCCTCAGCGGCACATCGGCGGCAAAGAGCCGCACTTCACGTCGACAAATACGGCCTGTCTGCGTGCGTATGCACAGGCAGGCGGCGTTTGCTTTCTGCCACATCTGCACCACCGAGAACACGTGAGATAACCGCAGGCTAAAAACACGCCGGATTTTAGTGATGGTGATGATCATGGTCATGATCGTGATCGTGATCATCATTATGTTCTGCCGCGTCCGGATCGTCATGGATTTCGTGCAACCTCTCCATATACTTTTCCGGATCCTGTTCAAAGGCCGAAACGCATCCGGCGCAGCAGAAATATACCCGCTTCCCGTCATGGTCGACGTAGAGGTCCCTGTTGATCTCCATGCCGTCCATCACCGGACAGTACTTCTGACCTTCAATGGCATCCTCCACTTCCGCTTCAGCCACCTCCGGCGCATCAACGGAGGGTTCGCCGTTGCAGCCGGTTAACGCAATAATAAATCCACCTGCCAGCAACATCCCTGCAATGATCATAATTTTGCTTCTCATAAGACTCCTCCTAAAGTAGGTTGTGGAGCTTGCGGTTTACGGCAGGGCTGTATATTCACCCCGTATTGACGTAACCGAACTTGCTCCGGGTAAAAAATTCCGTAAATATTCACTGAACAACGTCTCTCCACGGAACCTGCCTGCTGCAGGCAGGCACGGGCTTCACCTCCGCCCCCCCCGGGAACGCGGGCGAGACGCCGCGTTCCCGGATACGACAACTGCGTGCGAACGGCAAATATACCATATAGGCTTCCAATGTCACAAAAGACGTGGTTCAATAAATATTTAATGGTGCGCATGCGGGTCCTCTTCCTCGACCTCCGCCGGAGCTTCATCAACAGCCGGCTCACCGCTGCGTGCCGAAACAGTTACCAGCACACCCGCTATTATAACGAAAACAGCAATGATTATTAAAAGTATTTTTACTGCATTTTTAAGAAACGTTGATGTTTTCTCAAAGAAACTTCTGTGCTCCCCGGGGAGCCGGAACTCCTGCAGCATGCAGTAGAGCACCGGCACCATGAAATTCGAGAGCACCACGAACGTCATCCCGCCCACGGCCGGTATGGCCATCGGGATCATCACGTCGGCTCCCCGACCGGTCGAGGCCAGGACCGGGAGCAGTGCAAGGATCGTGGTGGCTGTGGTCATCAGGCACGGCCGTATCCTCTTCGAACCGGCCTCGATGCTCAGCTCGCGCATCTTTTCTCTCGACGCCGGCCTGTCGCGTTCGAAAAGCTGCTTCAGATAAGTCGCCATGACAACACCGTTATCGGAGGCAATGCCGAACAGGGCCAGGAACCCCACCCAGACCGCCACGCTCAGGTTGAAGGTCTGCATGTTGAACATGTCGCGCATGTTGACACCGAACAGGGCGAAGTTCATGAACCAGGGTTCGCCATAAAGCCACAGCAGCAGGAATCCGCCGCTCCAGGCGAGCAGTATCGAAGCAAAAACCAGAAGCGAGACGGCCGTCGATTTGAACTGCAGGTACAGGATCATAAAGATGACAAACAGCGAAACCGGCAGGATGATCATCAGCGTGCGCTGGGCGCGGACCTGTTGTTCGTAGGCGCCGGCAAAGCGGTACGTCACGCCGTCCGGTATTGAAAGCCTTCCCCCGGCGACCGCCCGGTCGAGATGATCCCGGGCCTGGTGCACGACCTCCACCTCGGCGTGTCCGGGCTGCATCCCGAAGGTGACGTAGGCCACCAGGAAGGTGTCCTCGCTTTTGATGACCATCGGGCCGCGTTCGTAGCGTATATCGGCCACCTCTTCCAGGGGCACCTGTTCGTTTCCTCCCATGGCGGGCAGCAGTATCCGGCCCAGTTTTTCCAGATCGTCGCGCAGCTCGCGCTTGTAACGCACGCGCACGCCGAACCTCTCGCGCCCCTCCACAGTGCGGGTTATCTGCATGCCGCCCAGGGCCACCTCGATGACCATCTGCGTGTGCTCGACGGACATGCCGTAGCGCGCGAGGGCCTCGCGGTCCAGATCGATCATCACGTAAGGTTTCCCGACCACCCTGTCGGCGCGTACAGTGGCCGGCCGTACGGACGGCACATCCCTGAGCTGTTCTTCGATATCGATGGCGACCCGCTCGAGCGACTCCAGGTCGGGCCCGTACACTTTAACGCCCATCGGCGCCCGCATTCCGGTCTGGAGCATGATCAGCCGGGTCTCGATCGGCTGGAGCCTGGGGGCCGAGGTGGTGCCCACGATTTTCCCGGCTTCCACAATCTCGTCCCATATATCGTCCGGCGACCGGATATGGTCGCGCCACTTCCGGTAGGGCCGCCCCCGTCGGTCGGGTATGAGTTCCCCGTCTTCGTCCCTGATAAACTCGCTCCGGCGGCGGTCGTATCTGTAGTTTATCCGACGTCCGTCATCGTCGGTTTTGTATTCGGATTTGTACTGTATCACGGTCTCGATCATGGAGATGGGCGCCGGATCGAGCGGCGACTCGGCGCGTCCGATCTTCCCGGCCACGGTTTCCACTTCCGGTATTGCGATGAAAGCCCTGTCCTGTTTTGCCATAACATCGATGGCCTCGCCGATTGAGGCGTGGGGCGCGGTGGTGGGCATCCACAGGAAAGAACCCTCGTCCAGGGCCGGCATGAACTCGCGGCCGAGTCCGGGAAAACGCTCCTCCGCCTCCATCCAGAGCGTGGTATGCCTGACATCCGACTCTTCGATCCCGACCGGATCGAGCGCCATCGGGACGAAGGAAAACATCCGGTCGAATCCCTGCCAGGCCAGCAAACCCAACAATATGACGGCGACAGGAAGTGAAAGAAATGCTGCCTTATGTTCCAGGCACCATCCCAGCAGGAAGGGGTAATAACGCTTGATGAGCTCTAAGACGCCGAGCATGCCGCCGATGGTGAGCAGCAAAAATATGATGTTGGAGTGGATGCCCGGCTCCGGTCCGAGTGGTTCCCAGTAGCGCGCCAGGATGACCAGCATGAACGCTGCGGCGATCACCAGCGGTCCCCACCTGAGCGCCTTCCCGGCCCATCCTTTCAGGTAATCCCCGCCCATCCAGCAGCAGGAGGCCAGGAAAAGCGTGGGACCGGCGATGAACATCCCCATCGCCACGGTCAGAACCAGCCCGGCAACGGCCAGACCGCCCAGGAACAGGTGCTTGATCGCCCTCGATTTGAACCTGCGTGTGAAAACGATGTAAGCGGCCACGGGCATGACCGTCAGGGCTATAAGAATGGAAGCGACGAGCATGCTGGTGAATGTGAAGGCGAGCGGCCTGAAAAGCCGCCCCTCCGAACCGGTCATGGTGAAGACCGCCATGAAGCTGATCACCGTGGTGGAAACCGCCGTCAGCACGGCGCTTCCCACCTCGGATGCGCCTTTCAGTACGACCTTTTTTTTGTTCTCATCTGGAGAGGCCTCACCAAGGTGACGGAACACATTTTCACTCACAATGATAGACATGTCAACGATGGCCCCGATGGAGATTGCTATGCCTGACAGCGACACGATGTTGGCGTCCACCCCGGCGAGTTTCATAATGATGAAGCATATGAGCACAGCCAGCGGCAGCACACCGCTCACCAGCAGGGAACTTGCCAGATGTCCCAGCAAAACAATGATCACGATGATCGTGACCAGTATCTCCTCGGTCAGCGCCGTGCCCAGCGTGCCCAGCGTCTCGTAAATCAGATCGGTGCGGTCGTAGAAGGGCACGATTTCAAGACTGCTTGTCGTGATCCACTCCGGCCAGTCCTCGCGCGGTGTATCGCCCAGCCAGCTCAGCCATTCGGCGTCATTGAGATATGCGCCCCTGTACCCCTGGAATCCCTGACCGGCGGCAAACATGGCCACGTCCGTGCGGTCAACCTGCGTATAGTCGATGACCGGTTTACTCGGTAGCCCCGGCTCGATCCCGGCTATGACCTCCCTGACGTTCCGGATGGCCTCCAGAGGGTTGAACCCGTCCCTGACCGTCACAACTCCGCCGACCGCCTCCGAGCCGTCGATGTCCAGCGCGCCGCGCCTCTGCGCGGGACCGGTGGTTACATGTGCGACGTCCTTGACGCGGACGGGAACATTCTCGTTGACCTTGATAACGGTCTGTTCGATATCGCGTTCGTTTTCGATGAAACCCCGGCTGCGGATCAGGTATTCCACGCGGTTGATCTCGATATTGCGCGCGCCAACGTCCAGATTGGAACGCCGAACGGCCCGCGACACATCATCAACGCTCACGCCGTGCGCGCGCATGGCGTCGGGGTCGATATCGATCTGGTATTCCTTCTGGAACCCGCCCACGCTGGCGACTTCGGCGATACCGCGCGCCCCCCACAGGTAGTAGCGCACGTACCAGTCCTGGATTGTCCTGAGCTCGTCCAGGTCCCACCCTCCGACAGGATTGCCGTCGGGGTCGCGGCCCTGGAGCGTGTACCAGAATATCTGCCCCAGTGCGGTAGCGTCGGGGCCGAGCGTCGGTTCGACTTCCGCCGGCAGATCGCCCGGAGGAAGGCTGTCGAGCTTTTCGATAATACGGCTCCTGGACCAGTAGAAATCCACGCCGTCCTCGAACACGACGTAAATCTGCGAGAATCCGAAATACGAGAAACTCCTGACCTCTTCCACACGGGGTATCCCCATCAGCGCCACCGTGAGCGGGTAGGTGATCTGATCTTCGACATCTTCGGGCGAGCGCCCCATCCATTCGGTGAAGACGATCTGCTGATTTTCGCCGATGTCCGGGATGGCATCCACCGGAACGGGATTGCGCGGCAAAAAACCCAGGTCCCAGTCGAACGGCGCCACCATCAGGCCGCCGATGACGGTCACGACCAGAATGAGGATTACTATCACGGGATTATAAAGGCAGAATCCCACGAGCCGGGTCACCGGGGAGAGCTGCGGTGCGGTGGGCCGGGGCTGTATTTCTTCCAGTTTTTCCTGTTTTTTGTTTTTGCTTTCCGGCATCGTTTTTCTCTTTAGAAGATTTAGTGGACGGAGTGGACGGGAGTGGACGCGGTGAAGGTATCACTGCAGTTTTTCCACCACTCCTCCGCATTCCAGCATGGATTCGCCGAAGTACGGGTTCAGTACTTCTTCCGAATCGGAAAACCAGTCGGCGCCTTCGCCGCCGAACGCCATCGGGCAGTGCAACCGGTAGAGCGTGACGCCCGGCGGCATGCCGAACTGATCGAAGATGTTCTCCAGTGCCAGCGTTACCTCCTCGAAGGCGGTGCGGGCTTCTTCCATATCACCGGCATGGTGAATATGGTGCAGCATATGCCCGAGGCGTCCCGCAGATTCCTCCCATGCGCTCCTCTGCATTTCATCCAGCGGGTCGGTATCAATTTCCTCGATGATTTCAACCGTTTTTTCTCCGTGGTTCTGCGCTCTTTCAAAATCATCGTCCGCCAGTGCATCCGCAATATCAAGGTATCCCGATATAACGGTTTCAAATTCTTCGAGAAAGCCTTCATCGATCTCCCAGACCGGTTCGATAACATCTTCCTCTTCCGGGGGCGACATCATGCTCGGGCGTCCGTCGAGCTGCAATTCGCTGTCGAGCTTGAAGTTCCCCCTGACCACCACCAGCTCGCCCTCCTCCAGTCCGTCCCGGACGTGGTAATAATCGCCGGCGCGGGGCCCGAGTGTGATTTCCCTTCCCTCGTAAATGATCAACTCGTCGTCGGGCACTTTAACGTAAACGATTGCTCTTTGGCCCGTTATAAGCGGTGCGCTTCGGGGTATCACCAGCGGATCCTCTCCGTTCTCGGGTTCCGTCTCCGCGTAGCCGAGGTCCTCCGCCCGCACGAGGTCGACGCCGCTGTCCGGGCACGTTCCGGGTTCGTCGGAGATGTTTTCCGGATAAAGCGGGCTGATCCATTTTCCGGCCAGGTCCGCGGGCTTGGCGGCCCGGCCGGCGGCGGTCAGTCTTGCCCTCAACACCCCGCGCAGAAACATGCCCGGCCGGAGCCGGCCGTCGGGGTTGGGAACGTTGGCACGCAACCTGACGGTGCGGCGTCCGCGGTCGAGCACAGGGTCGACAAACACGATCCTGCCCCGGAACTCTTCGCCCGGCAGTGCATTGTCGGCCGTAAATGTTATTTCCTGGCCGTAATGGACCCAGGGGAGGTCCGACTCGTAGGCCTCGAGCCGCACCCACACCCGCGAGAGGTCGGCCACCCTGTAAACGGGTTCCCCTTCGGCCACGTAGTCGCCCCGATCCTTGCGTCGTTCCACCACCACGCCGTCCAACGGACTTTTTATTGTGAGACGGTCGATAATTTCGCCAGTTTCCTCAATGTGTTCTATCTGCTCATCGGTCACGCCCCACCACCGGAGCCTCTCCCGTGCGCCTTCGGCGTTGGAGCGGGCGGAATCCAGGCGCCGGACGTTTTCGGTGTCACCGATGGCCTCGAGGGTTCGCATGGCCTGAAGAAGCTCTTCCTGGGCGCTGATAAGCCGGGGGCTGTAGAGCTGAAACATCGGATCGCCTTTTCTTATGCGGGAGCCCGTGAAGGCGATGTTCAGCCGGTCAATACGTCCGCTAACATCCGAGCTAACCCCTTTCATGCGGGTTTCATCGTAGTCCACCTCCCCGTAAAGCCTGACTCGTCTTTCCACCTCCCGTCGCTCTGCAGGGGCCACCTGGATGCCGGCCAGAGCTCTGGCCTCTTCCGATACCGCCACCTGGTTCTCTTCCAGGTCCAGCCCGTCGGCCTCGACCGGAATCAGCGCCATCTCGCACAGGGGGCACGGCCCCGGTTCGGGCTCGCGCACTTCAGGATGCATCGAGCATGTCCAGACGATGTCGGCGTCTTCGGCCACTTCCACATCCTCCGGTGCAGCGATGGAGGGGTGTGGGGCAAAGAGCTGACGCCCGAAGTAAACGACCCCAGCAAGAACGATGACTGCAACTGCAATGCGCCATTTTTTGGGTGTTTTTCCCGGAATATATTTCATTGCCTTTCCTCTTTCAGTCAGATCTTTCGGACATATCGGACACGTCTGAGACACTTTTAACAGTTTCTGTCAGCGGTGCGCCAACAAGCTTTTCGATCTCGCCAATGGCCTTGAACCTTTCGGCTCGGGATCTGCGGAGTTCCAATTCGAAATTCAGCAGTTCACGCTGTGCGTCCAGAAAAGCGTTCACGTCGACCTCGGCCGCACGGTATGCGGTCTCTGAGACCTCAAGAGATTCTTCGGCTTTCGGAAGCAGGTATCCCTCGAAAAGCTCTACCCTGCGCCGCGCGTCACGGAAGCTGAAGAGAGCGTTTTCGAGTTCCGATTCCACCCCGTATTCGGCATCGGCGAGGCTGCGCCGGCCCGCCTCCAGGCGGCGCCCGGCCTCCCTGACTCCCGCGTCGTAGCTACCGCGCCAGAGTGGTATGTTGATGGATATCATCGCTGCGTTGATATCATCGCCCATGCCGCCCATGCCCTCCTCCATGCGCATGGCTCCGACCGTTATGTCGGGATAATATTCCTTTCCGGCCAACTCTTTTTGGTGTCCCCGACGATCAATCTCATGGCGCAGTGCCAAAAGGCGGGGATTGTTTTCGGCAGCACTTTTCATAAGCCGATCTTCTTCCATGTCTTCTATGCCCTCCTCGGGCAGACTGACGGGCCACGGGAGCGGGGCCGAGTGGGAGCGTCCCAGCACCCGGTTAAGTTCCGCAGCACGGGGACGGCGCTGGTCGCGGAGTTCCTCCAGCCGGTCGCGGAGTTTTTCCGCCTCCACCTCGATGCGTATAAGGTCCGGGTGAGCGGCCTGTCCCGCCCTGAAACGGGCTCTTACCACCTGCACGAAATATTCAAGGAGGTCGAGGTTCTCTTCGGCAATACCGATCGATTCCGAAAGATAGTAGTAATCTCCGTAAGCCCGGCGCACTCTGCTGAGAACTTCGAGCTTTTGCTGGAGATACCTGGAATACTGGGCCATGGCGCCGCTCCGTTCGGCTTGACCGCGCAGGGCGCGTTTGCCGTACCACGGGAAGGTCTGCGAGACCGACAGCTCCCGCGACTCAAAGGAGTCGTCGGCCTGGAACGACACGCGCGGATCGGGCAGGGAGCGGGCCTGCCGGGGGCGCTCGGCGGCCGCCTCCCAGTTTCTGAAAGCCGCCTGCACGGCTTCATTTCTTTCCAGGGCATAGCGGAAATAATCCTCAATCGGGCTGTCTTCATCAAAATCCGGCAGGTCTTCGCCGCCGTAATCGCCCGGATCCCGGTTTTCCACGGGAACCCGCGCAGGCCCCGTATGCGGCCGAACACCGGCCGGATCGTTTCGGAATTCGTTTCCCCCGGCGCAGCCTGCCAGAACCAGCAGAAAAACCCCGAACCCCGCCACTGCTGCCTTTTCCAACGAAACTCGTAACGTGTTTCTCATTTTTCACATCTCCAATGTTATGGATGGAGGGACGCTTTTTGCCTGAACTTGAGCAGTAGCTCATGAAAAGGCCAATCGCAACTCCTGTTTTCCTCCGTGACTTCAAATTCATCTTTACCGAACATGACAGGTCCCCTGAGTCAGTCGTTGGAATTTCTCCGCTCCACCGGCAACTCATGCGTTTTTTTCAATTCTCCGGCAACATCCGGCTTGATGCGTGGCTGTCATCCAAAAATGACATAACGCGTTCGGATCATGACACAAGAATGACGTGTATGCCATGATGACGACGCAGATGTGGCGAACGGAGGCGGGGAGCGTGCAGGTGGTCGGGCTGGAAACCGGGAAGTGGGAAAAGCGGTCCCGGACAAAAAAAGGTATTCAGCGGGGACGGCGGACAAAGCCCGGACGTTGCCATGGATCAGGCATCCGGCGCCATGAAAGGAGAGTAAAGTGGCTTCGGGAAACCCCTCCTCACACCGATTGCGCTGTGCTTCACCGCAGCAGTCATTGCAACAGCTTCCGGAGCAGCACTCCGCGGGGCCCCGGGCCGCATTCGGGAGCGATGCACTCAACACGGCCCCGGGGGCGACGAGGATCAGGGCAACCAGGGTCAGAGTTAGCAGACAATCTTTCATTCTTTGTCCCGGCATAAATAATAATCCCTTTTCCGGATCTCGCTTCCTATTTACTCTATCGATGTGATATGCTATCATATTTTGTCGGCTTCTGTCAAACAATGTTCAAAAAATTAATAATGCGATGGACAGAAAACCGCGCATTTATCTGGAAGTATCTTGATGTCGTTTAAGTTTTTAAGTTGCTCCATATCAGTTTTTATAGAATAGCAAATTTACAGGTTTCCTGCACGGCTCCCGGGAATCGAGCGGTTATTTTGTTGCAGGCACTTGACAAAAATAAACAAGAGTATTACAATCTCATTATATGAGATAATTATAATCCTATTTAGGAGACGGATCGTGGAGATCATTCACAGGGATACCGATTATGCATTTATGAGGTGGAGATATGACCAGAAGAAAAGTGGTCGAGATCGATGAAAAGCAATGCAACGGCTGTGGTGAATGCATACCGAACTGTCAGGAGGGAGCGCTTCAGATAATCGACGGAAAGGCGCGTCTGGTCAGCGACCGTTACTGCGACGGTCTGGGCGACTGTCTGGGCGTCTGTCCGCAGGACGCTATCCGGATAGTCGAGCGTGAGGCCGATCCGTTCGATGAAGAAGCGGTTCAGGAACACCTGGAACAGGGACAGGCTCAGAACAGCCCCCCCGCCCGGGAAGGCTCCTTTGGGGGATGCCCCGGCGCGGCGGCTCTGGAACTGAACAGGGAGAAGTCCTCCGGGGAGGCGGCGGAGGTTGCCCCCTGCGATACGGCGCCCAGCGCTCTCACGCAATGGCCGGTGCAGCTTCACCTGGTGCCTGCCGGCGCGCCGTATTTCGACAATGCCGACTTGCTGCTGGCCGCGGATTGCGTGCCGTTCGCCTATGCCGGTTTCCATGAACATCTTCTTGCCGGGCGGAAAGTGTTGATAGGATGTCCGAAACTCGACGACGGCGAGTTCTACCGCGATAAGCTCGCGGATATCCTTCAAAACAATACCATCCGCTCCCTGACCGTGGCGCATATGGAAGTGCCGTGCTGCCACGGGCTGCTGGCGATTGCCAGATCGGCGGTGGAAAAATCGGGGGCAGATCTGACGGTCAATGTTAAAGAAGTTTCCATACATGGAGAAGTAAGTGATGATGCATCCCATGGAGTCGAGTAAGATTTTTTCAACTTAACCGGAGGTGATGCAAAATGTCATGCTGTGATAAGGAAGCAGATGCAGGAAACATGCCGCACAGCGAGGCGGTAAAATTCGGTGAATTGGTTCAATATTCCACCGGTTCAATCGTGAGCCGCACTCTGATCGGCACCGGCGGAGGCAGCGTTACGCTGTTTGCTTTCGACGAAGGTCAGAGCCTGAGCGAGCATACCGCGCCCTTCGATGCCATGGTCCAGGTGATCGAGGGCCGCCTAAGGCTGACTATCGGAGGAAGCGATGTCACAGCCGGTGCGGGACAGAGCGTGCTTATGCCGGCCGATATACCCCATGCCCTGAAAGCGGAAGAAAAATCTAAAATGCTTCTGGTCATGATAAAAGCAAATGGCAGTCGTTGACAGCCTGGTTGAAAGCCCGGATCGTAGTGGACGCTTTCAGGCGTCCGGGGCTTCGCACAGCGCTTTCCGAACTCCTGAACCCGTGAATGGGCTCGCTACGAACCTGTTGAAACCTTTTCTGCCGGGCTGATAGTTCAATTTAATCGGTTCAACTCAATCTCATGGAGGTCGTATCATGTCGATGTTTTGTTACCAGTGCGAACAGACGGCCAGAGGTGAAGCATGTGTGAAAATGGGTGTTTGTGGGAAGGACCCGGACGTTGCGGCCCTGCAGGACAACCTGATTCAGGGGCTCAAGTCGGTTTCCGCACTCGCTCACAGCGCACGGCAAAAAGGAAAGTCCGACACGGAGGTGGATGCTTTCGTTCCCTATGCGATGTTCACCACCCTCACCAACACGAACTTTGATCCTGATGTTTTTCAGCGGCTTGCCGTGAAGACGGAACGTATGCGGGACAAGGCTAAAAAACTGCATGGCGGCCCTCTCAAACGCGTTCTGTCACCGGGCGGCAGCGGGCCGGGTTGGGCCGGGGACTGGACGCCCGCCGGAAGCCTGGATGCGATGACCGAGCAGGGACGCAGGTTCGGTATCGACGTTCGGCGAGAAAAGTATGGAAAAGCCGTGGCCGGGTTGCAGGAGACCATAATCTACGGTCTGAAGGGTGCCGGTGCGTATCTTCACCATGCGAAAGTGTTGGGATTTAAAGACGATGAGGCTTATGCGCTGTTCCATGAAATCCTGGATTTCGTCGCGGGTGACCCCACCGATACGGATGATCTGCTCGGCTATGCACTGAAAACAGGCGAGCTCAATGTGAAGGCGATGCAGGTGCTCGACAGCGCAAATACCGGCACGTTCGGCCACCCTGAACCGACAAACGTCAATATCGCAGCGGTTGAGGGGAAGGCGATTGTGGTTTCGGGGCACGACCTTCATGATCTTGAAGCGCTCCTGAAACAGACCGAAGGGAAAGGCATCAACGTCTATACCCATGGTGAGATGCTGCCGGCGAACGCTTATCCCGAACTGAAGAAATACGATCACCTGGTCGGCAACTACGGCGGCGCCTGGCAGGAGCAGCGCAAGGACTTTGCGCAGTTTCCCGGGGCGGTTCTTATGACGACGAATTGTCTTATGGAACCTGTGGAAGACTATAAGGACCGGATATTCACCAGCGGGCCCACCGGCTGGCCCGGGGTGCCTCATATCGAAGACCGCGATTTTTCACCGGTCATTGATGCCGCGCTTGCCCAGCCCGGGTTTGAAAGTTCCGGACCGCAAAAAACAATTCCGATCGGATTCGCTCGCAATGCCGTCATGGGAGTTGCCGATCAGGTGATTGAGGCCGTCAAG
>PUMZ01000042.1 GCA_003551565.1 Candidatus Brocadiaceae bacterium | reverse complement strand
TATTGCTAATATACTACCGTCCGTTCAGAGGCAGAAAACCATCAGTGCCCGTCGCTCCACGGCCCCGCTCGCCACTGCGCGAGACTCCCCAGGGGGTCACCATCTACCTGGGCATCCCGAATCGGTCCCGTTCCCCCGCGAAAGGGTGCGAAATGCGAACGGGATCGGACCGCAACATCCCTCTTATAAAAGCCAGCTTAAAGATGAAAGCGGCGCTCCACTCTGTTTCGCGCCGCACACCAAAGCTGCTGCATGAAAATTTGAAAAACCATGGTCAGTCTTATCCGAGAAGATCCGAAAATCTTAACTTTTCGCTTTCCATGATTTCCTGAGTTCCAGATAACAACAGTTGACCCGACACGTAATCCTTTAACCGTGTGATTTTAAATCCAGTTTTTTGTCGTTCTCTGCGCTCTCAGCGCCTCTGCGGTTAATCCGTATTCTCCGCGTCCTCTTGCCTCACACCAGATCGCACGCTTCCGGCGGCATCCAATGGGCGTCCCTGCCTTCCCATTTGACATTGCACCCTATGGGATTGGTCTCCGGCACGCTGACAGGTTTCCCGGCCAGGTGCTCTTCAAGCGCCCTCTCCAGATCGTTGGCTGTACTCTTCGACGGATCCCGGGGATTATCGATCGCACGTCCGGTATAGATGAGTTTCCTTTCCCGGTCGAAGACGTAGAAATGGGGCGTCCGGAGAGCGCCGTAAGTCCTGGCGACATCCTGTGACTTATCACGCGCATAGACCCATGGAAAATCGTTCTTCTCCATGCGTTCGACCATATGTTCGTAATCGTCTTCCCGGTAAGTGTTTTCGCTGTTGGAATTGATGCCGATGAAGGCGACCCCCCTGCCGCTGAATTTCTGCACGGTTTTGCGGGTGGCTTCGTCGGACCCGGTGACATACGGGCAGTGGTTGCAGGTGAAAAAAACAACCAGCACCCCGGCATCTTTGAAATCCCCCAGGCTGTACGTCCTGCCGTCGGTGGCGGGCAGGTTAAAATCCGGCGCTTTCTCTCCGATCTTCAGTGTAAAAGCCATCGGTATACTCCCCTCATTTAAGGAAACTTGCAAAAGCCGTGGTTTACAGAGCAAACCTTTCGCTGTGTATGCGCCTCCGCGGCACACCGAGCGATTTGAGTTGTTCCGTGACCGAGTGCATCATGGGTGGCGGTCCGCACAGGTAGATATCCGCCTCCGTCAGCAGATCGCCGGCACATTCTTCGATGGTATCGGCGCACACATGTCCTTTCAACCCGTCCCAGTCTTCCGGCGGGGCGTTGAGTGTATGGTAAACTTCGATGTTGGCGGGCATGGCCTCCAGTTCGCCGCGAGCTATGATATCGGCTTCGGTATGGTTGCCGTAAATCAAAACCGCACGGCGCTCATCGCCGGTATCACGGAGGAAGCGGAGCATGCTCAACACCGGCGTAATGCCCACGCCGCCGGCGATAAAGACGAAAGCAACGGGCGAATCGAACTGGAAACTGAAACGTCCGAAAGGGCCTTCGATCCGGGCGCCGTCGCCCGGACGCGTCTTTGAGATGGTATCGGTAAAATCGCCGGATTCTTTGATGGTCACCGTAAGCGGCGGGGCGCCGGTGGGAGAAGCGGAGGCCGTAAAGGGGTGCTCCTCGGACGGCCGGCCCGGCCTGTCGAGCCTGAGCTGCACGAACTGTCCGGGCCTGTAGTGCAGCGGTTCGCCGTTGTGCGGCCGGAGCGCCAGGGAATAGGTGTCATGGGTCTCGGGGATGATCGCGTCCACCCGCCAGCGGCTGCGGCCCCACAGTTTCATGTAGATGTTGCTGTAAAAAAACAGAAAAAGCGCCGCAAGAAGCAGCGCCCAAAAGTAGACCTGCATCGGAGCGGGCATCGCCTCGCCGGATCTGAGGCCGTGGACAAAGCCGACAACAACAACGATGAGCGCACCTTTATGGGCGTATCGCCAGAGCTGATATTCCAGGCCGATTTTTTTCAGCAAGAGAGCCGAAAGGACCACGGCAACAAGAGATGCCAGCGCGATGATTCCGCCGTAATTCGTCCGTAACATGGCGAATCCCGTGGCATACCCCAGATCCATCGGATGAGCGTATGTCACCAGCAGCGTCAGGGGGTGGAGCAGGAGCATAACGAAGGCGCCGATGGCGGCCCATTTATGGAAACGCATCACCCTGTCCATCCCCCACGGACGGTCGATAAACTTCAAACGCGACCCAAGCGCGACCTGGATGGCAAGAATGCTGAACCCGACCAGCCCCAGGGCCCTTGCCGCACCCAGGAAGAGCCCGGGCCAGACGGTCCGGGTCAGATGCGCCAGCAGAGGCAGAAGCAGGATGAGGATAAGATAAAGGCAAAGAAGAAGATATCCCCATATGGGCCGTTCCATCTTACGCAACCGGTTATCTGGCAATTTCTCCCTCCTCATCTGTCCGATGACGGCCCCTAAGGGCCAAATACGGAGCATGCGCACGCAGCCGGAACGGCACTGCGAACAGCTGCAGTCTTCACTAACAACCACTTTCCCTGACGGTGATCAACGATCCAGCACGATACCCTTCAGGGTGGCGTTGCAGGAAGGGCAGGATTCCTTTTCGGGCGTTGCCGTGGCCCTTCCCAACGGGTCACGTGCGATCGTGACCTCGCCGCATTGCGCGCACCTTGTGTCGTGGAACTCCGGGATATCGACGTTACCGGCATAGAGGTGGCGCAGCCCCTGGTCCTCCGCAATTTCCAGGCTCTTTTTGATGGACTCCGGCGGCGTCGGTGCGATGTCCCTTGCCTCGTAATCGGGATGGAACCCGGTGATATGCCATGGTATCTCCGGCGAGACCGAAGCGATGAAGCGGGCGATACCCCGTATCTCCTCTTCGCCGTCGTTCAGCTCCGGCACGAGCAGCGTGGTGATTTCCACGTGCATACCCGCTGCATGCATACGGCGCACCGTGTCGAGAACCGGCTGCAGGCGCGCACCGCAGAAGCGGCGGTAATAGGAATCGGAGAAACTTTTCACATCAACATTCACTGCATCGATCAATCCTTGCATCGCACCGACGGTCCGGTCGGATTGGTAGCCGTTGGTCACCATGACGTTCAGCAGATTCTCCTGGTGTGCAAGTTCGGCCGTATCCAGAGCGTATTCCATGAAAATGGTCGGTTCGTTATACGTGTAGCATATGCTGCGGCAATTCTCCAACACAGCCCGCTCCACCACGAGTTCGGGTTCGGTAAAGGGGCGTTGTTCAAAGCGTTCGGCATTTGAAACCCGGGAAAGGCGCCAGTTCTGGCACCAGGGGCATTGGAAGTTGCAGCCGGGCGTGCCGATGGAAAGGGATGTGCTTCCGGGCAGAAAATGGTAGAGGGGTTTTTTCTCGATAAATTCGACATCCATGTTGGAAACGCGCCCGTAGACCAGTGAAAAAAGCTTTCCGCCCCTGTTCTCGCGCACCTTGCAGAAACCGCGCCCGTCGCGCGGGATCCGGCAGCCGTGAGCGCACAGGAAACAACTGACCCCTCCTTCCTGACCGTTTTCTTTGTAAAATGAAGCTTCTTTCATGGTCACAGGCGTTCCAATTCTTTTTCAAAACAGCGCCTGAAAAAGAGTCAACAGCACGTTAAAAGCACAGGACATACGGCAAACAACTTTAATTTTAGCCCGCATTTCACACACCAGCGACAATTATTAACATAAAGGATTTAACAACAGTATGAGAAGTCGTTTTTTCAGGGTTTCGGATTCCACAGTGTGCATCTGCTCCGGACAAACGCCGGTTGACCTGACTGCTGCAGGCAGGCCCTGCGGGGGGCATTAAGGTCCATCGGCAATGCCGCCTTCATCGGGCGCTCACGACCGGGTCTCCGCTATTCTTCGATGATGATCGCTTCGGTGGGGCAGATCTCAGCAGCCTCTTCGACCGCATCCATATGCTCCGGTGGGATTTCATCCTCCATAACTTCGGCAAATTCCTCGCCCATCTGGAACACTTCCGGGCATGTTTCCACGCACAGCTCACATGCGACACAATCTTCCGTCACGGATGCTTTCATTGACCGCTCCCCATATCAATATTGACAGGAATCCATCCATCGATGACGTTCACGTTTCCGACTCCCTCCCGGCACGCTGATCCTCTGCTTGCCGGCTTCCCAAGGCCATGTACGGTGCAACATAGCCGTGTTTCTGCGTGGCATCGCAGTTGCAACCGCAGCATCTTTCCACCGAAATGCTTATGAGCGCCGGGGCTTTGTGGTGTTCATCCACGTCCCAAAGCCCGGCCCCTTTTTTCCGCTCCCGGGCGCCCTCCGCCCAGGGGCCTGGTATTAATGCATGGTAGTAGCTTTGAATCGCAAAGTCAAGCGGGAAACGTAAGATTGCCGGGGACGGAATGCACCGGACAGACAGTCCCCTCACCGCCGGGTGCGGCCTGTCGCCGTGCCCGCTACCGCACTTTCGCACCAGGCCGCATGTTTCATAAGCCAAAAAAATAGTCAATATAAAGAATCAGGCGTTTGCTTCCTGCCACATCTGCACCCCACCGGAACGCGTGGAATAAGCGCGCTAGATTTTTTGGGCCCGCTCCTCTTCCAGGCGCATGTCCTTGATTTTCATCAGCCGTGTGATGTTGGAGCGCTCGTTCTCATCCAGCTTGGACTGGATGTATTTTACGGTATTGCGCAGGCGCGGGATCATGATGTATTCCAATGCGTTGACGCGCCGGCGGGTGCTCTCGATCTCTTTCATCAGAAGCCACAGCGCGTGCTCGGTCTCGGCCAGTTCGAGGATGCGCGGCAGGAATTCCGCCATACGTCCGATAGCCTCGTCGAGCTCCAGCGGGGCATCGAGGAGGCTATATCCGCCGCCGGGTTTCACCTCGACCTCGAAATGGGGGACGCTTATGCTCAGGATGTTGCGTCCCGTCTCGGTGAGTTCCAACTCCGGCCGTCCCTGGTTAACGGCATCCTCCACCGCCTCCCGCGAGCCGGCTATCCCGGCCAGGACAAAAAGGCGCGCCACATCGGGGTATTCACTGTCGAAGCTGCGGCGCCTGTCTTTGTAATCGTCAATACGCTCCATAAACTCGGCCATCAGCCCTTCCAGCTTGTCTTTAAGCAGAGAATGGCCGTGAACCGCCACGCTCAGCCTTTTCCTGAGCTGCATCAGTTGCATCCGTGTCGGGTTAACCTGCAATCTTTCGGCCATTATCGGCGTCCCCTCGCAGAAGTAAAGGCTCTATTTTCTTTCAGATCGACAATTCTTTGTCGATCCGAGCCTGCCATGCGCCTGTCAGGTCCCGTGTCCCTCGTAGTACTGGTCGATATATTCATCATGCACGCGTTTCAGTTCGGATTTGGGCAGCAGGGCGAGCGTCTCCCATCCGACCCCGAGGGTATCCTCGACGGTCCGGTTTTCGTCTTCGCCCTGGCTGATATAATTCTTTTCGAAGGATTCGGCGAATTTCACGTACCGCAGGTCGGCCTCGCTGAGAGCCGACTCGCCCAGCACCGTGGCCAGTTCCTGTGCGTTTTTGCCCCTCGAGTAGGCGGCGTAGAGCTGGTTCATCACGTCGGCATGGTCGGCCCTGGTTTTGCCCTCGCCGATCCCTTTGTCTTTGAGTCGCGAAAGCGACGGCAGCACGTCCACCGGGGGATAGACGCCCTCGCCCTGGAGCGGGCGCGAAAGTATTATCTGTCCTTCGGTGATGTAGCCGGTAAGGTCGGGTATAGGGTGTGTTTTGTCGTCTTCGGGCATAGTAAGAATGGGGAACTGGGTGATCGATCCTTTGGAGTCTTTCAGCCGGCCGGCGCGTTCGTAGATCTGTGAGAGGTCGGTGTACATATAGCCGGGATAGCCGCGCCGTCCCGGCACTTCTTTCCTGGCCGCGGAGACTTCCCTTACGGCCTCACAGTAATTGGTCATGTCGGTCAGAATCACCAGGATATGCATTTCACGTTCGAATGCGAGATATTCCGCAACGGTCAGTGCAAGGCGCGGCACGGCGATTCTTTCCACCGGCGGATCGTCGGCGAGGTTGATAAACAGCACCGTCCTTTCGATGGCGCCGGTTTCGCGGAAGTCGGTGGTGAAAAAATTGGCTTCCTCGAAGGTAATACCCATGGCGCCGAACACAACCGCGAAGTTCGACTCTCCGCCCAGCACGTTGGACTGGCGGGCGATCTGGGCGGCAAGGCGTGCGTGCGGCAGGCCCGAGCCGGAGAAAATGGGCAGCTTCTGCCCCCTGACAAGCGGGTTGAGCCCGTCAATGGTCGAAATGCCGGTCTGGATGAACTCGTTCGGATAATCCCTGGCATACGGATTTATGGGGTTGCCGTTGATGTTCAGCCGTTTGTCCGGGATGATTTCGGGGCCGTCGTCGATCGGGTTGCCGGCACCGTCGAAGACCCGGCCGAGCATATCAGCGGAGACACCTATTTCCTGTCCTCTGCCGAGGAACCTGACCTTGGTCTGTTCCGTTTTAATACCGGAAGTGCCCTCAAAAATCTGCACGAGCGCCTGTTTTTCATTGATATCCAGCACCCGGCCGCGACGGAGGGATCCGTCGGAGAGTTCGATCTCAGCCAGCTCGCCGTAGGTGACGCCTTCGACGTTCTCGACCAGCATCAGCGGCCCGGCCAGCTCTCTGACTGTGAGGTATTCTTTGGCCAATTTCTTTGCTCCTGGTAGTTATTTAAAGACGAAAAGGCAAAAATGCCGGGGGATCCGGCACCGTCAGACGGACATGTACGGCTCATTCCGGTTCTCTCCCTCCGGCAGCCTCTGCTATCTGCTTTTTGATGTTCTCGTCCAGCTCATCGAATTTATCTATCTCATCTTCTTTTATCAATCTGGCCCCGGCTATCTGCTCCAGTGCGTTTATTTGCAGTATCTTATCCAGCTCCGCGCCGTTCTCCAGGGCCTCCCGTGCAAGCCTGTCGTAGAGCAGAATGGAGCCGAGAAGGCGGAACTGCTTATCCAGCGCCGTATAGGTGTCCACGTCATCGAATGCGTTCTGATGCAGAAAATCTTCACGCAGCATCCGCGCCACTTCCATCAGCAGACGGTCTTCGTCCGAGAGCGATTCCATGCCGACCAGCCGTACGAGTTCCTCGAGTTCGGCCTCCTTCTGCAGGCAGGCCATGGCGCGCTTGCGGTTTGGGGACCAGTTCTCATCGACTTCTTCATCGGCCCATCTGTCGAGATTCTGCTGATAGAGCGAGTAACTTCGGAGCCACGATATGGCCGGGAAGTGACGCGCGGCGGCAAGCTCGCCCTCCAGGCTCCAGAAGACCTGGACAACCCTCAGGGTCGATTGGACCACCGGATCGGAAAGGTCGCCGCCCGGGGGAGATACGGCCCCGATCAGGCTGAGGCTACCCTCCCGTTCGTCACCGCCGTGACATATCACCCGCCCCGAACGTTCGTAAAAACTCGCGATACGGCTGGCCAGGTAGGGAGGATATCCCTCCTCGCCCGGCATTTCTTCCAGCCGTCCGGATATCTCCCGCATCGCCTCGGCCCATCTCGAGGTGGAATCGGCCATCAGTGCCACCGAATAGCCCATATCGCGGAAGTACTCGGCCATCGTAATCCCGGTAAATACCGACGCCTCCCGGGCGGCCACCGGCATGTTGGAGGTGTTCGCCACCAGAACCGTGCGGTTGATCAGCGTCTCCCCCGATTTCGGATCCTCCAGTTCCGGCAGTTCAAGAAGCACGTCGGTCATCTCGTTGCCGCGCTCGCCGCAGCCCACATAGACGATGATATCCGCATCAGCCCACTTGGCCAATTGATGCTGTACAACGGTCTTACCGCTGCCGAACGGTCCCGGCACGCATGCGGTCCCGCCCCTGGCGAGGGGATAGAACATATCGATAACCCGCTGTCCGGTCACCAGCATGATGTTCGGAGGGAGCTTGCGTGCAGCCGTGCGCGGTCGCCTGACCGGCTGGCGCTGGAGCATTGTGATCTCTATCTCCCCGCCGCCGTCCTTTGTTTCCACGACCGCCACCGGCTCGGTAATTGTAGCTGACCCGGCTTCGATTGACTTCAGAGCCCCGCTGACGCCCGCCGGAATCATGATCCGATGCTCGACCACGGGAGTCTCCCGGACCGTTCCGATGATATCGCCGGGAACAATTTCGTCGCCTTCTTTCTTTGCCGGCTCGAACTCCCATTTTTTCTCCCGGTCCAGTGCATCCACCTCCGCGCCCCTGGTGATATAGCGTCCGGTCTGCTCCTCCAAAAGGTCCAGGGGACGCTGCACTCCGTCGTATATGGACTTGACCAGACCGGGGCCGAGCTCGACGCTGAGCGGAACACCGGTGGGCGCCACCGGATCCCCGGGGCCGATGCCTTCGGTCTCTTCATAGACCTGTAGGGAATAGGCATTCCCGCGTATCTCGATGATCTCACCGAAGAGCCTTTCTTCGCCGACCCGCACCATTTCGTTCATCTTGGCGCCGGTAAGGTTTTCGGCGACAACAAGAGGCCCCGACACTCTGCTTACGCGTCCGGTCACCTGTTCTTCCCGCGCGGGGCCTGTCGCTTCATTATCAGCTTTTTTTTTCTCCACCACTAACGATTCTCCAGCTATTGGATTTCGAGTTTGAATTGTGAGCTGTGAGACGGAACAACAACCGGTATTCGCCGCGGCGTCTCGGGCACAACTCAGAACTGTCTTTCTCAATCAGATATAAGGTCAACTCCTATGGAATGTTCCATCGACTCCTTCAGCCATCTCGTGGTCAGACCGGCCGAACCCTCGTGCGAGGGCATTGCCATGATCACTTTTCCCGTGCTTTCCCTGATATCCGCCACAAAATGGGCGCCGATCCCCTCGGCCAGTGATTCGCCGATCAATATCAGGCTCAGGCCGTCCTCCCGGGCCAGCTCACCGAGTTTTTCGCCCGCTTCGGCAAAATTGTCGCCTTCGACTTCAACAGTCCGCACCCCTATGCTCTTGAGCGCCAGCATCTGCTGGCCGGATCCGATCGCCGCTATTTTCTCGCTTTCCATTGAATATCTTTTTGCATTAATACAGATGGCATAATAAAACACCAACAATATCCGGTACCCGGGTTGCTGCGTTGGTCATCGCTGGTCAGTGTTGGTCCCTGAGCGCCTCTACATATACCCCGCTCGCAGGTGCCTCCCGAGCAACTCGCCCGCTATGCCGTTCGCACGCCCGACGATGGCGACCCGCATGTTATAAGCCTCGCTCCGGAGGCCGAGCAGGGCCCCGAAAACCCGTTCCGGGCCGAAAGCTGTCAATTTTGCCGCCCTGGCGTATTCCATAAGCCACCGGTCCGCCGCACTCGCAAAACTGCGCAGGTGCTGTACAGCGTTTTGACGATCGCCGTCCGGGCGGTCAAGACCCAATCCCGGCAGCTGAGCGTTGAGCGCTTCAGTCCATTCTTCCCCCGGCCGTTCGTCCAGTTCGCGCAGGAAGTCCCGCTCCACCCGCTCATCTATCAGGGTGGCCCTGAGCGCATCGGGCATATCCAGCGCCCTGGCCCTCCACAGAAACTCCACACCTTTGACGGTATCGTATCTGTCCCAGTAACCGGCGATGAAACTGTTGGCCGTCCCGGCGGCCGCATTCCGCAGCGCCGCCAGCATTGCGGAGTCGAACGCCGCATCGAACGCCGCCACATCGGCATCATCGCCGCCATATTGCCTGGTCCGTTCCGCCACAAACCTTAAGATTTCGGGAGCACCGACGCCCTGCCCGTTCCAGAGCGCATCCCGGACTTCATCACTGAACTCCGATGCAGGCTCCGAGGCGGGCACATCCAGATAGTTGCGCTTGACATGATTTCTGAAACTACGGAGTTCGCGTTCCATAAGCAGGAGATCGCCCACATCTGCGTAGGGCGATTTATCCCGGATCTCCCGCATCAGGCGGCGGTAGAAACCGGCGATATCGCGTTCGGCCCCCTTCAGGTCCCCGCCCGCCGGCTCCATATCCGCCAGGAGCGACCCCGCCAGGGCCGAGCGCAGCTCGGAATGGCCGGACGTTTGCAGCAGACGGTCGTAGAAATCGCTGCGCGCCATCTGCGACTCCAGCGCAACGACCCAGCCGCTTGAAAAACTCCACTTCGCTCTGTCGGGGAAACGTTCGGGCATAATCCTTCCATTTCAACAGGGCCGCCGCCGGGCTCGTTACGCTCAGGCTGCGACCGGGAGGAAAACTATGGGCTGTCCGGAAAAACCATACGTGCCACCTCTGGCGTGAGTTCCTCACGCAACTCGTTCAATTTCGTGCTGATCGTCATATCGACTTCGAACTCCGGCGAGCGGAACACCAGCCCGCTTTCGACGGCGTCGTCCGGCGAGAGCTCGATCCGGGCATCGTGATCTCTGCCCTCATTCAACGCCTCGATCAATGGCCTGATGCGTCCGGCTTCATCGCTGTTGCAGAGCATTTCGCCGGGTGCATCGGCGGGCAGTTGGCCGGCCCACCGGTGCAGCATTTCACGGTAGTCATCATCATCCAGCTCCTTCAGGCGTTCGGCCGCCTTCCCGAAGATGGAACGGAGTATCTCGTTGCGTTTCTCCAGCAGTTGCAGGTTATGCTTCGCGCGCTGCTGCATTAACCGGCGCCGGGCCTCGCGTTCCAGTTCTTTCCCGGTCTCCTCCAGCCGCTGCTGCATCCGGTCTTCGATCTCTCGCCGGCCCCGCCGGAGGTTTTCTTCCTTTTCCTCCCTCGCCCGCGTTCCGATCTGCTGCGCCTCTTTTTCCGCCTCGCCGATGATGGTTTTTTTTATCCGCTCCACGGTTATCTATCCGGGTATTGGTGCCTGTTTGTAGGGTTTTATTTTCCGAGCACAAAAATCAACACTGCGGTTTCATCCGCCGCTCAGTTCGGCGGCGGAGATCATGAGGTCGCCGCTGGTGAGCCAGATGATCATCAATATCGCGGCAAGCAGCGCGACAACGCCGTACGTCTCGACCAGCACCGGCAAAATCAGCGCCCGCCCCGCGTCCTCCGGACGCTTGCTGGTCCAGTTGATACATGCCGCACAGGTCTCGCCCTGGAATGTGGCACTGCGCCACTCGGCGAGCCCCATGGACAGCCCCACGAAAAGCAATGCGCCTCCGGCCAGCGGGCCGACAACCGCCCCCCCTTCCATAATTCCCGTGTTGGTTGCGATCAAAATCGCGGCCACCAGTCCGTAAAACCCCTGGGTGCCCGGCAGCGACATCAGTATGAACAGCTTGCCGAACAATTCGGGCTTCTCGGAGAGTATGCCGGCGGCCTGGGAGGCGCCGGTGCTGATGCCGCGCGCCGAGCCGATGCAGGCGAGGCCGACCGCGAGCATCGCTCCAATTCCGGCCAAACCCACCCCTGTTGTCACGAATAAATACTCGAAAATCCCTTCCAAAGGCTCCACGATTTCAATGCCGTTCATATTCACCTCTCCCTGTTACTGTGTTACTGTATGTGTGTTGCTGAAAAATGCCCGGTCTTTCATCTCCGCGCTTCAACGCGGTGGAGCGGGAAAGTGCATGGGCTCGTCCCCGTTCCGGTTCTCAATCGCCCTCCGCCTCCACGATCACGCTCTCCGTGCTGAGACTCAGCGGTGAGAACTTGCTCCCGCCCGGCTGGTAAAAACGGTTGAAAAACTCCAGAAATATCAGCCTCGCCGGATGCACGAACGCTGCCAGCATGCTGACCATGAAATTGAATGTATGGCCCAGAATCAGAACCACTGCAAACAGAACGATGCCGACCGCGGGAGTTTCCCGCACGAGACCGGCGATAATATTGAACGACATCCCCACGATTGCCGTGGTCAGGCCCAGGGCGATAAGGCGCGAATAGGACAGGATATCGCTGAGGAACGACACGCATCCGTAACTGCCCATAATACCGTAGATGCTTATCAGACCCGTGCCCACTTTTGCCGCGATCCCCTCGGCCTCGCGCCCCTGCGTCAGGATCAGCCCGATGCCGCCGGCAACCAGCAATACGAGACCCGACCGCAAAAGCCAGGGCGGTATGTTAAAAAAAAGCGAACCGAAAGCTATCAGAAACCCCGGCAGCACCAAAAACCACAGCCCGGCGTCAAAGACCGCATCCCATATCAGCCCTCTCCTCAGAAGCGAGTATCCTTTCAGTATGATCCCGTAAAACTGGTTGATAACCCCGATGCCGATCGATACCACCAGCAGCAGCGCCGCCCTGTCAAGGGGATCGACAACCGCAAGATATTGCCGGATCCTGTACAGGAGATTGCCCTCGCCAAGATATTCCGGTCTCCACAGATCCGAAGCCCACGAGCCCATCAGCGCACCGATAAACATGGTGGATATGCCCGCATAACAGAACATCATGCACAGGTTATGAAGGCTCTCATAGGGCCGCGCCTTCCGGGCCAGCAGGTAGCCGAGCAGGGCCAGAGCGGACCCATACACCACGTCCCCGAAACACATGCCAAAGAATATCAGGAAACTCAGTGCCAGGTACGGCGTGGGATCAAAACTGAAATAATCCGGGCGCCCGAACAGGTCGACCAGGAACCGCAGCGGTTTCAGACAGCGTGCGTTGGTGATCTCCACCGGCACCTCATCATCGGGCCTGGGCTCCCTGTACACGCCGGAGACAAAAGGAAACCTCTCCGCCAGCCGCTCCTTAAAACCCTCCACATCCCTGCGGCGGATAAAGCCGCTCAGCATCGCTATGCGTTTGCTGTTAACGGTGCCGCTGCGGGCCTGCATCTTCGCCCGCTCGCCTTCCCAGTAACCCAGCAGTATTTCAACCTTGCGGGCCTCGCCGGCAAACTTCTTTATGCTGTCCTTGCAATGCTCCGCCTGCTTATGGCGCCGGCCGATCTCGGCCGTCAGCTCATCCATGCGGTCGGTGCGGGAACCCTCATACTGCGGCAGCGGCAGCTCCTCCAGCTGGTGCGTGCGCAACAGCCTCCCGGCTTCCTCTGCGTCGTCCTTCAAAGCCACAACACAGACATCGACCGTGCGTTTGCGTCGCCGCAGCTCCGCAACGCCCATCAGCTCTCCGACCTCGTCCGAAGAGCGCAGGGCCTCCCATTTTTCGTCCGTCATCGAACCGACCCATACCCTGCACCGTCCGAGAGAATGAATATCTTCCGGACCGAAAGGCAGCAGCCGAAAAAACTCCAACCGGGCGTACTCGTCCCTCGCCCGCTCCACCGCCGCCAGGTGCCGGTGATATTCATCCTGCAGGCGGGACACTTCCCGGTGAACAGGGGCGTAATCGAAATCGGCCACAACATCACGCCGCTCCTCAACGCTCACCCTTTTCGGCAGCGCCACCACCATCTCCACAAACGAACTCTTCATCAGGTCGAAAAAACCGAACACCTCCAATATGCTGCGAAGCTCCCGGATGCGGGTGTCCACTTCATCCGTGGACACGGCGGGTTTTTCCAGGCCCGCGGCCTCACCATCGTCTCCTTCAGCCGGCCCGGCGGCATCCTCCACATGCAGAACCGAAAGCTCCTGGAGCCAGTCGGTCAGATCTTCCACCTCCCGGCGCGGCGCCAGCAGCGTAACATGTTGCAGGGGTTCTATGGCCATTTGCGTTGTATTGAATACCTGGGTGAGTGGTGGACAGCAGTCATCGGACGGAAGGCGAACATGCAAACCTGCGTTCTCCGCTGCTCACTCTCCTATGACGCGTCCGACGACCAGATTGACTGCCTTTTCAAAAACTTCCGATCCAATCGACTGGAGGCTTTCCATGCTCTCCTGCGCTGTGCGGTCCAATTCCCGCAGTTTTTTTTCCGTCTCCTGGCGGGTCTTATCTTTCAGCGAAGCGATTTCATCTTCAAGCTGCCGCTCCTTTTCCTCCCGGAAGCTTTCGAGTTCCGGCCGGACCGAATCCGCCGTATGTTCGGCTTTTTCTTTCGCCTCCGCCACGATCCGGTCGGCTTCAGCTTCTATATCCTGGACTTCTTTGATGATATTTTCAACCATTGGATGCGCCGGGGTGGTCAGGAAAAACGAAAACACAACACCACTGAACGAAGGGATAACTATAACGGAAACCATCCGCTCTGTCAACTGGACCCGTTGCAATGAAATTTGCAAACAAAATTTAATTCTTTTTCAAGACGGAGATTAAAAAGGTTCTAACAAAAGAGCAGCGGCAAACGACGAACAGCGTGAGGCCGACAACTTATCATTTTTTGCGCATCGGCAATGGTGTGCCCCCCCCTCCAAATCAACAATTGTCCGTCATCCGGCCGGCCTGAGCGGCCCGAAAATCACAACCATCCCGTCATCTCCGCCAAAAGGCGTGCATATTCCACGAAGTTCGGCCAGGAGATGTCCGGCGGGACGCCGTGATCGCAGCCCGGCACGTAGCCGCCGTCCCCGATCACCGGCCCGATCCGCCGCAGTTCGGCTCTTACAGCATCTCCGCCGGCGGCTATGCAGCGCTTGTCCACACCCCCCTGATAAGCCATCCGGCGCCCGAACCGCTCCCTGAACTCCCTGATATCGCATCCGGCCGCAACCTCTACAGGAACGCAACAATTCACTCCCGACTCGATCCACAGGGGTATCAGCTCGCCGATATAACCGTCGCTGTCAATCCCCACCAGGGGTACACCGGCCCCTTTCGCCCGGCGCGTCCAGCTCTCCCATGAAGGCTGACAATACCTGCGCACCATCGCGGGCGATATCATGGCCTTGTGTTTGTATGCCATGTCTTCGTCGAACCGCACGCAATCGGGCGTAAATCCATCAAAAACCCTTTCGAGCACCTGCGATACGAAATTTTCCCAGAACGCCGCCATCTCAGCGACCAGTTCCGGCTCCTCGATCATCATCATGCAAAGCCCCTCGAACCCGCACCATTCCCTGAGCTGCCAGAAAGGACCCGGAAAGTTCACCTGAACGAAATAATCCCTCCCTGACAACCGCTCGCAGCGGCGGAGAAAATCATCGGGAAACCGGCCCGGCGCATCCACACTGTACCGCCCTTTCATCTCCTCCCAATCAGCGCGGCACTCAACAGGACATTTCAGCCATTTCCGCGTGACAAAATCTTTCGCCTGGCTCAGGTACGACGGATCGTAACGGTCGGAGATCTCGCATATGTTCCCTTTCCAATCCTGCACGAGGTAATGTCCGGCCCGATGTGCCAGGATCTTCTCTTCGAACCGGGGTATCATGCGGAAATCAACCCCGGGGGGCACCTTTTCCGGCGACGGCTGCACCTCCATCCCGAGTTGCTCCTGCAAGTACCGGTGATAATCCACCCCTTCGGGCAACCCCTGCCGGTGCCAGCGACGCAGCGTCGATTCCCGGGCGCTGCCCGGAGTGAATGGTATTTTATCGGGACTCCCGAACGTTAACGCCGCAATCCATCGTTCTCGCTGGTTCATAAGCAATGCTCCGTCCCACAGCAACAGGAGGCAATCGTGCCGCTACGACGATAAATGCTATACCGGATGTGCCGTTAATGCAAGTGCGGCAAGCGGTGCGGATCTTGCGCAGCAAAGTTTTTCCGTGCGGAGAGGTGCAAACCAGCTCCGTTTTCTTCGGCTTCCCGCGTCCGGCCGGGTGCAAATTCCTCCCGAACTCTTCCAGGAGTTTCCCCAAAAATTCAACAATCCTGTCGTTAAGTGGTTATTGTGCATAATTATACTAAACGGCGAATGTGGAAAGGGTGCTTTTGGAGTAAGATAGTGCATGGATGGAGATTTT
>PUMZ01000403.1 GCA_003551565.1 Candidatus Brocadiaceae bacterium | reverse complement strand
CCTCTCACCCGAATCTGGAGGGGCGAAAAGGAAGCAAAAACATGGGATGCCGTTGTCTTTAATAATCTCAACGGGATCTGAGTGCTACAATTTTCAAAAGGCCCGACTTTCTTTATACCATCCCTCTGATTGCCGCCCGGTCATTTGACAGCGTGACCCAAGGTCATTATACTGTTGAAACCGGCGATTTTTCGCCGAATCATGCAGGGAGTGCCGGGAAGAAAGGCGGAGAGATTACGGATACTTTTACCGGCGTCTTCGGATTGGGCCGTGCCCTTCGGTTCATATGCGGATGTGGCGGAACAGGCAGACGCGCCAGGTTCAGGACCTGGTGGGGCTCAAACCCCATGGGAGTTCGAATCTCCCCATCCGCACCATCTTTCCCTTTATCCTTTTTTGTTGTGGTTCCGGATATACGGGGGTAAGAAGGTGATCAACCTGATCGAATGCTTTAAACGCGAATGCGTACGGACCGATTTCTCCGCATCCGGCAAGGATGAAGCCTTGCGAAAGATCGCAGAAATCGCCACACACTGCGATATCCTCGCCTCATGCGGCAAAGAAAGGATCTACCGCGCATTGAAAGCCCGTGAAGATATCGGATCCACCGCCTTTGGCGGCGGGATCGCCATACCCCACTGCGCGCTGGAGGAGATCGACAGGTTCGTGGTCGGCCTGCTGATCGCTCCCGAAGGTGTTGAGTTCAAAAGCAGCGACGGAGAACCCACGCACCTTATCACTTTCATCATCGGCCCGCAAGATCAACGCAACGAACATGTAACGTTGCTCTCGGCCATATCGCGAGTTCTCAACGAGCCGGATGCGGTCAAGGAATTGCTCAGCACAAACAATACACAGGCCCTCGCCGAAAGTTTCCTGCGCCATCACCGCGGCCATATACCACACCAGGACAGGGAACGATGCCTTTTCCACGTGATCGTCCAGGAAGAGGGCGTCTTCAACGATATCGTCAAGATATTCAGCAGCACGGTCGAAGGCGACATAAGCATCATAGAATCCCAGAATGCCGGACACTATCTTGACCGTATACCTATGTTTGCAGCTTTCTGGAGCGAGCATGAAACCGGGTTCTGCCGCATCATACTCGCCGTGGTGGACAAAGCTATGTGCAACGACGTCGTGCGACGTATTAATTTAACGGTCAAAGACCTGGAACAGCGGAGCGGCGTACTGGTAACGGTACAGGAGCTGATGCTGGTGCGCGGGAGACTGGATTTCTGAACCGGCGCCGGACCGCAGATGTCCGGTGCCGGCGCTTTTCACGTTCTCTGTTCCTCTGGGCTCCGGGGATACCGATCATTTTGACCGGACGCCCTGGCCATATAAGCCAGCGGGACTTATCATGATACTGGTGTAAATCCTCAGTGGACCCCGTTCAGATTGGGAACATTGCGTCAATAATCGCTATCTGGATCGATACCGACTCGCCGGATTCCGGCGCCTGCCTGCTGCGTCGGCCGCGGCGCGGACAGTTGGTTCACCGAACATGAACATGGTTACGCCGGCAGGAAGCGCCTCAAAGCAACAACGAAAAACACAGATGGTCCGTTTTATCACCCGAACGGTAATTCACCAATGCTCGTATCGCTGAACAACAGGATCGCAGCCCTCCCGCTCTCCGACGACATGCTGGTGATCGGAATAATGATACTGCTGGCCTTCTACGCCGGCAAGGGCATAAAACACCTGAAGCTGCCCAACATCATCGGTTTCATGTTGATCGGCGTTCTGCTCGGACCTTCTCTGCTGAACATTATCAATGAAGGCCTGCAGGAACAACTCGATTTCATCACGGAGATCGCCCTCGGCGCCGTGGCGCTGGGGATGGGATTGGAACTCAACCTCAGGACGATACAGCAAAAAGGGGCGGGGGTCTTGATCCTGATCGTTACACAGTTATTGCTGACATTTTTCTTCGTCGCCGGCGGGGTCTATCTGCTGACCGGCCATATGGCGCTGGCCCTTCCCATAGGTGCGATTGCAACCACCACCGGCCCGGCCGGGACAATGGCGGTCATCCAGGATTCCGGCGCACGTGGCCCTTTGTCCCGAACTCTTTACGCCGTGCTCGGATTCGACAACGGAATGGGAATCGTTATTTTTGGCTTTGCACTCGCGATCGCAAGCAGCATGCTGGCGCGTCAAACAGGAAATGAAGCGGACCACGTCTTATATGCCTCTTTCGTTGCCCCGTTGATCAATGCATTCCTGAGTCTGGCCCTCGGCGGCGCTGTCGGCATCCTTTCCTGTCTGCTGCTGCGCACCCCGAAAGAGAAGCGTGGTGTGCTGATACAGACCGTCGCCATAATACTTATCACTATCGGGCTCTGCCGCATCTTCGAGCTGTCCTTTATCTTCGCCCTTCTGGTAGCGGGGACCGTGGTGGTCAACACACAGCCCGCGGGGCTGCTCGAACGCTTGAGGGGTGAACTGACCGAGTTCATGCCACTGCTGTATGTCTTCTTTTTCGCGCTCGCCGGGGCCAAGCTGCGGGTGGACGAACTGCCGCAGGTCGGGCTTATGGGACTGGTATATGTCAGTTGCCGCAGCGCCGGCAAAATCGTGGGAAGCCGGCTTGGCGCCGGCTGGGGCGGGCTTGAAAAGAACCTCCGGGACTACGTGGGGATGGCCCTGCTCTCGCAGGCCGGGGTGGCCATCGGCCTGGCGCTGATTGTCCGAAGCGAGTTCAGCCGTTATGGACAGGAAAGCGCGGAGTTGGGCACGGCGGTGCTCACCGCCATAACCGCCTCCGCCGTGCTGTTCGAGCTGATAGGTCCCCTGCTTGCCGAGATCGCCCTGAAAAAAGCCGGAGAACTGCCCCCACCGGACACCGCAGGCCGTCGACCGACCCGGAGCTGATGCTCCCCAAACGCCACCGGGCGTTTGCCGCACCGGGGGCGCTGCCCCCAGACCCCGTCCTTCCTTTGGTCCTTTGGGGGCTGCCCTTCCTTTGTTCTTCCTGGCTGTCCTTGGGGAACTGTCATTGGATATTGGGTGTTGGATATTGGATATTCATTTTTTTCGTATGTCGACAATCTTGTGCCGATGTACGCTCATTAAGCGCCTAATTCTTTTTCAAGACGGTGCTTGAAAAAGAATTATTAAAACGGCAACGGCAAAAGACATACGGCAAGTGAATATTTCTGAAGCAGATGCGCCGCTGGAGACGCGACCGGAGGGTCAACCGCCGTTTGCGGAGTCCGGGTACACACTGTAAAATCCGAGTCACCCTGAAAACGCCATTTAACATACTGATTGAAAAGCCTTTATATTAACTTCTGTCGTTGGTTTATGAAATATGCGTCTTAAACATCATAGGCCCCACCCAGTTCCCGAAACATCTCTTCGCAGCCAGGCAAGTCCTCAGTGAACAACGTCGTTTTCCCACCGTGCCCTGTGCCGGTAAAATGAAGATTCTGCACTATTGATCGGCACTTTTCCGGGACCTGCGCCGCCTGGCCATCAGCCGGATCGGCACATCCCGGTAAGGGAGCTCTTCCCTGAGTTCCCCGGCGATATAACGGCTGTAAGAATCCGTAATATCCGCCGAATCATTGACGAAAAGGGCGACACTCGGCGGGCGGACTCCGACCTGTGTGGCGAACAGTATCTTCCCCTT
>PUMZ01000128.1 GCA_003551565.1 Candidatus Brocadiaceae bacterium | reverse complement strand
TAGGGGGGCTGATTTACTCGGTTGATTACGTCGTCGCCAATACCATGCGCAGCCTGGGGGTTTTGCCCATATAGAAGCCAGGTTGTGTTGTGGCCGGCTACCGCTCGCGGCGCCTTGATTATCCCATTTTGCATTGTTGCGAGCCGGCGTCTGTGCTGCCGGGCATCGATATGCCGGGAGGGTCCGGCCTGATGTTTTGGGAGGGGTTTGAGGGACATCTTTTCATCTTCCCGGCGTCGCCGAATGCGGTCGGAGCATTGGCGGATACATATTCAAGGGGCAGTCAAGGCAGTTTTTCCGGTATTGGAACCAAGATAAAAAGGGTAACAAAGTGTCGAATCAGTGGTATGTGATAAGAGTGCAGAGCAATAAAGAAGAGGAAGCCAGGGTCGGCCTCGAGCGGAATGCGGAAGCCGAGGGTCTGGAAGATGTCGTTTTGGACGTCATGGTGCCGACACAGCAGGTTGCGGAGATCCGGGGCGGTAAAAGAAAGCAGGTCGAGAAGAAGCTTTTTCCCGGGTATGTCGTGATGGAGGTTGCAGTCAACGAGGAAGGGAACATACCGGACTCTGTGAAGCTCTTGATTAAAGAGACCGCCGGCGTCGGGGATTTTATCGGCGGCGAGGAGCCCGTACCTCTCAGCGCCGAGGAGGTGTCCCGCCTGGTCGGGCAGGCGGAAGAGGCGGAAGAAGAGGAGCCCACGCTCGAGATTGCATTCAGCGAGGGGGACATGGTCGATATAAAAGAGGGCCCTTTTCACGATATGAAGGGGCACGTGGAGGAGGTGAACCGCGCAACCGGCCGTGTCAAGGTTGTCATCAATGTTTTTAACCGGCCGACCCCGGTGGAGCTGAATTACTGGCAGGTCGAACTTTCATAAGGACAGATTATCCGAATTATGGCCAAGAAAAAAAGAAAAGCACAACCGAAAGCGGTGTTGAAGTTAGAAGTGACCGGCGGTCAGGCGAACCCCGCTCCTCCCCTCGGACCGGCATTGAGTCAGCATAATGTCAATATCGGTCAATTTATAAGCACGATCAACGAGAAAACCAGTGATCAGATGGGCGTGCCCCTGCCGGTTGAGGTGCGGGTTTATCAGAACGGGTCCTTCGATTTTGATATCAAGACCCCTCCGGCATCGTACCTGCTCAAACAGGCCGCCCAGGTGGCCAAAGGGTCGGGTTTGAGCGGGAAGGAGAGCGTGGGCACCGTCAGCAGGGTTCAGGTGCGTGAAATCGCCGAGCGGAAACGGGAGGACCTGAACGCAAAAGATCTGGATGCGGCTGAAAAAATCGTGGCAGGCACGGCCCGCAGTTGCGGTATTGAGGTGGTGGATTGACATTTGTGGTGTTGAGATAAGAACAGGGGCATAAAAATGGCAAGCAGGAGCAAAAGATACAGGGAGTCGAAATCCCGGATTCAACAGGAGAGACAATACAGCGTTACCGATGCGATCGACGCGCTCCGGTCGGGCAAGAAGGCTGGATTTGATGAGACGGTGGAGATGGCTGTAAAGCTCGGCATCGATCCGAAAAACAGTGATCAGCAGATCAGAACCTCCGTGGGGTTGCCGCACGGCACCGGCAAGTCCGTACGGGTTGCCGTCTTTGCGGAGGGGGAAGACGCTGATGCCGCCAGGGAGGCGGGTGCGGATTGGGTGGGCGATGACGATCTCGTTGCGAAGGTGGAAGAGGGGTGGCTCGAATTCGATGTTGCTCTCGCCACCCCGCCGATGATGCGCAAGATCGGGGCTCTGGGGAGGTTTCTCGGGCCACGCGGGCTGATGCCGAATCCCAAGAACGGCACATTGACAGCTAATATCGGCGAAGCGGTCAACGAGTTCAAGGCCGGCAAAGTGGAGTTGAGGAACGACGCCGGCGGCAACGTGCATGTTCCCGTGGGGAAGCTTTCTTTCGGCAAGCAGCACCTGGAGGAGAACATCAATGCCGTGCTGCAACATCTGCAGGGTATCAGGCCCCCGGGCCTTGGGCAGCGGTTTTTCCAGAAAGCGGTGCTGAGCTCAACAATGGGACCGGGCGTCCGTCTGGTGGTATGAACGAAGCGGTTGGGCCGCAGCGGGGGCGATGGGAAGCGTCTTGCGTTTGGTTTTGTTAGCGTTTGGTCTTAAGATCGGGAAGAGATATATGTCTCGTAAAATCAAAGAATTGATGGTAAAGGAATATACCGAGCAGTTCCAGGATCTGGAGCAACGGGGGTGTGTTGTTTGCAACTTCCGGGGTCTGGATGCCAATGCGGCCGGCGAAGTGCGCAAGAAGCTGGACGAACACGGCAGTGAAATGTTTGTTTTGCGCAACAGGTTGATGGCGCTCAGCCTGGAGAAGCTCGGGGTCCCGGAGCTGAAGGGGTGCCTGCGCGGCCCATCCGCCCTGGTGATGGGGGCCGATGCGGTCGGGGCGGCCAAGGCGGTGGATGCGGTGCGGGAGGAGTATGCTGCGATCACGATTTTGGGTGGGTATGCCGAGGGGAATTTGCTTGCGGACACGGATGTCGAGAAGCTGGCCGACATACCCGGGCGTGAGGTGTTATTGAGCCGGACACTGGGCCTTATCAGTTTGCCTGCGCAGCGGTTCGTAAGCGGTTTAAATAACGCGATGGCAAGGTTTGTTTCCGTGGTCAATCAGTTAAAGGAGAAAAGGGAAAACGACGAAGGTGCGCAGTGATATTCGTTGACTGGTGGGAAGTAAGTAACGTTATAACAGGAGTTTCGAAAAGGAGAATGCAAGATGGCTGAAGCAGTGGAAGAAAAAAGCGAACAAAAGGAATATTCTCCGAAGGTCACGGAGATTCTGGACAAGGTTGGAGAGTTTACTTTGCTTGAGCTCTCGGAGCTGGTGGAAGCTTTTGAGGAGCGTTTTAATGTGCAGGCGGCGGCGATGGGCGCAATGCCGATGGGAGCAATGCCCGGCGGCGGCGATGCCGGCGCGGCCGAGGCCGAGGACGATGAGCCTACGGCTTTTGACGTGGTTTTAACCGCGTTTGGGGACAACAAGATTCAGGTCATCAAGGCCGTGCGTTCCGTGACGGATCTGGCGCTTAAGGAGGCCAAGCAGGTCGTCGAAGACGCTCCGGCGGCCATCAAGGAAGCTCTTCCCAAAGAAGAAGCCGAAGAGTGCAAAAAGGCGATCGAAGAGGCCGGCGGTACGGTTGAGCTGAAAGCGGCAGAGTGAAGGAGCAAGACTTTGCGTTGAATATATTGGCTTGGGGTGAGTGAGGTAGAAATATGGGAAAACGCAGTTTTTCAAAACTCTCCAGTGGTTATGATGTTCCGGACTTAACCAGCATACAGAGAAGTTCTTATAAAGAATTTCTGCAGCTTGATGTTCCACCAAACAAACGTGAGAACGTCGGGCTGGAGGCCGTTTTGAACGAAACATTGCCTATCGAGAACGAGCAGAAGAATCTCCGTCTCGAGTATCTCGGCTATACCCTTGGTCGTCCCCGTTATTCGCCCGAAGAATGCAAACAGCTGGGGTTGACCTATGGATACCCGCTCCATATCAGGGTCCGCCTCCACAAAGGGGACGAGGTGATTGAAGAGCCGGTCTATCTCGGCGACATGCCGGCCATGCTGGGCGGCGGGGAGTTTATTGTGAACGGAGTCGAACGCATATTGGTCATTCAATTGCACCGTTCCCCCGGCTGCGACTTCTCGGAGGAACGTTCGGGGGAGCGGACACTCCATTCATTCCGTCTGATCCCCGAACGCGGGAGCTGGATCGAGATGGAGGTCAGCAGGTCGGATATCCTGACATGTCGACTGGACCAGAGCGGCAAGATGCCTGCTACGCTTTTGTTGCGGACTCTCTCGGAAGAATTCGCTACCGACGAGAAGATCATCAAGCAGTTTTATGAAGTCGAAAAAGTCCGGTTCACCCCCGGCACTGCTGCAGCGAAGTTGCGTGACAGGATAAGCGCTGTCACCATAGAACTTGAAGAAACCGACATGACGCTTGTCGGCGCCGGCGAAACGGTAACCGACGAGCAGGCCCAACAGCTGGCCGAGGCCGGGGTATCAACCCTTGAGGTGTTGAGTGGAACCCCGGACATGTTGATTATCAGCACATTGCTCAAAGACAAGGCCAGGGACTATCCCGGTGCTGTGAGGGATCTTTATGGCCGGTTGCGCCCCGGAACGCCCTTCAGTTTCGAGAAGGCGCAGAAAATGTTGCTGGACAAGTTTTACGACGAGAACCGTTATCGTTTGGGGAAGGTCGGACGGTTCCGCATGAACAGGAAGTTTGGAGAGAATATACCCACCGATTATCAGATTCTGCGTCCCGAAGACGTCATACTGGCCATACGTTACCTTATCGGGCTGCGCCGGGGGGAGGGTTCAGTTGACGACATCGATCATCTGGGCAACCGGCGGGTGCGCTGCATCGGGGAACTGGCGCAGGAGGAACTCAGGAAGGGGTTTTTGCGTTTGAGCAGAACTGTTCAGGAACGTCTGAATTTCAAGAAGGGGGAGAAGCTCACGCCGCGCAACCTGATCAATGCCAAGGCGGTCAGTTCGTCGGTGAATTATTTTTTCGGCCGGAGCGAGTTGTCCCAGATAGCGGATCAGACGAATCCGCTGAGCCAGCTTACGCACGAGCGCCGTTTGAGCGCGCTGGGTCCCGGCGGTCTGAACCGCAAAAGAGCGGGATTTGATGTCAGGGACGTGCATATTTCGCATTACGGGCGTATCTGTCCGATTGAAACTCCGGAAGGGACCAATGTCGGTTTGATCACGTCTCTGGGAACCTATTCCCGTGTTGATGAACACGGATTCCTGGTCACACCGTATCGTGTTGTCCGCGACGGCAAAGTGACCGACGAGGTGGAGTATTTGCGCGCGGATCAGGAAGAGAACGTTTATATAGCTCCTGCAGCGCAAATTGCCCCCGATGCCGGTCTTGATGAAGTGCTGCTGGCGCGTTACAACGGAGAGTTTCTGGAGGTTCCTTTGCGGGAAGTTTGCTACGCCGACGTCTCCCCCAACCAGATCGTCGGGGTGAGCGCGAGCCTTATACCTTTTCTCGAGCATAGCGATGCCAACAGGGCCCTTATGGGAGCCAACATGCAGCGTCAGTCTGTGCCGTTGCAGACGACCGAGCCGCCGATCGTGGAGACGGGCCTGGAGAAGGATGTTGCACGGGATTCCAGCCTTGTCGTGCGGGCCGCGAAGGGCGGTAAAGTCACCGGCGTGGACGCCGCCAGGGTGGTTGTAGGGGAGGACGAATACCGTCTTACGAAGTTCGAGAGTCTCAACCAGAACACGTGCCTGAATCAAAAGCCCATAGTGCAGGTGGGCGATGAGGTCGCGGCCGGGGATATCATCGCGGACGGCCCGTCCATTGCGAACGGGGAGCTGGCGCTGGGTAAGAATCTGCTGACCGCTTTTATGCCGTGGGAAGGGTACAATTTTGAGGATGCCATTTTAGTCAGCGAGCGAACGGTCAAAGAGGATGTTTTCACCTCCATCCATATAGAGTCGTTCGACACGGTGATTCGGGAGACGAAGCTGGGGAAGGAGGAGTTTACAAGGGACATCCCGAACGTCTCCGAGAGCCAGCTCGCCCATCTGGACGAGCACGGCATCGTACAGGAGGGAACGTGGGTGGAGCCCGGCGCGGTGCTGGTGGGAAAAGTCGCTCCCAAGGGCAGGAGTGAGCTCACACCGGAAGAGAAGCTGCTTTATGCCATTTTTGGCAAGGCGGGTGAAGACGTCAAAAACGAATCACTGAAAGTGCCCAGCGGCACCGAAGGGGTCGTTGTCGACACCGAACGCTTCCGCCGTCGGTCCCACCTTACCGACGAGGAGAGGGAAGAGGTCGAGCGCAAAATCAAGGCGATGGAGGAAGATTATAACAGGCAGATTGCCGGTCTGTTCCGCAAAGCCCTCGATGCCGTGGGGAAGGTTGCGGGGACGCCGGTGACCGACCATCGCACGCAACAGGTTTTTCAGATCAACGAAACGATGGATGATCCCGCCATTGCCGCCATGGCCGCTGATTTTGACGTAGCAAAGATGGATTTCGGCGGCAAGCGTCTCAACAGGGAAGTCAGAGCGCTGTATGATGACTACGGCGTCCGGATCGGGGAGCTCTTGTCCGAGCGCGATCATAAACTCAGCCGGATGCGTAAAGGCGACGAGTTGCCCAGCGGAGTCCTTGAGATGGTGCGCGTGCATATAGCGACCAAGCGCAAGCTCGGCGAAGGCGATAAGATTGCGGGACGTCACGGCAACAAGGGCGTCATTGCAAAAATCTTGCCGGAGGAGGACATGCCGTTCCTGGCGGATGGGCGGCCGGTCGATATTGTGTTGAACCCGCTGGGTGTGCCAAGCCGTATGAATGTCGGCCAGATTCTTGAAACGCACCTGGGCTGGGCTGCCATGGCGCTCGGTTTTCAGGCGGTTACACCGGTCTTCGACGGCGCTACGGAAGAGGAGATACGGGACCTGTTGAAAAGCGCCGGACTGCCGGAAGACGGCCAGATGGAGCTTTACGACGGGCGCACGGGCGATCGTTTCGATCAGCGCGTGACGGTCGGCTATATGTATATACTTAAGTTGGATCATCTGATCGATGAGAAGGTGCATGCCAGGGCAACCGGGCCGTATTCTCTCATCACCCAGCAGCCGCTGGGCGGCAAGACGCGTTACGGGGGGCAGAGGTTCGGTGAGATGGAGGTCTGGGCGCTGGAGGCTTACGGGGCGGCCCATATACTCCAGGAACTCTTGACGGTCAAGAGCGACGACGTTGACGGCCGGACGAAAATCTACGAGTCGATGGTGAAGGGGACAAATGTGCTTGAGGCCGGAATACCTGTCGCTTTCGAAGTGCTGTCGAACGAGATCAGGGGGTTGGGGCTGGATTTGCGCCTGGAGAAAGAGTCGCTTTGATCGGGAATCGGCGCAACGGTGGATGCAGGGGGCTGAACGGGGTTTGATGAGTATGGCCGGACTTGCCGGAACCTAATCAAGATATGAGTTGTGACTGGAGGAAATAATACATGTCCGCTACTGGATATGAACGTATCAATGAAGTCGAAAGCGTTCGCATATCTCTGGCTGCTCCCGAGGAAATACGCACGTGGTCTTATGGCGAGGTAAAGAAGCCTGAGACCATCAATTACCGCACTTATCGGCCGGAAAGGGACGGACTGTTTTGCGAGCGTATCTTTGGCCCGGAGCGCGATTGGGAGTGCAGTTGCGGGAAATACCGGGGCATGAAACACAAGGGGATCGTCTGCGACAGGTGCGGGGTGAAGGTGACCCATAGCAGGGTCAGGCGCCAGCGCATGGGGCACATCAATCTTTCCGCACCGGTGGTGCATATCTGGTTTTTCAAGAGCATGCCTTGCCGCCTGGGCAATTTGTTGAACATGAAGGCCACGGACTTGCAGCGCATTATTTATTTCCAGAGCTACGTTGTCACCGACCCCAAGGACACCCCGCTTGAATACATGCAAATGCTTTCCGAGGAGGAATACCGGCACGCCATACGGGATTTCGGACAGAGGAGTTTTGAAGCCCTGATGGGTGCGGAAGCCATACGGAAGCTGTTGCATAATATGGACCTCGAGCAGTTATGCGCGGAGTTGAGAATGGAGTTGGCGGAGAGTGATGCCAAAGTCCGGCGGAAGGAGATAACAAAACAGTTGACAGAGGCCGATGCTCTCCGCAAGAGCAAGAACAAACCGGAATGGCTCGTACATGATGTCATACCGGTGATCCCTCCCGACCTCAGGCCGTTGATTTTACTTGAGAGCGGAAATTTCGCATCCAGCGACCTGAATGACCTCTACAGGCGCATTATCAACAGAAACAACCGGCTGAAGAAATTGATCCAGTTGAACGCTCCGGAGGTTATCATTCGGAACGAAAAACGCATGTTACAACAGGCCGTTGACGCTTTGTTTGACAACAGCCGTTGTAAAAGGCCGGTCCTGGGCAGCAGTAACCGGCCGCTCAAGAGCCTTACCGATATGATCAAGGGCAAGCAGGGCAGGTTCCGGGAAAATTTGCTCGGCAAACGCGTCGATTATTCCGCCCGCAGCGTTATTGTTGTCGGTCCCGAACTGAAATTGCACCAGTGCGGTTTGCCGAAAAAAATTGCAAAGGAGCTTTATCAGCCGTTTATTATCCGCGAGTTGAAAGAGCGCGGAATCGCCGAGAGTGTCAAGGCGGCCAAGAGAGAGCTGCAAAACGAGACCGACAAAGTATGGGACGTGCTGGACGACGTGATTGAAAGCCATCCGGTGCTCCTGAACAGGGCGCCCACCCTCCACAGGATGGGCGTGCAGGCTTTTGAGCCGGTCCTGGTGGAGGGCAATGCGATCCATTTGCACCCCCTCGTTTGCCGGGGATTCAACGCCGATTTCGACGGCGATGCCATGGCGGTCCATCTGCCCCTCAGCATTGAGGCGCAGGTGGAGGCGAAGACGCTTATGATGGCTTCCCATAACGTCTTTACGCCCCAGGACGGCGAACCGCTGATCAGTCCGTCCCAGGAGCTGGTGCTCGGGTGCTACTACCTTACGATCGAACCGAGGGACAATGGAGCGACCCCGCCCAGGGGCCGGTTCTTCGGCGAAGATGAGGTGCTGATGGCTTATGAGGCCGGCAAACTCAAGGTCCACGACCGCGTCATCGTCCGTTCCCGCCGGGAAGAAATCGTGGAGGAAAATGGGGGCCAGATACGGCCGATGGAAGGCCTGCTGCACAGCACTGTCGGGCGGATCATGTTCCATGAAATCATACCGGCGAACATGCCGTTCTATAACATACCGCTGGATGGAAGTGAACTGAACCGGATCATCGACGATTGCTACCACCGGGTCGGCCGCCAGGGGATGATCGAAATGATCGATGATATGAAAGATATCGGTTTCCGGAGTGCGACCATGTCCGGCGCCTCCATGTCGATGCGTGATCTTCGTGAGGCCCCCGATAAAAAGAAGATACTGGATGAAACTCAGAAGCGGGTCGAGGAAGCAACCCGGCACTTCCGGCAGGGTGCAATTACGGACGTCGAACGCAGACAACGGGTTATTGATGAATGGAATGAAGCCACCGAACGGGTGGCCGGTGAGGTCAGGACCGCTTTGAGCAGCGACGAAAGGGATGGGGAGCCGTACCATAATCCCGTCAATATGATGCTTGAGTCGGGGGCCAGGGGGAAGGGGCAGCAGATAAGCCAGCTTGCCGGCATGAGGGGGCTGATGGCGAAACCGGGGGGCGAGATCATCGAGACGCCTATCCGCGCCAACTTCCGGGAGGGCCTGAGTGTCCTGGAGTACTTCAGCTCCACTCACGGAGCGCGGAAAGGGCTGGCGGATACGGCGTTGAAAACCGCGGACAGTGGATATCTGACCCGCCGCCTTGCCGATGTGGCGCAGAACGTCATGATTGCCGAACATGATTGTGGCACAGCCAACGGAATCACCAAAGAACCCGTCATTCGGGGCGACCGTATCGAGGTTCCGCTGAGGGACATCATTACAGGAAGGGTTGCACGGGATACGTTCGTGCACCCGATCACGGACGAGATCATCGCGGAAGAGAACCAATTGATCGACGAAGGTACGGCGCGGAAAATCGAGGACTATGATCCCAGGATGAAAATAAGGGTCCGCTCGCCCCTCACCTGCGAAAGCTCCTCCGGCGTCTGTTCACTGTGCTACGGTATGGATCTGGCAAGGAAGTCGCTGGTCGAATTGGGCCTGGCCGTCGGTATCATCGCCGCTCAATCGATCGGCGAACCGGGAACGCAGCTGACCATGCGGACGTTCCATACGGGCGGTGTGGCCATGGGACGGGGCGCCGAGGGTGAGATCGAGGCGGCCCGGGGGGGCGAGATCAGATTCGAGAACCTCAATGTTGTCGCCACCCACGATGGTCGCAATGTGAGCATCGGCCGCCAGGGTGAGATTGTGCTGTATGATGCAAAAAGCAGGGATGTTGAACGCCACAACATTCCGATGGGAGCCGAAATCATGGTGGCGGAAGGGGAAAAAGTCAAAGAGGGCGACATGCTGGCCCAGTGGGATATACATTTTACCCCGGTCATCAGCGAAGTCGATGGTGTGGTGCACTATGAGGATATTATCGAGGGCAAGACACTCCGTATCGAACGCGATGTAACCCATGGAACCACCCGGAAGGTCATCATGGAGCATGAAGGGGATGTGCATCCGCAAATCCTCATCGAAGGCGAGGAGGAGGATATCAAAGCCCTTTACCCGATACCCGAAAAGGCTATTGTCGAGGTGGAAGAAGGCCAGACAATCAAAGCGGGCGCCCGTCTGGCAAGATGCCTGAAGGAGGTCCGGGGCACCCAGGATATTACCGGCGGACTCCCCAGGGTGACGGAATTGTTTGAGGCCCGCAAGCCCAAAAACCCGGCCGTGATCAGTGAAATCGACGGAGAAGTGGCCGATATTGAAAGAAAGCGCGGCAGAACGGTCATTACGATTGAGGATCCCGCCACCGGATACAAATCCGACCATGAGGTGCCGGTCGGAAAGCATATGCACGTCAACAGGGGCGATATCGTCAAAGCCGGCGAAGCGCTGGTTGAAGGACCGCTGGTTTTGCAGGATATTCTGCGGATCAGCGGAGAAGAAGCCCTGCATAAATATATGCTGAACGAGATCCAGAATGTCTACAGGGCGCAGAACGTGACCATTGACGATAAGCATGTTGAGATCCTTATCTCTCAGATGGTGCGCCATATGAAAGTTCGGAGCGGCGGCGGCACCGAACTTATCGCGGGGCAGTTTATTGACAAGTTTGAGCTCAAGGACATCAACGAAAAGACACAGGAACGCGGCGGGGAGCCTGCTACCGCCGAACCCATGCTTCTGGGCATCACAAAGGCGGCACTGCGGAGCGAGAGCTTCATAAGCGCCGCTTCGTTCCAGAATACGACCCGGGTGCTGACCCAGGCCGCTCTGGCGGGCAAGGTGGACCGGCTGGAGGGACTGAAGGAAAATGTGATTCTGGGCCACCTGGTCCCCGCGGGAACGGGGTTCAATGCTTTTGTAAAATCACGTATGGAAAAGCTTTCCGGTCCCGAAGCGGCGAAGGGGCTTGAAAAGGCGCCTTTTTAGCGATACAATGTGTTTGACGCATTAATGTAACAGTTTTATCCCCCTCGCTGGAGCAGAGCAATGCCGACGATCAACCAGTTGATAAAAAAACGACGTAAGAAAAAAACCAAAAAGGTCAAATCTCCGATGCTTGGAAGGTCTCCGCAGAAAGCGGGAGTGTGTCTCCAGGTGACCACGCGAACGCCGAAGAAACCCAATTCCGCACTCAGAAAGATTGCCAGGGTACGGCTCAGCAACGCGAAAGAAGTCACCGCTTATATACCGGGCGAATCCCATAACCTGCAGGAACACAATATCGTATTGGTCCGTGGAGGGCGGGTTCGCGACCTGCCGGGGGTCAGATACCATGTCGTGCGCGGCGCCCTGGATACCGCCGGCGTGGAAGAGCGCAGGCAAAGCCGGTCAAAATACGGCGTGAAAAGCCCTAAGGCATAAGCAGCAGTTTATTCATAACGGAATAGGAATTAAAAATGGCATTAAAGTATAAGAGTACAGAGAGGTTTTTGAAACCGGACCCGGTGTATAACAGCATGTTGGTGAGCAAATTTATCGGGTCCCTCATGAACGATGGCAAGCGCAGCGTCGCCGAAAGGATTTTATACGATGCCATGGAAATTATTGATGACAGAATCGCCGATGAAGATGCTATCAAAGTCTTTGAGAAGGCGATTGATAATGTGAAACCCGTTATTGAAGTCCGCTCCCGGCGCGTGGGCGGGATGACCTATCAGGTGCCGACCGAAGTCGGCCCCAAACGGCGCACCTCCCTGGCTATCCGCTGGATTCTTGAAGCCGCCCTCTCAACGAAAGGCAAACCGATGCATATCCGGCTGGCAAACGAACTCCTTGATGCCTATATGAAGCAGGGGGCGTCGTACTCCAGACGGGAAAACACACACCGTATGGCGGAAGCAAACCGCGATTTCGCGCACTTCGCAAGATGAACTGCTGCGGTACGCTGCGCGGGCGGAGTCGGAAAGCTGTGGTCTTTCCCGCAGGGCCGTGGACCGGATCACTTGCATGAGCTCTTTTCCCCTTTATCTCTTTTCCCGTTCCAGTTATGCCCAAGCCCGCAGATCTCAAAAAGCTGCGCAATATCGGAGTCGCCGCCCATATCGATGCGGGGAAAACCACCGTTACCGAACGCATACTGTTCTATACGGGGCGAACCCATAAAATGGGGAGCGTCGACGAGGGGACCGCTGCAATGGACTGGAAGCCCCAGGAGCAGGAGCGGGGGATAACGATCGTTTCCGCGGCGACTTCGTGCTTCTGGCAGAGTCCCTCCGATCGGCAGTCCGGCGGGGGGGAAAAACACCAGATCAATATCATCGACACCCCGGGACATGTCGATTTTACCGCGGAGGTTGAACGCTGCATGAGGGTTCTCGACGGGGTGGTGGTGGTCTTCTGCGGAGTCGGGGGGGTCGAAGCGCAAAGCGAAACGGTCTGGCATCAGGCCGAAAAATACGGCATCCCGCGCCTGTGCTTTATCAATAAACTCGACCGCATCGGGAGCGATGTCCATCGGGTGGTGGAAGATCTGAGGGAGCGCCTTGCGGCCACCCCGGTGCTCGTTCAATTGCCGGTCTACGACGACGAGGAATTTGTCGGCGTCATCGATCTGCTCAACCGCACCACGCTCTATTATGAAGAGTCCGAGCTGGGAGCCCGTTACACGACGTCGCCTGTGCCCGGTGATCGCAAGGACGAAGTGGAGGAGCGGCGCGAGGAAATCATTGCCGCGCTGGCCGAAGATGTCGGTTGGCTGGCCGACAGGTACCTTGCCGATCAGGAGATCACTACGGACGATTTGCAGACGGCTTTGCGCGAGGCATGTGTGGCCAATGCCGTCCAGCCCGTCTTCTGCGGGGCGGCGCTCCGGAATCGCGGTATACAGCCTCTTATAGATGGTATCTGCGAATACCTGCCGGCCCCGACGGAAGTGTACTCCATAGAAGACACGCACCCGCGCAGCGGTGAAAAGGTCGAACGCCATGCCGAAGGCGACGATCCCTTCAGCGCCATGGTCTTTAAGGTCCAGAGCGAAAAACACGGGGACCTCTCTTATATCAGGGTCTACAGCGGAGGGATCAGGGCGAGATCGCGGGTTTACAACGCCAATCAGGACAAAATGGAACATGTTCAGCAACTCTACCGGATGCATGCCGGCCAGAGGGAGCAGCTGAATGAGGCGGGGGCCGGCGAAATCGTTGCCGCCATCGGGCTGAAAGTCTCCGTAACCGGTGATACGCTCTGTGAAAAGAAACATCCCGTTGTTTTCGAACGTATGGATTTTCCCAATACTGTGGCCGCGATGGCGATCGAACCCAAAACCCAGACCGAAAAGGGGCGGCTGGACGAGGCATTGGAAAAGCTGGCAAAGGAAGATCCGACGTTCCGGTCGGGAGTGGATAAGCAGACCGGGCAACTCCTGATAAGCGGCATGGGGGAATTGCATCTGGACATCATCAAGGACCGGCTGCTGCGCGAGTTCAGTGTCGATGCCAATGTCGGTGAGCCCCGCGTTTCCTACAGGGAAAGCATACAGGCTCCGGTTTCCGTCGATGCCGTGTTCGACCATGAAACCGACGGAAGGGGCCAGTATGCACGGGTCGAGATGCGTTTTGAACCCGATAAAAATGTGGCCGGTGTTGCGTTTGTGAATGAGGTCGACCCGGAGATCTGCCCGCCGCATTTTGTCAGGGCCATCGAAAACGCTTTCCGGGGGGCTGTCTCCGGCCCCATCTACGGCTATCCCCTCATCTATGTGCGGGCCGTACTGGTGGATGCACAGACCCATCCGGTCGATTCCACCGAACTGGCGTTCGAAGCGGCCGCGGGACGTGCATTGAGGAAAGCGCTGCACAGCGCCGAGGTGCGGCTGCTGGAGCCGTATATGCGAATCGAGGTGGTTGTGCCGGAATCGAATATGGGCGATGTGATTTCTTATATCAGCACCTGCCGGGGGGAGGTGAAAGACGCACAAACACGCGAGCAGTTGCGCGTTATCCGCGCACAGGCGCCGTTGTCGAAGCTGTTCGGATTTGCCGGCAACCTGCGCTCACTCACCCAGGGACGGGGCGTCTACAGCATGGAACCGTTCGATTACAAGCCCGTGCCCCGGGAAATGATGGAAGCAACGTTCTGAGTGCTCCGATGCGCCGGTCCGGCAACGTATTCCGACCGGTGCTGTGCTCATAATTGTCGCAGGATGTCCATTGTTCATTGATGCTTGCGGCCCAGAGAACGGAGTTGTTCACTGTCTCCGGCAACACAGTCGTTTTCTCTTGCATCAGGAATCCCCGTGTATCCCAACTTCAAGGCGGTCATCTTCGATCTCGACGACACGCTGTACGACTGCACCGGTTCGTTGGTTGCCGCTTCCCGGTTGCGGGCGGCCGAGGCCCTCGTGGGAGGCGGATTGCCGATGTCGGCCGGGGAGGCCGTGGAGTTGCAGAACGAGCTCGCTGAAGCGTACGGCCCGCATTTCCTCGTTTTCGACGAAATAGGGCGGCGTTACGGCCTCGATGAGCAGGTGCTGGCCGCTGCATACAGGGCCTACAATGCGGAAAATATCGAGGCGCCGATCACGTTGTTCGACGATACCCTGCCGACCGTGCGTGAACTGGGCAAGCTCGGGGTGAAATGTTTCCTGCTCACCGTCGGCCATCACGCGCGGCAGAAAGCAAAATTCCAGAAATTGGGACTGGAAGGTGTTTTTGACGATTTTTTGATCAACGATTATGACCGTGGTTCGGTGATGAATGAATGCCTGCGCTATCTCCTGCAAAAGCACAGCCTGAAAGCCGGCGAGGTGCTGATCGTGGGGGACCGGCCTGGGGAGGAGATACGCCACGGGAACGAGCTGGGCATGGTGACCGTTCAGTTCCTGCACGGACGCTTCCGGATGGCCGAGCCGCGCGATGGGTTCGAGGTGGCGGATTACAAAATATCCCGCTTGTTCCAGGTCCCCACCATCCTCAGGCTGGCCGCGATGGGGAAAACACCCGACAGGCTCCGTATCGTCGCCCTCGGGGGCGGGACGGGGCTGCCTGTCGTTCTGAAAGGCTCGAAAGCTTACTGCGATAGCCCGACGGCGATCGTTGCGGTCACCGACAGCGGACGTTCAACCGGCAGGCTGCGCAACGAACTCGGCATCCTCGCTCCGGGCGATATCCGCAATTGCCTCGTGGCATTGAGTGAGCCCGGCGAGAAGGAGCACCAGCTCAACAGGCTCTTCCAATACCGATTCCAGAACGGATCGCTCGACGGGATGAGCCTCGGCAATCTCCTGATCGCCGCCATGGCCCGGATGGAGGGAGGGTTTGAGACGGGGATAAAGACCATAAGCAATCTGCTGAGCATCCGTGGTCAGGTGCTGCCATCGACGGTTACCGATGCCAACATATCCGCCGAATTGGCCGACGGCAGCATCGTCAGGGACGAAGTCAGTGTGGGGGCGGCCGGCAAGGCCCCCGTCCGTCGCGTCGTGCTGACCCCGCAAAACGTGCAGGCGCCGGAGAAGGCGGTGGAGGAGGTCAAAAACGCCGACATCATCGTCCTGGGGCCGGGCAGCCTCTTTACCAGTGTTATCCCCAACATCCTCGTGCCGGACATCCGGGAGGCC
>PUMZ01000152.1 GCA_003551565.1 Candidatus Brocadiaceae bacterium | reverse complement strand
TATTTTGCCACTCTTACGGAGATACCCATACTGGAGGGGCTGATAGGCGCCGGAATGGGAAACGGCCCGGCCCTGGCTCTGCTGCTTGCCGGACCCGCGCTGAGTTTGCCGAACATGCTGGTTATAAGGAGTGTCATCGGCACGAAGAAAACGCTTGTCTACGTGATGCTGGTGATTGTGTCTGCAACGGCGTCGGGTATGATTTACGGCGCAGTCGTTGTGGGTTGAGTGTAATTAAAGGTAATGAAGTCAACAAGACTATATTTCAGGAGGAGAAAACAATGAAGATTCAGATATTGGGCACCGGATGTACGAAATGCAAAAAGCTGACCGAAAACGCAAGGGCCGCCGCAGATCAGATCGGTATCGACTACGAGATCGAGAAGGTCACTGACGTCAGCGATATCATGGAATACGGAGTTATGGTGACACCGGCCCTGGCTGTCGATGGTGAAGTAAAACTAACGGGTAAAGTGGCCAACGTCGAGGAGGTGAAGGAGTTGATTTCGTGACAAGAGCGGGGCCTATCTTCTCAACTGTCTGCACTATGTGGATATGAATTGGGTTCGGGCCGGAGTTGTCGGCTATCCTGGTGACCGGGAATGGTGTGGTATCCGGGAGATAGCGGGGCTGCGTCAGAGGAATCACATATCATGGTCCGACCCCAACTGCAAGAATGCGTCAAAGAAACGAAACCAGGTCGATTTGGCGCAAATTGCCCGCTACTCGGCATCGTCAGGCTCTCCTGGCAACCAACGCGCAGGCGATGGAATAGGAGAAGCCGATCGTTTACAATGGAGACCGGCCGTCCGGGCTGCCCCTCGCGAAACTGGCGTTGGTCAGCGATTCGCCGGGGGTTTTTCAGACCGGACTCAAGGCCTCATAACATCAAAGTCATCAAGGACTCCAAACATGATGGAGGTCCGGGTCTTGATTGCTGAGCAAAAAAATAAAATGGCAAAAGGCGCCACTCCCACACAAGAATATCGGCGTACATTTTTTCCAATTGAAACGCGATGCTCCGTCCGGGGGGAACGTTATGCCGGATAAATGCAAAAACATTCGTCATATGCCGGTATGCAGGAAGGACGGGAAATATGCGGGCTGGCCCGCCAACAGCGGCATGTGGGCCTGGGATAACGAACTTCTGTGCGGCATCACACTGGCCGATCATCAGGAGAGGGAGCAAGGCCACACCTACGATCAGGCGACGGCGCGGCAGAAATTCGTCCGCAGCCTCGACGGGGGCGAAACATGGTCCCTCGAAGACGCCCGGGAGCACGGGATCACCGCCGAAGCCAAAGATCATGCTCTCGGGCCAAAATCCATGGAACCGGTGGAGTGTCCCGGCGGCTTCGACTTCACGCGGCCCGGCTTTGCCATGACCTTCCGGCGGATGAACGACAGCGACGGGAGCTCGCATTTCTACGTGACAACGGACAGGGGCCATCGCTGGCAGGGTCCCTACTGCTTCCACCCCCAGGGCTATCCCGGCATCCTGGCGCGCACGGACTACTTAATCGAAGGTCCCAACAGTATGCTGGCAATGCTGACGGTGTCAAAGAGCAACAACCGTGAGGGACGGGTGGGATGCTTTCGCACCCGGGACGGCGCCCGGAGCTGGAATCATGTTGCATGGATCGGCCCGGAACCCGAAGACTATGCGATCATGCCGGCAACGGTGCGGGTCTCTGCCGCCCGGCTTGTCTGCGTGGTGCGACGCACGGGATGGCTGGCCGGATATGTTTCCGATGACAATGGCACGCGTTGGCGACCGCTTGCAGATCCGATAGCCGATACGGGAAAAGGCAACCCGCCGGCGCTGGTCCGGCTGAGCGATGAACGCCTCTGCCTGGCCTACGCCGTCCGGGAGACCGCTCCCGAAACCCACTCCCGCATCTGTGTCCGTTTCAGCCATGACGATGGCGAAAGCTGGGGCGGGGAAATCGTGCTGCGGGATAATGACGGTGCGAACTGGGACATAGGATACCCCCGCATGGTGCAGCGCCCCGACGGCACTCTGGTGCTGCTTTACTATTACAACCATGCATTTGCAGAGAAACCCTCCTTTCGCTATATTGCAGCCACGCTGTTTGATCCGCCGCAGGCCGGGTTCCGCAGATGAAATAATCCTTCTCAGCACTTTATCAAGGCAATGAAACGGCCTGCGGAGCAACTCCATCCGGGACCCGGCATCCGGCAAAAATCGGAGAGACGACACGAGCATGGAACATAAAAATGTTCTCCTTATCACGACAGATCAGCAGAACGCGACAATGCTGAGTTGCACCGGCAATCCGCACCTGCACACGCCCAATATGGATTCGCTCGCGGCAGACGGAGTCCGCTTCGAGCAGGGATATACCGCCCAGCCGCTTTGCTGCCCCCAGCGCTGCTCCTGGTATACGGGCCTCATGCCTCACCAGCACGGCGTCACCTTCAATACAGTGGACAGGCCGCTTCGGACGGGCTCGATGATGGGACGGATATTCCGCGACGCCGGGTATGCCACCGGCTATTCCGGGAAATGGCATATCAACACCCCGCCGGAGGACAAGCGATTCCACGGTTTTGAGTGGATGAACAATATCCGCAGCAACGGCGCTGACGTGGGAATTGCCCCCGATCTCGAGACGTTTTTAAAGGAGAAGGACGACCGACCGTTTCTCTTCTCGGCTTCCTTCAACAATCCCCATAACATTTGCCAGGCCGCTCGGGGCGGCCCCTTCCCGGACGGCCACCCCGGCATGTTCGAGAACCTGGAGGAGCTGCCGCCGCTGCCCGATAATTTCCGCATACCGGAAAAAGAACCTTCGGTGATCCGTGAAGTGAAGCACATTTACAGAACAAAAAACTATCCGACGGCCAACTGGGATGAGGTGCGGTGGCGTCTGCATCGCTGGTTTTACTACCGCATTACGGAAATTCTCGACCGCCGTATCGGGGAGCTTCTGCAGGTGTTGCGGCAAAGCGGAAAGGAAGAAGAGACCCTCATCGTGTTCACCAGCGACCACGGAGACGGCAACGCCCATCACCAGTGGAATCAGAAGCAGGTGCTTTACGACGAAGCCGTCAGGGTGCCGTTTATCGTAACCCGGCCGGGCAGTGGCCTGAACCGCGTCGAAGAAAGGCTCCTCGTGAACACGGGCATCGATCTGATCCCTACGTTGTGTGGACTGGCCGGAATCGACGCTCCGGCACACCTTGAGGGAAAAGACTGGTCCGAGGCGCTGTCCGCCTCCGCTCTGCCGCCGCTGCGCGACCACGTGGTTGTCGAGACAGAATTCGGATCCTTCGGAAAACCTCTGGACTACCTGGGGCGGGCTGTGCGGACTCAGCGTTATAAATACATGGTCTATGACAGGGGGGAAAACCGCGAGTTTTTCGTCGACATGGACGATGACCCCGGTGAAACGATCAATCTTTCGGGATCGCCGGAACATCGGGAGGAACTGGATCGCCATCGCACATTGCTGCGGGAGTTCATTGCCCGTACAGACGACATTTTTCCTGCTGCCATGGTCGGGGAATCGCCTGCTTAGCCCCAATATTTCACGCGTTTTTGCATGCGTACATTTGTACGGGAACCTATCTTTTGGTATAATAGTTGTTTAGGCGGCAACTTTTAACCAAAAAGAGAGGTTCCCGATATGACAGAG
>PUMZ01000287.1 GCA_003551565.1 Candidatus Brocadiaceae bacterium | reverse complement strand
AGGTTTTCTGCAAAATCTTTTTTGCTGCCTGTTGGTTTCATTTTTTGTAACTTGTTGTTAATTTTTTGTATTGATAAATACTCATCTCTCCATCTTTTGACAATACCATTGTAAAAACTCTCATCATATAAGTTTTCTGCTTTGATTTCAGCCATTTTAAACTGTTTTTTCAGCTGTTTTCTAAATCTAAGTTCAAACCTTAATGTATGCCTGTTTTTGTAAATCTCCGGTATTGGCTGGCCTTTCTGCTTTTGCTCATACTCTTTGCCATAAAATACCAGTTGCCTCAAAGAGTTATTGTAGTAAAGGCCATTGTTTTGCTCAAGCCTCTGATATGTTTTGGCCTCACCTAAAAATGGATAATAAATTTTCTCATCATATTTTAATACAAGGTTTCTGGCTGCATCAATCCTGCAAACATCTGACCGGTTAAAAGGCAGATGCAAGCTATCTGATATTTTCTCAATGGCTCTTTTTGTATCACCTTTTGACAATGTTTTGAAATTATCTTTTAAGTAATATTTGCAAAGGCTGCTATTTGATATTTTCACTCTTTTTTCAGTGATACTAACTTTCAAGCTATCCAGATAGCCATTAACATAATCTCCAAACTGGCCATGACCACTGTTTGTTATGGCTGTCAATTGCTTTGGAATATCTTTTAAAAAGTTTACATCCTTGCAACTTTCTTTACTTAAGATAAAATCAACATTATCAAACATTGGTTACAATTTTTGTTACCGTCTTTTTTTTCAAAACCTCAACCTCATGCAATAGCTCTCCATCGGTGAAAAGCTGCCATAATGCTGTGGTGTCATTTTTGAGGCCTCTGGCAATGTAAATTTCAATGGTTTGGATGCCGGCCTCTGCAAAATCTGAATTAAAAACAATAATACAGCCATCATTGCTGCCTTTAATGTCGCCAAAACCTATGTTTGTTTCAATATTAGGCCTCTTAATGCTTGTAATATTTGAGCTGCCTTTTGTCAATGCTAAATCTGTGGCTTTACCACTCCATTTGTCAGGCCTTTCAACAAGGTTTAAGGAAAGGCCGCCAACATTGAAGGCACGTTTGTTTATTAGCAGATTTTCAAAAAAATCATATTCTCCGGTGGCCTCAATTACATCAAATCTGCTTTTGGCCTCTGTCAGTTTTTTGCATTGATAATAATCCGTTAATATCATTTCACACCTACTATCTCTTTAGTGGTGCAATAGGTTGCCGCCTTCATGTCAATCTCTTTTGTGGTTACTCTCCGGTTGCTCAATAGCCAGTTATCAATCTCTTTTTTATCAAAGTAAATGATTTTGCCGGATGGCTTGTAGTGTGGCACTTTGCCTGTGGATGTTAACTTGTAAAGGTATGATTTGCTCAAACCTGTGTAAACTGCCACCTCGTCAAATGTCAAAACAACTTTGCTGGATAACAGCAATGTTTCAATATTTGTTAACCGTTGCTCTAAATTTTGTGTTTTCTGCATTTTTTATATAATTTTTAGTTTATAAAAAATGATGGCCATCAATTATTTGTAATTACATGGCAAATAAACACAAAGATTGAAAGCAAAACCACTAACAACGGCTGCTTGTAAATGTAAAGGTAAAATGTAAAGGATGTTTAAGTTAGGTTGTCTATTATCCTATCAATAACATTTTGTTTGTTTTGTGAGAGGTTAATGGTGAGGTTTGTTTTTAAGGTTCTAAAATCAGTTTCAAATGGTTTGCCATTTGGTTCTATAAAACATGCTTTTAATCTTTTATAATCAATCCTGCTTTCATGCTTTATAAGATTTTTCATTAATTGAGTAATAAAATATAATAGCTCACTTGCATTGTTATCATGCCATTTAATAGGTTGTTTTATATTCTTTATTGGCTGGCCTGTAAATATTGCCTTAAAGTCATCTGGAGAGATGTCATTTATAATAAGGTTGTTATTTATAAGCTCATTATAAAGCTCTGGTAAATCAATATCCGGTTTGCCTAACCATTGGTAAGTTATTTGTTTGGATGCTTTTTTTGATGGATGTTTTTGCTTTTTCTCCAGGTAGTTAATGTATAAATCCAAAGGTTTTTTTAACTCCGGTTTTAGATACATTGCCGGATTGTTTTCAAGCTCATTTAAAAGACTTTTGCACTCATTTAACTCAATATCTATAAAATCATTTTCAAGCACCTCAAACCCTTTGCATTCCTTCTTTACAGTAATTTTTAAAGGCTTTTTGATGCCGTCCGGCAAAGCTCCAAACATCCTATAATTGAAATTTTCTTCTTTTGTTATAATTCTATCATTGATAGCAACTTTATCACTAAATTGCATGTAATACCTTGTTAGACTGTCATTAAAAAACTCATCAAAATCTCTTTTAAAATGGTTTAATAGTCCAAATTTGGCTCTTATGCTTATTTCTATACTCATGGTTTAATAATTTATGTTATCAACTGCCTTTTTTTTCAGCTCATTAACAACCCTTGTATATTTTTCTGTATGTTTCATTGTTGTATGGCCTAAAAGAGAGCTTGTTGTTTTAATATCTGTTTGGTTTATCAATAAATTTACTGCAAAACTATGTCTGGAGCAATGCCATGTAATTTTTTTATCAATGCCAGCACTATCAACCCACTTTTGTAAAAATCTTAAAGCATAACTATGTGATGGCAGATTAAATACAAGCTCATCTCTTTTGCCTCTCTCTGATAATATCTCTTTAGCTCGGTCATTTAAATTAATAATAACCTCAATGCCTGTTTTTAACTGTGGTACTTTTATATAATTTTTTTCTACATTTCTCCATTTAAGATGTTTTACATCAATCCATCTTATACCGGTATTTAAGCAAAACATGAAGGCTCTTTTAATCTCATTATTGCCGGCTGGTGTATTGTGTAAGATTATAATCTCTTCTTTGCTTAATATATCTTTTTTCAAGCCCTCTGGTCTGGTGTTTCTGATGCCTTTGCATGGATTTTCTTTGAATATCTTTTTTTCTGTGGCCTCATGGCATAGTTTAATAAACTTTTGAAAATAGTTGTGTGGTGTTTCTCCATTGAGATTGTTGGTTAAAAACTCTCTAAAATTTTTTGCAAGGTGTTTATCAATATCCTTTGTGGTTAATCTTTGGTTGCTATCTGTGGCCTTTAAAAATTTAATGAAGTAGGTTAAACAGGCTTTTGCCAGTCTAACATCCTTGTTAGGATAATTAGCAATCCAGTTAGTAAAGTAGTCAACAAAATAAATATCCTGTCTATGCTTTGCATCAATATTATAATTATCTCCCTCAATCTCCAATTGCTTTGTGGCTCTGATTTGCTCTGCCAGTTCTTTATGATATTTATTGTTTTTTGATATGATAGGATTTTTACTTTTTTCATGGTATAAGTCCAGATACTCATATCTCCGGTTGCCGTTGTGGTATATGTCCAGATAATACCTGAATTTTGTTTTATACTCTCTTTTTCTTAAATATACAGGCATAATTTTGTTATTTTGGTTTATTATTCTTTTTTTAATCCTTTGGTTTCTTTTGTTTGTAAAGATATACAAAAAATAAAAACAGGTAACAAAATAGCAACAAAAAAGTTATAAACAAAAGCAAATATTGTCAAATAAAGAATAGAGATAATTTATTTAATTATTGATTTTTAGTCTTTTGCCAGATGTTGTTTGCTTAAATATTT
>PUMZ01000225.1 GCA_003551565.1 Candidatus Brocadiaceae bacterium | reverse complement strand
CCCCGCGGCTCACTCCGTTCACCGCGGGCTATGTATGTCGCTGCCCCTGCCGGATCGTCTTCCAGCGGCTGGCTGCAGTGGACACAGATATTTTCAGTAAAACCCTCATCTTCGGATTGGACAATGATCGTTTTGAAAAACTTCATGTTATAATATATAATGGGGCGTTCTCAAATGCAGTTGCAAAAGCAATAGACTGAACATGCCGGAACCTTTTGCCGCTGACAACGTGTGTTCACCTTTTGCTGTGGGGAGTGACCGCATGAGTGAAGAACTGTTCGCCCACGATGCACCTGAGTATGCCGCCCTGTACGGACTGATCGATGAGCTTGAGCCCCACAACCATCTCTGCCTCATCCACGAAAGCCGCCGTGAGTGGGCGGAAACCATTGTGCCGTTTATCCGCTCGGGCCTGGAGCGCAATCATAAATGCATCTACGTTGTTGATGTTCATAGTGCCGGGGAGATTAAAAAAATTTTACGTGAGGACGGCTTGGAAGAAGAAAGTATGCTGTACCACAACTTTATTACCTTACTTCACCAATTTCGCATGCTTGAAAAAACTTGCGGTGCAGGTCAATCCGATATCATACTTCATAGGACTCTGCCTCCTCCTTGAAAAAAAGGAAAGTGTTGGGATTTACACGAATGTCTCAAAACCTTTTACCACGGAGCCGGCAGCCTTTCACGGCGTAAGAAAACCGCCGTTTCTTATGTCGACAACCAACCAAGAAAGGAAGGGGAAACGTCCATCTCACGCTGAACCAGTACGTTCAATTGTTTGCGAACCAGAGAACTTTTTTACGGGCAAAATAATAATGGAAAACAAGAAACAACACGACAAACCCGGTCTTCTAAACGACATCATAAAAGAAACCGGTCAGCTTCCTTTTGTGCCCGAACAATCCGTTAAAGCATACAAAGCACAGCTCTACACATTACTTGAACAGGTGAATGATGTGATGGAAGCCCGAGAAGATATCAAACACCTTCGGGGAGAAAATGCACGCCAATTGATGCTGGACAATCACAAAAATCATGCCATATTCATGGCGAATGTTTTCCGACTCAACAATTTTTCCCTGCTGGAGTCAATCGTGCCGTGGGTCTACAGAAGTTATCATAAAAGAGGGTTTGATTTTGATTATTTTCCAGCTCACATCAACGCCTGGAAAAAAGCCGTTAGCGACATTGTCGATGCTGAAAACGCCGCACCTATCTTGAGAATCTATGACTGGATGCTCTCCCGCCATGACGATTTTATCACTCTCAGCCAAAACACGGCATTCATATCCGCCCAAACGTCTCCACGCCGGGAAAAGACCTGCAAACGTTTTCTTGAAGCTTTGCTGGAGGGCGACCGACAGCAGAGCCTCAAAATCAGTATGGAACATTGCTCCGGCGCAGATGATATCATGGACTTTTATTGCGACATACTCCGTCCGGCCATGTACAGGATAGGAGAGTTGTGGGAGAACGGGGAATTATCAGTAGCCGAAGAGCACCTGGCTACGGCTATCGCAAACTGCGTTATAGCAATGCAGTATATGCAATTCAATCCGCCGGAGCATGCGGAGCGCGGCGCGGCAATAGTGGCATCCGCTCACAATGAATACCACGAAATGGGGGCCAGGCTGGTCGCCAATGCGCTGGAAATGGACGGATGGGATGTTAAATATCTGGGCGCCAATACGCCGGGGGAAGAGATACTCAAGATGACGGACAAAATACAACCGATCCTGCTGGCAGTTTCCGTGACCATGCCTTTTAACCTTGAAAACGTTTTTGAACTGACAGATAAGGTAAAAAAAGCCCGTTCGACCAGGAATACGCGGGTTATGCTGGGCGGGCTTGCGTTCAACAACTCGCCCGAATTAGCAGACAGCTTTGCATCGGATGGTTATGCACCAAATTGCCGTGAATCTGTAACCCTCGCGCGCCGATGGTGGGAGCAAGATGAGGAGCATCTGAAAAAATGAAGCTTCGTGAAGCAATGACAAATAATGTCCGGTTGGTAGCGCACCTGCTGAACAAGACCCCGTCGCTGCCGTCGATACTCGCAGATTCCCGATACCGGATTATCGATTGCAGCCGGAGTTTTGAAAAAATGATCGGTGACAGGCCCCTCGGACAGTACCTTACGAGTATCCTGAAACCGATATCCGAAGACGGGAAGATCGTGCCCGCCTTCTCCACAGAGGAGCACCTTTTCCCCCGAATCTGCAAGCTGAAGGGATCCGACATTCACCTCAATTGCTTTGCATTCAAAGCGGAAGACAACGTCTTGATCTTCGCTGAAAGGTTCGAAGCATCCGACACCGATATAGTCAGGCAGGTATCGGAGATGAATGACGAACTCTACAATAAGACTATTGAGCTGGTAAACAAAAACAGGCAGCTGGAAAAGGCCAATGCCAGGATCCAGAAACTCATGCAGACCGATCCCCTCACAGGCCTTGCAAACCGAAGATATTTCAACCAGCGATTTGAAACGGATGCGTCATTTTCCCGCCGAAATAACCATCCATTATCCTTAGTAATGGCCGATCTCGACCGGTTCAAGTCCGTTAATGACAATTACGGACACGACGCCGGAGATGAGGTGCTAATGGGTTTTGCCGACCTTATCAGTGCCAATTGCCGGACTGAAGACCTTCCGGCAAGGTTCGGGGGCGAAGAGTTCATCATCCTCTTACCCGGAACCGGCCTGAATAAAACTCTGCAGTTCTGTGAACGTATAAGGAAGAAGATGGAAAAGATATCCTTCCGCGAGGGAAAAATCCGGGTGACAGTCAGCATGGGGGCTGCCCTGTTCACAAGGGACGATACGCTTGAACATCTGGTAAAGAGAGCCGATCAAGCGCTGTATCGGGCCAAACAAAACGGGAGGAACAGGTGCGAGAAACAATAACAGCCTTAAAATTGTTTTCCCACATCAGGGAAATAGCTGTTATCGGGCCGCAGAATGGTAAATAATCTCAAAGGGGAACGGTACGGAAAAAGAGGCCAGCTTCTAATCGGTCCCTGCGGGAGCCGAAGCTGCAGATTGCGTGGATACATCGTATGATCAAAATGACACAATTTGGTATAACTATTTGATGAATAAGACAGCTCGCATAGAAGGGGTACAGAAAACACTGGCGCTGGGAGTCCTGAAACGACTCAATGGAGTGGACAGCACCGAGGATTCGATAGGGATGTGGTTGCTCTTATCAAAAGCGAAACCGGCATCGAGACGATCGGCTTGCGTCTGCGTGAAGGAGACGATTACCCCTATTATACTTTCGATGGATTTTCGGAGGATTTTATCCGCACCGAGAACTTCCTGGTTGTCCGCGACAGCAAAATATGGTCGGCAGAACATGTATCATTATTCAGAATCGTTCCTTCCATCATTTCCGCAGCCATTGACAGAGCGCGGCACGAAGAAAGGGTCGCTCACCTGACGTATCGCGATCAGCTGACAGATATGAACAACCGTTTGTTTTTTCGCGAGGAACTCCGGAGGCTGGATGTTGAGAGGGAGTTCACTTCCTTTGCTTCCAATAACCCGGGCAACGGTGCAAATGCATTACGGCAAGAATAAATATGCCGCCTTCTTCAATGCTATAGAGCACACCGAAAGGAAATCTGGCGGTCAGACAACGGCGGATGTCGTCTTCCAAAACCGGCCATGCTTCGGGAAAAGCTAGAATGTTTTGGATTGCTGCATAAACTTCAGAAACAAAATCTTCCCCGAGCCCCGGCTCACATTCCTCATAATAGGCCACAGTCTCATTAAATTCAGTCTGTGCTTCCGGGTGAAAGAAAAAATTCATTTTGCAAGCCTTTCCTTTATTTCATCAAAAACCTGAGCTCCTCCCACAGGCTGTACTCGTTCGGACCTGAGTTCTGAAAGCCTGCGTTTTGCAACATCACCCCATGCAGCATCTGTTTGTGTTTCAGGCTGGTTCAGCGTCCGCAGTAAGGAGTCCACTATAACGGCCCGTTCTTCCACCGGCAGTGCAGCTGCTTCCCGGATTATTTCTCTGGTTCCATGCATGTTTCATTCCCCTCTCTATTTATGCCTTTTTCTCCTATGTCTGCATTTATTGTAACCCCTTTTAGGTTGTATTTCAATGTAGCTGAAGCCTTCGATGAAGAGGAATCACCTGAGCTGCACTTTTACAGTCTTTACGACAGGAGATATTGCATGGACACACTGAGGCATGCATACCGATGCTGCAAGGCCAATGTCAGTGGGCCCGGGGTGAATACCCAAACCCATTTGGGAAACGAATTCTTACAAGGTAATCATAGTTATTCCTGCCCGCCAGGAAAACGATTCAGAAAGTCCAGCAAACTCATTTCTGCAATTGGAAACAAGAATGTGAGAAAATAGGCCCGTCAAAAAAAATTACGTCTCGGGGTGCCCTGGTAGATGCTGACCCCCTGGGCAGTGCAGCAAAAATACGGTAGGAAAATGGCTAAGAAGATATGAAAAGGAAGGCCTTGAAGAACGCTCTCGAGCTAGCAACACCTGTCCGCATAAAACTCCGAAGGAGGTTGAGCAGCGGGTTGTCAGGCTGCGCAAACAAGCCAGATTCGCGGGGAGACGCTTGAAAAGAGAATTTGATATTCCGTGCAGCCACGGAACCGCTGATAGAATCATAAAGCAGTTTTGCTGTTCTTCGCCCTTTAGTGTCTATGCGTGAGACTTGCCGTTTATCGCTGCCGTTTCGGGCCGTAATCGATGACTTGTTTACTGAACGACTCACCATTCCATTAAAAATAATGGTTCTTCTCGGTTGAGACTGGTAAAAAACAGTTTTCTTTAAGTAATAAGTTTCTAAAGACCTCTGGACGATAACTGGCTATGCTCTACCAGCGCCCAGCGGACAGACAACGACACATTTTTCCGCTATGCTTGGACGTCCCTTCGTAATGGGATCATGCTTTCGCAGCCCTTTATCGAGTTCCTCGGTACTAACCTCATCAGGAGGATGCAGATCTACGGGCGAACCCATCACACCGAAACCCGATTCCGCAGGAAGGAAGTAGCGTTTGTCCCAGTCACAGCGCCTGTAATCCCTGTCCGCAAATGTCACAGGCTGGCCATCCACTTCCAATTGCACCGGATTCCGGAATGCTCCGACGGGACAGGATTGCAGACATTTTTGGCAGTCGCCGCAGCTGTCATAAATTTCAAGATCATCCGCCTCCAGCTCCGCATCGGTCACGACAGCGACGAATACCTGGTTGATTCCGAAGTTTTTCGTCGCCGGTATCCCCGAACGCGTGATCGTGGCCAGCCCGGCGGAAATCGCCGCAAATCGGCAGGAGAATTTGTCATATAAGTTCCCCCGCACAGATGCGGTATAGCCCCCGGTACCGAGCGGGTCGAAGCTGACAGCCGCCCGGTATCCACCGGATTCGAGCATGGCAACCACATCGAGCGCATACCGAGTCAGTAAAAACTGCGACTCATAACGCGAGAAGACATACGGCCCGACTGTTTTGGCCGGCGGTTCCGCGGCATACTGCACGGGGGCCGAATTGTAATGCAGACCGAGCACGATGACCGATTCGGGGCCGGGAAGCGTGTCTTCAGGCGTTTTGATCTCAATCGGTTCCTCCGTGATTTCCGGATCGAAAGGCTGGAAATTACGATTTCGATCCCTGGCATTCAAGACGGTCCGATTCGCATACACCGGGCGCAGTTTTCCCGCTATTTCCGTCAGCCGATCGGCTGGAGCCACCCCGAAAAGGTCAACTCCCGAACGCAGCGCTCTGTCGTGCAACGCGTGTTTGAGTCCTTTATCGGGTCGGACAGAACAGGTAACTGCGGAAGTCGGATCCGAATCGGGCAGTGAAGCGGACGTGAAAACCGTCTGCACACTCACCGCTCCTTCCGCATCGGTCCCACTCAGCATGTGGTCCAGATCATCGGGAGCGATCCGGCTCTCGCACACCACGCTGTATCCCTCGTCTTCAAGGATCCTGGCGATCCGGTAGGCGGCAAAATTTGCCTTATCCTGGCACGCCGCACGAATCCTGCCTGACTCCGGGATGTGATCATTCAGATGAAAATAAACGACAGCGCCCGAACGCGCATCCGGCAGGAACTTTGACGGGTCGATCCCACAGGAAGCGAGTTTGTCGCTGCTCAGCATAATTGCCCCTTCGCAACCATAGACGGAGGAGACGCCATTGATCTGTTCCATAACCTTCCGGCGCGGACGGGCCGGCGGGTTCTCGATCTCCTTCCTCCGGCGCGGCGCCGTGGTATAGGACCTGTCGAAGTATCTCAGGTGTTTCGGCAGACAATACCGCAGGCATGATCCGAACTCGCCGCCCCTCTGCCCATGTTCCTCGATAGCGTCCAGTATGGTCTCTTCATCGACCCTGGCGGGAAGTTCAAGATCCAGATCGATATCGAAATGCTCTCCCCATGCACAGCGCCAAAGATTTTTATTGGCATACCGGAACGTACGGCCGGAGATTTTCACCTCGTTCCATCCATCGATTTCTTCGGTCAGGGCACCGGACAGACAATGTTTCCGGCACAGCCCGCAATCATCGCAGAGCGTTTCCTGCAACAGGGGCGTGGCTTCCAGCCGGGCGGTGGTGATCACCTGCACGAACCGGTTGCGGGGGCCGTATTCGGGTGTCATGGCGAGTCCGGAATACCCGAAATCGGCCAGACCGGCGGCCACGGCCGCATGGATATGCGAAACATCCGGGGCGAAATGTTCCCTGAGCCCCTCATAACCGCGGTAACGCCATATGTTGGAGGAGACGATGGGCAGAGCGTCCCACCCGGCATCCTCAAGGAAACGCCCCATCCGGAAGCTCAGTTCATCAAGCATCGAGTTCATAGTATACTGCACCGTATAGGGCCCGATATCCTGTGGGTGTGGGTCGCCGCCCATCTCTATACATCCGTCGGGATGATGGAGCGCCATCACCACCACGGAGCGTGCCTCCGGCAACAAGCCCTGCGGACGCATCATAACGGGAGCATTTTCATAGCGGTCAATGCCGGCGATACCGACCAGGTCGGCACCCGACGAGAGGGCATGTTCTTTCACTTCGTTTGTTAAGGACATGAATTTATTCTCCTGTTAACGGTAGTTCCCATACTCTTTGCCGGCCTCGTCGGAAAAAGCATGAATGTTCTCGACCGGTACTTCCGGGCCGAGCAAGGAGGAAAAGTTCAGCAGCTATCCGCCGCCTTTTTCTTCGGCCAGCGCGCGCAACGTTCTTTCTCGGCCTGTTATGGTGTCTTCGTGCATGAATTGCTCCTCATTTTCGCGACTTGTCGTCGATTTTCCTGGTGTTAATGGTTATCGGCATCTCCGCTGGCTTCCGCATTGTTTCCACACTCGACCGGCAGCGTCCCCCTTTTTCGATGGATGAATCCGGGATTTTAAAACCTCTGTACGGCCTTCCCCCTGCCTTCCGGATGGTTGAAGCAGCTCCGCATGAAGAGCCTCAGCTGATTCGACAGAAACTTATGACAGCTCATGCGGTCCCCGAAAAGCCCAAGCTGATGCTCCGTTTGCGTCAAAGGCTTCAGCCGCTTTGTCACCTCCACGACTTCTTTGACTGCTACCGGCCGGAGCAACAGTTGCCGGGCAGGACTTTCGCTCTCCCACTGGAGCTATGCACCTTTTCACGGCGCACTGAAATATTGGGGCTAAGACCTGGAAAATAAAAAATTGAAAAAGAAATTTTTGAAAAAATTTTCACTCCCCCTGTAGGGGAGGGAGGTCCTCACAATAACCTACAGGAAACATGTACCAATTTTGGGGCCAACCCCCGATGTATTTTGCTATCACCTTGCCTGCTATCAGGAGAGTGCCGGTGGGGGGGTGCCACAAAGCCCCTGACGTGTAACTTTTTCCCTGAGGCCAGGTTAGATCTGGGGAAAATGGTACGCCCGGGAGGATTCGAACCCCCAACCCTCGGTTCCGAAGACCGATGCTCTGTCCGGTTGAGCTACGGGCGCAGCGCTGATCATCCGGCATTTCCGCGCAGCCGTAAAGCAATTCGCCCACACGCCGATACTCCGATTATAGCACAACCCCTCCGAAACCCAAAACGCCCTTCGCTTCCGGCCGCCGGCCGGCATTGTCCCCGTATTCTCCGGAAGCTATACTGCATTTCTCACAATTCGAAGGCTCGGTCGTCAACGTAATGATCCAAAACGGCGACCCAGGCAAAATTGAATTTTCCATAAAGGGCCTTGCAACCTGAAGGTTTGGAATGAAGACCCCGCAAATTTCATAACCCAAAGACAATAATTAACCCGCACGGGCTCCCTCCGGTCCCCCGGGGCTATTGTTGAGATCGGCCCTTCGGGCCTGAGCACAGGCAAACGGCGTTTGTCTCTGCCACAGCTACGGCACTGGAGGCTCGCGGGACATGCAGGCTATGCAAGCACGGAATCCAGCAGCGGCCCGGCATCGTAGCGGACGGGATCGGTGCACGGAAGCCCGGTCTCCGCTTCCGCGCTCCCTATGGCTTCCAGCGCATCGGATTCAGGGAGTTTACAGGTGTTCAGCGCCACGGCGGCGACGCGGGACGGGGCGAAAACACCGGCAGCAGCGGATAAATCCTCGTAAAGCTTCACAACCCTTGCCAGCGGGGGTATCCTCAGCTCGGGACAGTTGGCAATCCTTTCCTGGCCCGCCCGGTGAACCAGAACGAGATGGGTTGGCTGCATCCCGCGGATGAGCGGTAACGTGGCCGAGGAAGAAGGATGCAGGATCGAGCCCTGGCCTTCCAAAAAAAGCAGTTCGCTGTCCATGGCGGCGCGAAGGACCATCTGTTCGACCGCTCCGGCGGCATAATCCACCCGGACCGAATCAAGGGCCACGCCTCCTCCGGAGATCATAATTCCCGACTGGCCGGTGGCCAAAAACTTCGATTTCCAGCCCCGCTTCAGCGCGCAATCGTTCATCTCGAGAGCAACGCATTTCTTGCCCACGGCCATGTCGGTGCCGACCGTCAGAACGCGCCTGCACTGCAGCTCAGCCGCCTTCCCGCATCCGACCGACAGATTTTCCGGTTCCCGCCGCACGTCCCAGATCCACTGCCCCTCCCGCAAAACGGACATGAATTCCGGAAGTTCCGAGAGCCTGGTGTGCAGCCCGTTAACCAGGGACATCCCCGAATGCAGCGCGGAACTTATCTCGTCCATCCATTCCGGGGGCAGAATCCCGCCGGACGGAGCAATCCCGATGACGAGCACATCCGGGTCGTAGGGACGGGCTTCGTCCACGGACGCTACCACCGGCACATCACGGATTATCCCGGCGCATTCCCCCAATGCCCGGCCGGCGCATTCCCTGTCGATGACTGCGACGATATTGCTCTTGCTGTATCGCAACATGGTCAGGCCGGTCTTGCCCTTGTCGCCGAGGATCCCGTTATGTAACAGGATGGCGATGCGGTGGTTTGGATTAATTTTCATGGAGTGTCACTCCGATCCCCGGCAGGTCATCCGGAATCAGGCGCCCGTCCCGGACATAAGCACCCCGAAAAGGATCATCTGTCATGTTGAAGTGGCTGTCCAGGTCGACGTAATCGACCAGGGGAGCGATCTGGGCCATTGCGCTGTTGGAAAGGGTGCTGTCGGAATAGCAGCCCAGCATCACGCTCAGACCGCACGAGCGGGCGGTGTTGAGCATCGACAACGCCGCGGAGAGTCCGCCGCATTTCATCATCTTTATCACCACGCCGTCGATGGCGTCGGCCCAGCAAAAGACATCTTCGGCGTTGAGACAGCTCTCATCGGCGAAGATCTTCAGCGGTGCGATGGCGTGAAGCCTGCGCCAGTCCCCGATGCCGCTCGCGGCAAGGGGCTGTTCAAGCAGTTTTATGCCTTTTTCATGCAACCAGATGCACATTTCTGAAGCGTCTTCCAGGCTCCAGCCGGCGTTGGCATCGACAATAATATCCGCACCTCCGGCCTCCTCCACGACGGCATCGAGCATGGCCTTATCGGCCCGGATCCCCTCCGGGCTTCCAAGCTTGACCTTCAGAACACGGAAGGCGCCCCCTCCGCCCGGAAAGAGTTTCTCCGCGCTCATCTCCCCCTGCAGCCAGTCCCGCACGCGTTCGGCGGCGGCTTCCGGTTCGGAGATCCCTATGGTCACGGATGTCGGGGGGATACCGGCAGGGTCCAGTCCCCAAAGCCGCCACAGGGGCAGGTTCACCTTCTTTCCCAGCCAGTCCAGCAGGGCGGTATCGATCGCGGCCATGGCGGCGGAGGATGTCTTTCCGGGGCCCGAGCGGATCGCGCCGGTGATACGTTGCCTCTCGAGGGGGCCGTAACTCCGGATCGCAGCGGATGCGCGATCCAACGCGTCTTCGATTTCCTCCCTGGTTTCGGTATGTGTTCCGGTTGAAAACGGGCCGGCCTCGCCCCACCCCTCTATGCCTCCGGACGCGATGCGCACCCATACGATGCAGGGGCCGGCCGATATTCCCCTGCTGATGCGCAGGGGCGTACGGCGCCGGGGGGTGAGGATTTTGCAGGTAAGTTTTGTCGCTGTGCTCTCTGCCATCTGTGTTGCTCCGTGTTCTGCCGGGGTTCTTCCTGCGTCCGGGAAGAGTTCTGGTAAGTATTGACGGTAGATGTTCAGTGACTCCCGTTCGTTTCCACCGGAACAGGCCCGGTGGAAGAATCTCCTGAACTACGTGGTTCACTGAGAACTTATGTATTAACGGCTCCCGGTGTGGTTTTCAGCGTTTTCTGCGGACGCCTTCCCACAGTGCCGAGCGCATATCTTCGGTTGCGGCGCGCACGGCGTCTTTGAAAGCATCTCCGCCGCGATCGGAGGCGTAACGGCCGTTTCGGAAGGCGTAGATCAGTGCACGCGAAGAGCTGACCAGCGCTCCGCCGCCGTGCCGGTCGAACCCTTCAATGGCATCGGCGACTCCTCCCCCCTGCGCCCCGAATCCGGGAATGAGGAACGGTATACCGGGCATCGCCGCGCGCAGCTCTTTGAGCTGAGCCGGGAAGGTGGCGCCGACCACGGCTCCGAGGAGGCTGTAGTGCTGCTTTCCGACAAAGCCCTCCCCCCACTCCTGCACAAGAGAAGCCACATGCCGATGGAAGGGGCGTGAGTTGCATTGCAAATCCTGCAGCTGGCCGGAGGTGCGGTTGCTGGTCCGGACAAGCACGAAAACTCCACTGCCGCTTCGGGCCGCCCTTTCAACGAACGGCAGGACGCCGTCGGCGCCGAAGAGTGGGTTTACGGTGATGGCGTCGACGTGGAAGTCGCTCGCCAGGCGGTCATCGTTATGCGCCGCATCATCCCGCAGGTGGGCCATGGCATATGCTTTGGCGGTGCTCCCGATATCGTTGCGTTTTACGTCGCCGATAACGATCAGACCGTGGTCCCGGGCGAGGCGGATCGTGCGCCTGTATGCTGACAGCCCGGCAACCCCGTAACACTCGTAATAGGCGATCTGGCATTTAACGGCCGCCACCAGGTCGGCGACGGCGTCGATAACGGCGGCGTTAAATTCCACAATCGCCTCGGCCATGGCCTCCGGCGAATCGCCCCGGCGCCGCAATGCTTTGCGGATAAGCTCGGGCGGCATCAGTTCCGCGCGGGGGTCGAGTCCTGCGACGACATGGCTTTTTTTCTCCCGTGTCGCCTCGAACAGCCTGTCTGCAAAGTGCGTTGTCATCATCCCAGGGAACTCATATCGCCGGTAAGGAGCCCGCATTCGGTATACAGGAGCAACTGATCGCTCTCATTCAGGCATTTTTTCGGACGTTCCGTCATTTTTCTACCCTGCTATGGGGGTATATGTTATGCGAAACTTTCTGTTGCTATGCATCCAGCTTTGTATTCCAGAAATCGATTCGCCGTTGCACTTCCGCGGGCGCCGAAGAGCCCCTGGAACGGTAATTGTCCACGCAATTGCGCGCACCCAGCACCCGGAACACGTCATCGGAGATCAGTGGGTGGAACTTTCGCATATCTTCCACGGCCATATCGGAGAGTTTCTTGTCGCTTGAAGCGGCATGCCTGACGATCGCTCCCACGGCGCGGTGGGATTCTCTGAACGGCACGCCTTTGAGCACCAGGTAATCGGCCAGCGCCGTGGCGTCCATGTAACCCCTGCCGCAGGCGCTGGCGGCATGGTCTTTTTTAATGCCTGTCTTCGATATGAGCTGAGTCAGTATTGCAAGTGATTTTCCCACTTCGCTGCCGGCTTCGAAGAGCGGGAACTTATCTTCCTGGAGGTCTCTGTTGTAAGCGAGGGGCAGGCCTTTAAGGGTTGTGAGCAGGTCCGTCAAATTTCCGTAGACCCGTCCTGTCTTGCCCCGGATCAGTTCGAGGACGTCCGGGTTCTTTTTCTGTGGCATTATGCTCGATCCGGTACAGAACGATTCGTCGAGATCGATGAAGTCGAATTCGTTCGACGCCCACAGGAGCCACTCTTCCGCCAGGCGCGAGATGTGCATGGCCACCATGCAGAGGCAGAAGACGAATTCAACGGCAAAGTCCCGGTCGCTGACGGCATCGAGGCTGTTGGTCAACGCGGCATCGAATTCGAGTTTGCGGGCTGTGAAATCGGCATCCACCGGCAAGGCGCTGCCGGCGAGAGCGCACGCCCCCAGCGGGCAGATATTGAGGCGCTTGCGGCAGTCCCTGAGCCGGCTCCGGTCCCTGTCCAGCATCTCGATATAGGCCAGCATCACATGGGCGAAAAGTACGGGCTGGGCGTGCTGCAGGTGGGTGTAGCCGGGAACGATCACTTCGGAGAACGTTTCCGCCCTGTCCAGGAGCGCCTTCTGGCAGCTCTCCAGGAGGCCGGCAACGGAATCGATGGCGGAGCGGGTCCACAGCTTCAAATCGCAGGCGACCTGGTCGTTCCGGCTCCGTGCGGTATGCAGCTTCAGGCCTGGTTCACCGATCCGGTCTATCAGGGCCGCCTCGATGTTCATGTGTATATCTTCATGCTTCTGATCGAACCGGAACGTTCCCGCCTCGATCTCCGCCCCGATTTCTTTCAAGGTCTCGCGGATCGCGATGCAATCCGATTCACTGATAAGGCCGCACTTCAAAAGCATCTCCGCATGCGCTATGCTGCCGCGTATATCCTGACGGAACAATTTGTGATCGAACGAGATGCTTTCGGTAAAATCTTCCACCTCGGGAGCGATCTCGCGCTCAAATCGTCCCCCCCACAATTTTTCGCTCTCTCTGGCCACCCCTGTCCTCCGGTTTCGGCATCCGATTCTGGTCAACGACGGGAAACATTTTTCGCCCCATCCAGTGTATAGAATACGCAGGGGGATTTCAAATGGCTTCGTCGAGATCTGTGGTTTGACCGCCGCCTCCGAATATGTTAAAATCGGACGTTATTATGACGATGGGCAGGTTCCCGAGTGGTTAAAGGGAGCAGACTGTAAATCTGCTGGCATACGCCTTCGGAGGTTCGAATCCTTCCCTGCCCACCAGTTTTTCCATATCCACGCTTTTGATCTTCTGGCCGCGAGACCGGTTCATGCGGGCGTAGCTCAATGGAAGAGCGCTGGCCTTCCAAGCCAGCCGTTGTGGGTTCGAGTCCCATCGCCCGCTCCATAAATTCCCGGCCGTTTTCTCCCGGTTCACGGGGGGTGTATTTGACAAACAATCTCAAATACGTTAAATTTACCTGGTGTTTGTCGGGGAGTGCTATTTGTCTGTACATTTTTAGCGGGAGCGGATTGCAGTGCTGCTGTAGCTCAGTCGGCAGAGCGCGTCCTTGGTAAGGACGAGGCCATGGGTTCGAGTCCCGTCAGCAGCACCAGTGCATGGCGGTAACAGTTACGGGGGGGCGTGGCATCCCGGAGAAGGTCCGGGGCCGTTGTCGGGTCCGGGCGATAGATTATTCGGTAAAGTGCAGCATCGTTAAGTCAACTTGTTTGTTTGATTGAATGCAAGGAGGTAGAGGTACAAATGGCGAAAGAAGAATTCAAGAGGACCAAGCCGCACCTTAATATCGGCACGATCGGTCATATTGATCACGGCAAGACCACGCTTACTGCGGCCATTACGATGTATTTGAGCAAGAAGGGGTTGGCCGATTATCGCGCGTTTGAGAGCATTGACAACGCACCCGAGGAGCGCGATCGCGGGATCACAATCGCCACACAGCACGTGGAATACCAGACCGAAGCGCGCCATTATGCGCACGTCGACTGTCCGGGGCACCGTGATTACATAAAGAACATGATTACCGGCGCCGCCCAGATGGATGGTGCTGTTCTTGTGGTCAGCGCCGCGGACGGTCCCATGCCGCAGACGCACGAGCACGTTCTGCTTGCTCACCAGGTGAATGTTCCCGCCATGGTTGTGTTTTTGAACAAGACCGATCAGCTTGACGACCCGGAGCTGCTGGAGCTGGTGGAGATGGAAGTGCGTGAGCTTCTGACCTCCCACGATTTTCCGGGTGACGATGTGCCGGTTATCAAGGGCTCGGCGCTTCAGGCGCTGGAGAATCAGGATGATGAGGAGGCGCTGGCGCCGATCGGCGAGTTGATGGATGCGCTGGACAGCTACCTGCCGGAACCCACGCGCGAGGTCGACAAGCCCTTTCTCATGCCCGTTGAGGATGTTTTCAGCATCAAGGGGCGCGGCACCGTCGGCACCGGACGCATCGAGCGCGGGGTTGTCTCGGTCGGTGACGAGATCGAGATGGTTGGGTTGACCCGCGATGTGAGCAAGACGGTTGTGACCGGAGTGGAGATGTTCCGCAAGACGCTGGACAGCGGCCAGGCCGGCGACAATGTGGGTGTTCTTCTGCGCGGTATCCAGAAGGATGAGCTGACCAGGGGGCAGGTCCTGGCAAAACCCGGTTCGATCACGCCGCATACCAAGTTCAAGGGCGAGGTGTATATCCTGAAAAAAGAAGAGGGCGGGCGCCATACACCGTTCTTTGACGGCTACAGGCCCCAGTTTTATTTCAGGACCACCGATGTGACCGGCAATGTGAAGTTGCCGGAGGGTCGGGATATGGTCCTTCCCGGCGATAATGTCACGATAGATGTGGAGCTGATCGAGCCCATTGCCATGGAAGAGCAGCTCCGATTCGCCATCCGCGAAGGCGGCAACACCGTCGGCGCCGGCGTGGTTACAGAGGTCATCGAATAGGTCCGGATGGAATATGCGACTGGAATTGACGCTACAATGTAACGAATGCAGGCGGCAGAATTACCGCACTTCCCGCAGACGTGATGGGGTTGAGAAGCTGGATTTGAGCAAGTTTTGCCCCTCATGCAGGCGCCATACGGCCCACAAGGAGAGGAAAAAATAGTTTTGGGGTTCTCCGCCGGGTGTCGTGGGGTTTGTCAGAGGGGGAGAACAGGCCAGTAGCTCAACCGGCAGAGCACCGGTTTCCAAAACCGGCGGCTGGGGGTTCGAGTCCCTCCTGGCCTGCCAACTTACCGCTCAGTGATCACGATTCAATGGGGCCGCGTTGAGCGAGCGACCGGAACCGAAAAAGAGCTTTTAACATGAAACTGTTGCCATACAAACCCAATCAGGGCAGGTATGCCAGGTATTGCGTCGGCGGTGCGCTGGCGGCCCTTCTGTTGTTTGCGGCGTGGCGCATAACCCGTTTTATCGGGGGGGATCCCTTCATGGTTATGGGCTTGAGCGTTCCCTATGGCGCGCTGTGGGGGGCGGTCGCTTTTGTTATGCTGGGTTGTCTGGCGGTGCTTTTTCTCTTCGGCTTTCGCACGGGGCTGGAGACCGTGGATGCGACAACCTCCTCGTGCGTCGATCTTTTAATCGATACCGAGAACGAATTGCAGAAGGTGGCGTGGCCCGGGCGTGAAGAGCTTCGTCGTTACACGATCGTGGTGAT
>PUMZ01000029.1 GCA_003551565.1 Candidatus Brocadiaceae bacterium | reverse complement strand
CTACAGCCTTTCCACCGGAATCTGACTTGAGCAGCACCCGGTCACGGAAAGTGCGCAGTGTATCTATCTCAGCGGCCATCGGCGAGCCGTAGGCGGCGGTGGCGATGAAACAAGTCCCGCTGCTGCCATCATCGGAATCATCAGGCTCGCCACCATCCACACCCTCGGGTAAGGCAAACACGACGCTGCTGAAATCCTCAGCCAGCGAAGGCATGGTATCTTCACGAATTTCTATGCGAATAAAGAAATCAAATTCACTGAACGGATTATTGCCTTCATTCCAGCTCACGTTATCCGCATCCTCGTACAGCTTATGCCATTCATCATCCTCTCCCGCACGAGAACTTATCCAGTAAACTATCCGTTCGGAAGGTTCGGTGTTGTATCCTATCTCAAGAACAACCATGGTAATATTTTCCTTTTCTTCCTCCGGAACGGTAAGACGCGAGAACCTCGCCCGGTCTGCATGCGTAAACGGCGCTGCAACGGATTCGGTAATATCGGAAAGCGATACGGCAAAGACCTCACCGGTATCGCCGTCCATCATACGAACAGCTATCCCACCACTCTGGTCTTCGCCGGGCGTGTCGGGCAGCGCCAGCGCGCCGCTGCTAACGCCGACTTGCTGACCCTCCTGATCGAGCACCGGATCATAAATCACGTCGTCTTCTATCCTCTGCGCGTTATCCACCCACCAGTTGCGTCGTGCATCAAGTGGATTTTCAAGGGATGTCGGTGAGGCGGCGCCGACTTCATTGTCGGCTATTATATTATAGCGCGCTACCGTATTGTCTCCCTCATTGAAAATGCCATAAAGGTTATCAAAGAGATCATTATTGGTTATGAGAGTTTTTGTCGCTAAATCAGAAATATACACCCCCTCATAAGTACGCTCGATGGAGTTGCCGCCGATCGCCGCTTCACTCGCATTAACAAATATTCCCGAAGAACTGCTTCCGGATCCATCTATCATGTTATTCACGATACGTGCGCCGTCTCCATCGACATACACACCGGCACGTTCAAAGTTTCCCAGGATAAGCCCTTTAACAGTGACATTATCGGCAAGGATATCGATGGCAGCCTCGCTTCCTCCGGCATCGATAGTAACAATTTTGTCGGGAGCGGCCCGAAGCGTAAAACCGTCTTTACCTTCACCGATCATAATCGGCTGAGTCAGTTCATAATCATCGCTTAGTTCCAGATAATTATCTTCCGCCGTATCTATTTTATGCTGCAGAGCATCCTCAGGATTATCTCCATCGCCATTATCTTCATCATTGCTTTCCACGAAGACTGCTTGCAGCACCTCGTCCTCATCCATATCCAGCAATATAAAATTACCGTCATCGACCGCCTGTCCGTTCCGGATCCAGTTTTCGAATTTCCATCCGGGGTCGGGTGATGCTTCCACAAGCAGGTAATGACCGACCTCATAAGTATGTGTGCCTATTGCTGGATCGGTAACACCTTCGCCCTCCGGCTTTTTTATTGTAAGGGTCCAGAACAACATTTCCTCTCCGGTTACGTTGATATAATCCGTCTTAACAACGGTGGAAGTGCCTCCTTTGTTATAGCTTTGGAGTGTCACCTGGTAATCGCCGAAAGCATAATAGGTATGTTCGGGATTTTCCTCATAGGAGGACGCCGTCTCAAGCCTCCACACGTCACGAAGGCGAGTGGAGCCGCGCATTCCGCCGAAAAGCACAACGCTGCCGTCGGGCAGCACTACGCTCTCATGACTGAATCTTCCCGCCCATTCGGCTTCAGAAGATAGCTTCTGCCAGCTCTTACCGCCGTCTCTCGAACTCCAGACGTCGTTCTGGTTTTCCCCGCCGGCAAGCAGAATGGTGTTATCGGGCAGCAGCACGGTTGAGAAACCCGAGCGCCGACCCGATTCAGCACCATTGGTAACAAGCTGCCACGTCACGCCCGCATCGGTAGAACGCCATACATCGTTTTCGCTGTATTCATCCTCCCCCCCCATCAGGAGGATCGTATTGTCCGGCATCGCGATCATGGAATGATTTGACCTGGTATTCCATCCCGGCGTCGAGGTCTGCTCGGTCCAGGTAGCGCCCTCATCGTCGGAAATCCATACATCTTCCTTATTTCCAAAATCCCACCCACCGGCGAGCACAATCCGGCCGTCGCTCAGCACCACCGAATCGGAATCAGAGCGCGGGCTCCAATCAGCCGCATCGTTCACCAAGGTCCATGTCTCGCCGCCGTCTTCGGAGCGCCAGACGTCGTTGAAACGCAAGTCACTATCCATACCGCCCATCAGCAGCAGGGTTTGCTCCTCCAATTTCACGACGCTGTGGCCCATACGTGCGGACCATCCGGCGTCATCAGTGAGCAGATCCCATGTCTCTCCTTAATCATCAGAGCGCCAAACGTCGTTGTTTTGTTCCAGTCTGTCACGTCCCCCCATGATTACGATAGCGCCGCAGGGCAGAACGGAGCTTGCCATTGCCGTACGAACACCCCAATCCGCCTGTTCGTTCTGCTGGGACCAGGGCCCCGAGTAGCTTTCATCCCCGAAGTACCACGCCCGGCCGGAGACGACACCATCGGTCCGGTCGGTAAACTGCACAACGTGCGGGACATCCCCGGAGGTCTCATCCGCCTCGAAATCCGCCGACGGCGGGTCGGGAACAGCGAACACTAATTCTTCTATCGTCTCGGTATCGCTCCCACCGACATTTGTGGCGGTAAGGCTGACGTCTAATTCGCCGTCGGTCTCGTAGGTATGGAGCGGACTCGGCTCGCCTTCGAACTCGGTGGAAAAACCTGCTGATACAAGTTGAAAACTCATAACGGCACAGAAAATAAAAACGAATTTTGATAACATACCTGTTTTTTTCATATTACTTCTCTTTTTTTCCTTTGCAAAGATATTATTTAACTACCTAACTGTAAATATTCATTGAACCACGTTTACGTCATCACCACTGTGTTCTGTACCGATGGAATACTGATTCAGAGCTATTGTTTAGTAGCGTCATTCCGCAGGAGCAAACAGCGGAGCATCCTCAGGATCGAAATCCTCAGGGAAAGGGGTACGCTCTTCGTCTTCTCCGAGAGCCCGCTTATATAGCACGACCGGGCGCATAATGCCGCCGGTACCGAGTTCACATACCGGACGGTTATCGACCGATACGACGACGTGCTGGGTTTCACCGGGTCGCAGGTATGGGGTTACAGAAGCCTCACCGGGCTGGAAATTGCCGGTACGGAACTTACCGGCCTTGCGCCCGTCAATAAACACCTGTGTGTTGCTGTCGTTTCCTCCAAACCACATAAAAACCTCTTTATCGTCTTCAAGTGAAATTTCCGGTATCTCGATATCCAGTGCATACCAAATAAGCCCGCGGTAGTACGGGAATCCCTGCTCATCGATCGTGGCGGAAAATGTTCGCATATCCAGCCATGAATCTTTGGGATACTCGGGATTGGCCAGTCCCAGTGACTCACCGATGGCCGTCTGGTCGAAATACCCTTTCCACTCGTCCGGAAATTCCAGTATGACCGTACCGTCATTCGCTATCTTTTCCGCTTCTTCAAACGAAGACTGATGGAATATCTCCCAGTAGCGGCGGACATTCATGGAGAAGAAATTTCTGTTATGTGGTGAGTCGTGTGGTCTGGAGCGCGCACGCCAGGACGGTTCGTCTGTCGTCAGGCCGTCTTCATGGGCCCGCCAGTAATTATCCACAAATCT
>PUMZ01000246.1 GCA_003551565.1 Candidatus Brocadiaceae bacterium | reverse complement strand
TTGACCGCCTGCATTGTCCAATGGCATTCGACGAGGAAGGCCCCGACTGGTTTTCCGATTCGGAAGAAATACTGAATCCGTACTTCGGGGAATCGATGCTGAGATGCGGAGAAGTAAAAGAACAGTTGCAGTGACACGTCGGAAGTGTTCATTTTGACCATACTGTCCATCAATAAATATAAAAAGAGAAAAAAAACATGTCTGAAGAAAACAAAAAAGAACAAGAGATCCAGCCGGACCCCACTGCGCCGGACCGTTCCCTGGTGGGCCGGCTCATGGGATTCTGTCTCTACAATCCCGTTATCGTAGGGCTTCTGCTCATAGTCGTCATTGTTTTCGGCTTGATGGTGGCACCGTTCGACTGGGACCTGGGTTTCCTGCCACGCGACCCCGTTCCGGTGGATGCCATACCGGACATCGGCGAAAACCAGCAGATCGTGTTCACCGAATGGATGGGACGCTCCCCCGAAGATGTCGAAGATCAGATCACTTATCCACTCACGGTGGCTCTGATGGGGATACCACGTGTGGAAGAAGTCAGGAGCTTCTCGTATTTCGGTTTCTCTCAGATTTACGTCGTGTTCGAGGACGGCGTGGATTTCTACTGGTCACGGAGCCGTATTATTGAAAAACTCGACAGCCTGCCGCCCGGCGATCTACCGGCGGAAGTTGAACCTACGCTCGGCCCCGACGCTACCGCACTGGGGCAGATTTACTGGTACACGCTCCAGGGCCGCGACCCCGACGGCAATCCTGTCGGCGGATGGGATCTGGACGAACTTCGGACAATTCAGGATTGGTACGTGCGCTATTACCTGTGGGGGGCGCGCGGCATTGCCGAGGTGGCGAGCGTGGGTGGATTTCAAAAGGAATACCAGATCGACATCGACCCCGACGCCATGCGGGCCTACGGCGTGAGCGTCGATGAAGTTGCACGGGCCGTGCAGCGTTCCAACCTGGATGTCGGAGCCCGTAATATTGAAATTAACCGGGTGGAATACCTCATACGCAGCCTGGGCTTCATCGAAGAAGAACGCGATATCGAACAAACCGTCATCACGGTCAACGAGAATGTTCCCGTACGTGTCAAGGACGTTGCACATGTAACCACCGGCCCGGCACAGAGGCGCGGCGCACTGGACATCGACGGCTCGGAGGCGGTCGGCGGTGTAGTGACTGTAAGGGACGGGTTTAACCCTCTGGAGGCCATCCAGAACGTCAAGGATGTCATCGATGAGATAGAACCGGGGCTTCCGAGTAAACCCGTCATCGACTATTCGCAGGTCGATCGCAGGAACGTGGCCATGTTTGCCGCCGGGCAGGGATTTCAGGGCTACAGGGGCGCATATCTAAATGAAGCCGAATGGCTGAACTGGCTGGACGATACTCCGCGCGAGGACTGGCCCGACTGGGTCACGACAAGCAGCATCGAGATAGTACCGTTCTACGATCGCACCGACCTGATTTACGAGACACTCGGTACGCTGAGCACGGCGCTGACCGAGGAGATACTGGTCACGATCATCGTTGTGATTGTTTTGCTGGGGCATCTGGCAAGTTCTCTGCTGGTGAGCAGCGTTCTGCCGCTGGCGGTACTTATCTGTTTCATCATCATGAAACTCGCCGGAGTGGACGCCAATATTGTGTCACTTTCCGGTATAGCCATCTCCATCGGCGCCATAGTTGACATGTCCATCATAGTGAGTGAAAATGTTTTCCGTCATCTTGACGAGGCCTCCCCCGATGAAGACAGAAAAAAAGTCGTACTGAAAGGCGCATCCGAGGTGGGAAGCGCCGTGGTGACGGCGGTTTCCACCACGGTAATCAGTTTCATGGCGGTATTTACCATGACAGGTTCGGAGGGCAGGCTTTTCCGGCCGCTTGCATTTACTTTTACCAGTATGCTTATCGCTTCCATCGTGATCGCTTTGACTGTTATGCCGGTAGCCGCATACCTGATTTTTACCCGCAAATTCAATTCGAAGACGATCAAGCACATTTTTCTGGGCGGTCTGGCTGCGGCCGGACTGGTTCTTACCGTTGCGATGGGAATGTTTATCGCCGGCCCCACTCTCCTTCTGGTTTCCTGTTGCTGGCTGGGCAGGGATTACCTGAAAGGATGGGCCGGAAAGGCGGTCAGATGGGGACCGCTGGTGATCGCCGCGGCGTTCATGCTGGTTATCCTGGCGCAATACTGGGAACCCCTCGGGCCGGAGCCTGGCGTTCACGCCAACATCATATTTTTAGTGCTTACCATCGGCGGCATGCTCGGCGTCCTGGAACTCATCAGGCGTTATTACTCCATCCTGCTGGGATGGTGCCTGAAACATAAGGCGGCATTTCTCTCACTTCCAGCCATAATAGTATTGTTGGGCTTTGTCGTCTGGCAGGGATTCGACGATATATTTTTCTTCGCTCCGAAGGTGCTTGATACGGTCGGAATCGAAGAGTCGGATGTCAGGCATACTACTCTCTGGATGGAAGCAGAGGAACGTTTCCCCGGACTGGGGCGCGAGTTCATGCCGGCCCTGGACGAGGGTTCTTTCCTCTGGATGCCCACCACCGCACCCCATGCCTCAATCGGAGAGGCCATCGATGTAATGGCAAAACAGGACAAAGCTTTTAGTGCAATACCGGAAGTAGACACCGTAGCCGGCAAAATCGGCCGCGCCGAATCTCCGCTCGATCCGGCCCCCATCTCTATGGTCGAGACCGTTATACTTTACAAATCGGAATACAAAACGGACGACGACGGCCGGAGGATAAATTTCAAATACGACCGCCCTCGGGGAGAGTTTGTCAGGGACGAAGACGGAAAGCTGATCCCCGATCCGGGTGGAAGGCCTTACCGACAGTGGCGCGATCATATCCAGTCGCCGGACGATATATGGGACGAGATTGTGGAAGCGGGCGAAATGGTTGGCACCACCTCGGCCCCCAAGCTCCAGCCTATAGAGACACGGCTGGTTATGCTCCAAACCGGAATGCGGGCGCCGATGGGAGTTAAAGTGTTCGGGCCGGACCTGGAGACCCTCGAACAGGTGGCCATCGATATCGAAGAACAGCTCAGGGATGTGCCGTCCGTACAGCCGGCCACCGTGCGCGCAGACAGAGTGGTCGGGAAACCTTACGTGATGATCGACCTGGACCGTGAGGCCCTCGCGCGTTACGGCATGTCCGTCGAACATACGCAAATGGTCATCGAGGTGGCACTGGGCGGGATGCAGATAACCCGCACGGTAGAGGGGCGCGAAAGATTCGGCGTGCGAGTGCGTTACAAACGCGAACTGCGGGATGACCTGGAAAAGCTGGGCCGGATACTGTTGCCCGCCATGGGAGGAAACGAACAGGTGCCCCTGGAAGAGGTGGCCGATATACGCTACGAACGCGGCCCGATGGTCATCAAGAGCGAGGTCACCTTCCTGGTGGCCTACGTCACCTTCGGGATGCAGCCAGGCCACGCCGAAGTGGATGTCGTGCATCAGGCCCGGGATCATCTCGATCGCGCGGTCGACGAGGGAAGGCTTTCAATACCGGACGGCGTCACGTACCGATTCGCCGGCGCCTACGAACAGCAGGTCCGCGCTCAGCGCACACTGATGATCATCCTGCCCATCTCGCTGTTTGTCATCTTTATGATCCTTTACCTGCAGTTCAAATCAACAGCCGTCTCGCTTCTGGTTTTTGCATCGATACTGCTCGCATTGAGCGGCGGGTTCCTGTTGCTGT
>PUMZ01000331.1 GCA_003551565.1 Candidatus Brocadiaceae bacterium | reverse complement strand
TCGCCTCCGCCTTCTCCCGCGACTCCCTCAGGACCTCTGCCCGGCGCCGGCCTCCCTCCAGTTCACCTGTTACAACGGCCACCTCCGCTCCGACCTGCGGCAGGTGCTCGTAGAGTTCATCGCCCCTCACCTTCTCGATAAACGCCTCCGCCCCGACGAACTCCCCCTCATCGATCGCCTCTTTCGCCTCACCGAGCAGGGCCATAAGCCTCTCCCGGCCATCTTCCAGCCTTGTCCTCTCTGCGGCTATTTTGCCCTCCAGCCTCTCCACCTCCCCGCGAACGCGCGCGTCGGTCGCATACACGGGCGAGTCTTTCACGCTCCCAACCAGCTGTTCGGCATCATCAAGCTCGTAATCAATCACCTTTTGTTCGGCGGCATCGAGTATTTTCAAAGCCGCATCGACTTCCTCCCCGGCCGCCTGCTCCCGTGCCTCCAGACGTCTCAATACCAGATCGGCTTCCGTCCTGATCCGCTCGGTATTCGCATAGGAATCGCGCCCTCTGACCTCTTCGACATACCGGCGAGCCCCCGCATAATCGTGGGCCTCCATCTTTTCTCCGGCCGCTGCAAGGGCCTTATCGGCCTGCACAATATCCTCCCGGGCAGTCTCCCTCGCCTCGACGAGCTCTTCTTCAACCATTGAAACGTCCCTGTTCAAAGCCGGGAACACCTCGACAACTCTCATCCGGCCGAGTTCCTCAACCAGATCCTCCGCCGCCTCAAACTCCCATGCGTCTATGGCCATTCCGGCGGCTTCCAGCATCGCACGGGCTTTATCACGCCGCTCTGAAACCTCCAGCGACGTTGCCGTCAGTGCCGTTTCCAGTTGAGCGGCCTCCTGCTGATACTCTTCCGAGACAGCATAGGCATTCTTGTCCCTGATCCTGCGCATCACCTCCCCGGCGCCGGCCAGGTCCCACTCATCCACCCGTCTGTAGCCTTCCTCCAGCAGTTCCGTGATCCGTATGCCTTCTTCCTCCAGATCGTCGGCCCTGTCGTTCAACAGTGCGGCGCGCTCCTGGAGGGCTCCCACCCTCCCGACAATCTCCATATCCAGAGCCTCTTCTATGTATGAGCGGGCCAGTTCCACCGCACCGATTTCGAGGGCTCCTTCGGCCTTTCCCAGAAGAGTTTCCGCCTCCGCCTGAAGCGGCCTTATGGTGCTCTCGAGGTTCTCCATCATTTCGATGCTTTGGCGTGTTTGGGACTGCACCCGGGGGGTGGCGTCGTACAGTTCACTCGCCCTGACCTGCTCTATCAGTTCCCGGGCAGTGGAAAGGTCATAATTGTCCATCGCCTCCTCGGCCTCCCGGAGCATGTCGAGCAACGCCCCGACTCTGCCCGGCAGGGCCTTTTTGATCTCCTCGATTTCCGACAGGGTGTCTTCGAGTTCCACCGTTGCATCAACAGCCGCGTAATTGCGCGCGATGTCGAGCAATTTTTCCGCCCCGTCGGTATCACCGGCCCTCGCCCGGCCGAGGGCGGCCTCGAGGATGACAGCGATGTCCCCCCCGGCAGTCCCCGCCTTCGGCTCGCTTTCGCCTTCATTGCCCCGGACCACCATCATGCTGCCGCCAACTCCCTGCTCGCTTAATGGAATGACCAAAAACGCTGATGACATCAAAAGCAGGAGCAGCAACCCGACGCGCACATCAAGATTGTTCTCGCCCTTTCTCATTATCCTCTGTCCTCTCATTTGATTGATTGTATCAATAATTACAAACAAGCGATCTCGTCGTTGTTCGCGCCCTGGATCGGTAAAAAATGTGGATCAAAGACACGCTATCATATCTTATCACAGTGCAACCGTGCAATCAACTTGACGTCGAAACCCCCTTTTTCGCCCTCAGATCAAAGGCCGGTCACCGGCAGCTGATACGTGCAGATCACCGGCGAATGGCTTTACGGCAACGGGTCCATCACTTCAGCGTCATCATCCCGCTGGTCGTCCGTTTCATCTTCAACCACCGGCGCTTCCCAGGGCTCGTTCCCGTCGCGGCCGGTGCCCCAGAAATACTTCCTTCGGGACTGCACCTCTCCCCTCCTGTCCACATAGACGATCCTCCGCAAATCCCGCCGCGGCTGACGATGGTAATCCAGCAGTACAGATCCGGTGTCGAACCGGCCGTCTTCGCCGGTTATACTGTCCCCGACAACATACTCCAGTTCTCGTATCTCAAAATCACCATCCACTTCCGCGGCCAGCTCGAGGCTGAGTTCGTAAACATCTCGCCACTCCGGCATACCGATCACGAGCCGAAAATCCACAAGCGGATACGTCCGCACCGGCTCGGGCATCCGGGCAAACTCGCTTTTCTCCGGCTTCGAAAGCAAGCCGACCGTCCGGATTTTGTACAGGTAAATCTCGTCGGGGTCAAAGCGAGGATCGTGCCATTTATAGACCCCGTCGTCGATCCGCGCGCTGAAATCCCTCTCCCTCTCCGCGGGCGGGGGTTCCCCGTTGTTGTCTTCCACCGGTTCGTCTCCTTCCTCCCAGGGTTCCTGCCGCTCCTCCCCACCTTCCAGGGTTCGGCGTCCCGCTTCCCGGAGCTTCTCCTCCGCCTGCTCGCTCAATTCGTTGGAACTGACCGGGATGGTCGCCACGCGTTCAAAATCGTCCAGAAGATCCCGGGCCCGTCGCCTGTATATTTCGTAGGCTTCGACAGTCACCTCCTCACGGTTGTCGGGATTGGGCTCAAAGTGGATTTCAACCTCACGTCGCCTGACGACGTGGCCGGGAGCGAGGGGGGGATGCGGTTGCATCTCGATGTCGGCATCGGTCCGTATCTCCCACACATGCGCCCTCCCGCCGCCTATGGCCGTAATACGCGCGGTCCCTTCGTCCTGACCGGTGTAGACCACCACCTTTGAATAGTCGTCGTTCACCGGGTGGACGATCCCCTCCTCTTCGCGCAAAACGTGCTGCCCCTCTGCGGCCACGACGTTCACCGTCCCCTCATCGAGAGGGTCATCGAATTCCAGCACAATTTCCCTGCCGGTCCCGACCAGCAGTTCCTGGTAGTACTGCGGGTACTGCATCCAGAAGACAGCCCTGATTTCATCGGGGGAAGGCGCCACCTCGTAGGTTCTTGCCCATTGATCGTAGTAAGGGGGGGGGTCCTCCAGCGTCGGAAGAGGGTCGGGAGTCTCGAGTTCCTGATCATACCTTTCGATATCGTCGATGACCCTTTCCACTTCATCGCCAGTATTTTTCCGTATGACGTGGACCACCGCGCCCGCGAAAGCCAGCACAACCATAGCGCAGATGATCTTCTCAAAATGCCGGAAAAAAAATATGAACCTTTTTTGCTCTGCAGCCATTAAACACCATCCCCACAGCAAAGTTAGCCGCTTGCCACGACCGGGCCCCGCACATTCAGTGAGTACCTGCCGGCCCCCGACTACGGATTGCCCTTATACTCCGGTAGATACCCTCTTAATTTTGCCCGGACCACTTTCTCATCATCACCGACATTGCGCGGTGTAACGCTCAGAGATACGATCTCCGTACGCACAGGACTTCCTGCAAACGCATCCAGCAGATCGGCCAGATGACGGTAAGGCAGGGTGACATCCAGCTCGAAAGGCCAGATGTCAAAGAGCCGGCGGTCCTGGTGCAGCTCGCTCATAGCAGGCATATCCGGATCTGACCCGCCCAGTGTGCGCGGGCTCTGAATGGAAAAAACATTGAGCTCTGTGATGCGCCTCTCATCCTCGTTCAGCCCGATGACGATACCGAG
>PUMZ01000412.1 GCA_003551565.1 Candidatus Brocadiaceae bacterium | reverse complement strand
GGCGGCACTTCCGTGCCGTATTCAGCCTCAAGGTTCAGCATCCACTGGAATTCTCCGGTATCTGCATCAAGACAGGTCACATGGGCTTTTGGGCCAATAGTCACCACAACATCTTCATTCACAGCAGGAACCGTCCTGCTCATACCGTGGTTGCGCCTGACCTGCACCGGGTAAAAGTACTGCCAGATATCCTCGCCGGTTTCCAGCGACAGGCACCGGATCAGATCGCCCTGGTTTTCTCTGTCATAATCGATCACATACACTCTCCCGTCCATTATGGCCGCGGACGCGTAACCGTCCCCCATATCGAGCGACCACAGCACGGGCGGGCCGTCTTCCGGCCACTGTCGTGCAAGTCCCTCCTCCCCCCAGGCGATTCCGTCACGTGAACCGTTACGGAACTGCTCCCATCTTCCCGGGATATCGGGCGGTTCGATATCGAAGGTGGCAAGCTCGCCCTCGATCTTTACCGGCCCGGTGCGTTCTTCGCGACCGGGGCGGTCATCCATCCCCGGCTCGCGCCTCTGGAGCCCATCGCCGGGATCACTGAGAAACACCCACCCAAGCAGAACAATATTAGATATGATCAGGCTAAAAAGGGCTATTTTTATTCGGTTATCCATCTTATCACGCATATTTCATAAACCAACGAAAATATTTAATATAACAGATTGAACGCCAAGTTTTTAAGCATCAATTTTGAAACTTTTAAAATTTGCAGTGCGTACATGAAATTCTTAAACGGCGGTTTACCCTGCGGGCGCGTATTCAGCGGCGCATCTGCGGCAAAAGTCTGCTCTTGCAGTATACGTATACAGCGGCGTTTGACATTTGCCACATATGCACCACTGAATACGCGTGAAATAAGCGTTATCACTCATTCCTCAAATAATCGTAAAAATCACCATGCAGCGAAAGGCTGACGGCCAGCCAAATCCATACTAAGCCACTGCCGGCTATAGCGCATACGATAAAAAACAAAGAGAAAAGGGGCACTTCCATCGCAGGGGAAAGAAGCTGTGGGCTGACCGCCACGCACGCCACAAGCACGCCGAAGAGAAGCCCGACAAGCATCATGCCGGCATGTTCATAAAAAACCATTTTTTTCAACAGTCTTTTTTTATACCCGACGGCCTGCAGCATAGCCAGCTCACCTCGCCTGTCCAGGATGTTGCGGAGCACCACCAGCCCAAGACCGATACTCCCCAGTATCAGCCCCAGCCCGCCCAGTATCTGGAACATGGAGATATAGGTGTTTTCGACGGCGGCGAATTCGGCAAGGCGTTCTCCAGCAGGAAAGATTTCCAATCCATAATCACGCAGACTCTCCGCAAACCGGCGGCGCAGTTGTTCAACATGCCGGTCTTCTCCATCAACAAGGAACATCCGTGCCCCTTCGGCCTCGAACCTTTCCCTGAAATTATGATCGGAAATGATTAACCCTCCCTGCATCACCGAGTCATTGATGATACCTGCTATCCGCACGGTAAAATTCCTTCCCCTCCGGTCAGTATACCCGATATCATCGCCTACCGACTTACCAAGCGCCCAACGGACGGTGGCGGCATCCCCGACGGCGGGAACCACGCCCTCACCGAAATCCTTTTCCAGTATGCCCCATCCCGGAGCGCTATCACGTCCTTCAACCCTTTCAAGGAAACGGAAACGTCCTTCAAATGCTGAGTGCTCAACTCCCAGCAGCCGCGGCTGCTGCGCTCTGTTCAGGTTGAAACAACTGGCATCATCGCCCTCGCGGACACGTATGGGAGTTATTTTAACATCTTGCAGACCTCCAAGGTCAAGCCCCGCTGACTCCCTTCCTTCCGGCGTGGACAGATCATAGGGAACGCTTATGGCCGAGCGCCCGAAAAGGGCAAAACCGCCGGTACCCGAGTCCATACGATGTGCATCCGCAAGAGCGTCCTGGCGGTTGGCTCCCACCGCTATAACCACGAAGACCCCGGCGGAAAGCAGCGCGATAACCGCCAGCGTTCTGCCACTCCTGCGTGCGGCGCCGCGCAGGGCAAATCCACTAAGATGAGTCATCGTTTTTTTGCCGTTAAAGGCCAGGTTACCCAGCAGGGCATGGAAAAGCCCCAGCCCCCCTATTAACAGAAGCGAACCGACACCGAAAAAAACTGCTGCAGCCTCCGCTCCCGTCTTTCCGCGCCCGATAGTTAAGAGCAGGATCAACGCTACGGCCAGACAAATCGCGCCGGCAAGAAGCCCAGTTCTACCGCTTTTGGCTCTTTCTTTGATAGAAATCCGACCTGCCTCCCCGCCGAGAAGCTCCCTGGCTGAATCTTTCATTTTACGACGCACCGCCCACCATACAACACCCATTGACATAAGAAATGTCCCCGCTCCGCCTGCCAATATGGTCGTCCAGCCGGCATCAAAATCGATGATCATGTGCTCTCCCGCCTGCCCGAAGACCTGTGAAAGCCTCCATACCATCAAGCGTGCATAGCCGAGTCCCGCCAATGCACCCAAGGCGGCCCCCGCCAGGGCGAGCAGTCCCCCTTCGAGAGCATACAGTTTTTTCACGGAACTGCCCGGCCAGCCTATCGCTTTCAGCATACCGATCTGACCGGTTCTGCTCTCCACCGCAAAGACAAACACAAGCCCAACTAAAATAAGGGCCGCTGTGATCAAAAACATATTGAACCCGACAAACAGCTGCCCGAACCCCATCGCCTGATCGCGTGCGGCCAGGCCGTGTTCGCGAACATCGCGAAAAACAAGCCCGAATTCGCCAGGATTGACCCGGCTGCGCAGGCTCTCAGCTACCGTTTCCTGTGTGATTTCTGGCCAAAACCGCACCGCCGTCAGTTCGCCATAGGGGTTCGCCCACATCTCCTGTCCGGCCGCCAGCGTCACGAACGCTTTGGGCGCCCCGCGATAATCATCCCAATACTGCTCGTCCACCTCCCTGATCTTTCCCAGGTCCACGGGTATGCCGGGGGCCCAATCACGGCAATTATCCACCCCGGCCAATCCGGGAAACTCGGGCATCAGCCCCTTGTCAGCCGCCAACCCTTCGATGGGAACGACTTTACGCACCTCAAATCGCCGCGAGTCCTCCACCAGCCGTCTATCGACGTCCACAACGTAATAGACGAGTTCGACTTTATCCCCCTCGCCAATCCCGAGGTCTGCGGCCAGCCATTCGTTGATTACTATCTCTTTATCTCCCATCTGCGTATCGACGATGCCCTTACCATCACCATCCGCTGTAGGCGTCATGGCGGTGACGGTTGAATAGGGAGTAGAGCGATCGCCTGCCTGGAGAGAATTGACGAAATAGGTAAGGATACCGACCGAATGTTCATCCGTTTTCATTGCTGCTTCCGCCAGAACCTGATCGATAAAAACACGGCTGCTCCGAAGTTCGAGCCCGGCATCTGAAATTTCCACCAGTTCGAGTTCTGCATCAGGGAGGCGCCAGATATCCCTCATCCGGGCGTTGGCATTATTTGCTCCGATGGAGGAATACAGTTCACCGAGCAGCGCCAGATTCGCCTGACCTGAACGGTTCAGTTGTTCGGCGAGCCATTCACGGGGCAGGTAAGCGTTAAGGGGAGCTTTCTGAACTGCCTCCAAACCAAAAAACCCGAAATCTCCGGCATCCAGCACCTGTGAAACTTCCAGCCGGAACGCCATCGAGAGTTCGGCCTCGGGTGTGAAGGCGACGTCGCGGGGCATCATGGTCGGCTTCGGAATCCGCAGGATAACGTCATCGCCGGAGC
>PUMZ01000133.1 GCA_003551565.1 Candidatus Brocadiaceae bacterium | reverse complement strand
CGCTCTTAATTCCCTTAGTTCCCTTAGTTCTCTTAGTTCCCTAAGTTCTCTTAGTTCTCTTCGTCCCTTCGTCCCTCAGTCTCCCGCTCTCACCCTCTCCCGCTCTCCCGCTCTCCCTCTCTCCCGCTCTCCCTCTCTTAGTTCCCTAAGTTCCCTAAGTTCTCTTAGTTCTCTTCCTCCCTCAGTCCCTCAGTCTCCCCCTCTCTCGCTCTCTCGCTCTCCCACTCCCTCTCTTAGTTCCCTTCGTCTCTGTGCAACTCCGTGCATCACTCTGTGCATCTCTCTGTAGTTAGTCTTTTCACCACCAAGCCGCCGGGACGCGAAGTTTTAATCTTTAATTAGTATAGAAAACCAAAAAGCCATAACGGTATTTTGTTTCCAAAGCCATACTCTATATCATCAGCAGCAATAAAAGCATTATCTATACCGGCAAGTTGTTTTGCACTTTTGTCTTTTCCGCCTATTTCGAAAGTATACGCCTGATCTGCAAGGAAATCCCCCTTTCCGTCATATTGAATTTGATGCGACTCTTTTAGCTGATTGGCAAAAAAGGTTTCTCTTATGTTGCCTTTTTGAATGGTTTCAAAGGAAAGTGCGTACATCAAATTAGTGTTTTCCAAAAATATCTTGTAAGGTTTTTGAAGTTTACTAATACCACCTGCTTTTTTATGGAGTTGAATAGTAAGGTGACTTTCTTCAAGAGCATAAAGATATGTCAATAAAGATTTGCGTGTTATTTTAATTCGTTCACTAAGTTTTGTTATGTTCGGGATAAATGGAGCTGATTCGGAAATAATTTGCATAAGCTGTTTTACCCTGCTGATAAATGCTGTTTCAACGCCCCTGAGCATGGGCAGTTCAATTTCCAATGTCATATTAATTATTTCATTGATACGTTGCTCATAAAGCAAAGGGGCTTCGTTATAGAAAGGATAATATCCTTGTTTCAAATAAGCGGGAAAATGTTCGAAAACTTTTACCCGGGATAAAATTTTTTCAGATAACTCATTATGAGAGGCAGTTATTTCATTCAATGAAAAGACCGGCAAGTCTTGTTTAAGGTTACGGTTAAGGTATTCACGAAACGAAAAGCCCTGCATATCGTAAACAACAGCCCTGCGGCTTAAATCAGCACGTGCATTTAATATTTCCAGAAGCGATGAGCCTGTAAATACGATCTTTAATTCGGGGAAATCATCATATATGTTTTTTATTTCCTGTGACCAATTCGGGTATTTATGCACTTCATCAAGAAACAAATAACGCCCGCCTTGCTTTACAAAAGTGTCTGTAAAATCATACAGCTTATGTTCGGCAAACCAAATATTATCAAGGCTGGCATATATGACCCTGTGATCGCCAGGAAGGTTGAGTTTTATATACTGCAGCAAAAGTGTGGTTTTACCAACGCCCCGTGCACCCCGTATACCCACCAGGCGAGCATCCCAGTTAATTTTGTCCATGATACTGCGCACAAATGTAACCGGTGCATGCCGGATTTTATTTTTGGATCGTTCAAATATTGCTTCCATTTTAAATGTTTATTTGGATAAACAAAATTACAAAAAAATGTTTATTTAAGAAAACAAATATTGGTTATTTTGTTCTTTCGGGTTAATAATAAGGAGACTGAGGGACTGAGAGAACTTAGGAATCCCGCTGATGCGGGACTTCCGGTTAAACTCCTCTTTTAACTTCGTCAACCGTAAAGTCACGAGACCCTTCACTCCGCTGGCGCTTCGTTCAGGGTGACATGGTCAAGGGTAAAATGGGGGGAGGTTGAGAGCAGCGGCTGCGCCGCCACTCTCAACCACCTGTAAAATCAGTATAAGTGCTTGTCAACCTGCACCCGAAACAAAACGATGGTAACACCTTCCCGGACGATGGACATTATTTTTTCAAATAAAATCCGGTAACTTTTTTCTTCTACTTTTTTCTTTTTACTTTTTCTCCCGTATGGACGGGACAAGCATCAAGCCCAAACAATGGGTATTCGCCCATGGGCTCATGGTGGCTTCGCCGCACCTCGCGCTCTGCGATAAGGCAAGAATTGCAGCCAAAGATGGATAAACCACTTTGACGCAATTCCAAGCCTTATCGTATTCATCCCGACAAAAAGTCGGGACCCGCTGTTTGGGCGGGCCGGCACATATGTTCCAATAAAGTTTGGTGGTGTGTTTATTTTATTAATTCTGCAACCTCTTCTTTCAGTGGTTTAAGATGGTTTATCAGTATTGTCCAAACGATAGAATTATCAATAGCGTCATAGGCATGGATTAACCTGTTACGAAATCCGATGATTTTGCCACCATGCTTTAGTTTTGAATCCGGATGAAGAGATTCAAATTTATTCACAGCTTTGCCAATGATTCCTAATTGGCGTTCAACTGCGCTTTGAGTTTTTAAATCGTTTACATAGTCGTTGTAGCTTTCAATTGACCGTGTAAAATCTTCAATTAAATCAATTGCATTTATTATATCAGACAAGTATTTTAGATCTCTTTCCGTCATATATTAATACTTTGGTAGAATCAATGTTTTTTTTCAAATATGAATTACGAATAGAAGCATCTGTTAACAAATCAACTCTTCTTTTAAAGAATATTTCTAAACTATCCCATAATGAAATCAGCTTTTCTCCTCTTTCGACAGGATCAGTTTCGTCAATTTCAACCAGCAAGTCTATATCGCTGTCATTTTTATTGAGACTTTCATTAGTGGATGATCCAAACGCATACATATATTTCACATTATGCTTTTTGCATATATCGGCAAATTGGTCATATTGTTTTGATATTTCTTTTTTTATAACCATAGTTGGAAAGTATATAGCAAAAATACTCAAAAAAAACGAAAAGTGAAAAACTAAAAACTAAAAGTGAAAAACTCCCCTTTTCACCACGCCAACCGTAAAGTCACGAGACCCCTCACTCCGCTATCGCTTCGTTACTAATGACAACTTGTTGTAAGTTATTGAAATAGTGATATATAAAAGGTTTATTAATTTTTCAGGTATATAAGACCTTAAACACGTTTTTTGATTTAAGAACAAGGATTACTCACATAGTATTTATTTTATTTGGTGTTCGTGAGATCGCGATGTTACTCCCTTAGGTCGTTGTCTCCCGTTGGTCGGCACGCTAAGTTAGCGATTTTTGATTTTAGAAGTTGAGAGAAAATCAAATGATTATGCCAAACTTCGTAAATCATAAATCGTTTACCCCGTTGAAAATTTTTCTACGGGGTTAATCGATATTCGTTAATCAAAAAATTATACACTATAGACAGTCACTAATTAATTGTCATTGCACATCGGCGACCCAAGGACTGGGTCTGAACATTCAGGGTGACATGGTCAATGGTAAAAGGGGGAGGTTGAGAGCGGCGGCTGCGCCGCCCCACTCTTAAGGTAAATAAGCAGCCTTTTTCCAGTTTATAACATTTATTTCGTATTTTTTTCTTTGAATTTCGCCATCATAAACTAAATTAAATTTTTCTAACCGGCAACCACGAAAATACTTCTAAAGTTAATTAAAACTTCAAAGTATCAGGGTTTTGGCGTGTGTCAAAAATGCGAAGAAGGTAAATGTTTTTATTATCAAGTTTATAAAACAATGTGTTATGTTTTGTAATGACACACTTACGCACTCCTATTTCTTTATTAATTACCGGAAACAGATCAGAATATTTTGAAATTTGAAATATAATTTGCTCAATTATATCAATAAATCTTAAAGCTACTTCATTACCCCAGTGTTTAT
>PUMZ01000134.1 GCA_003551565.1 Candidatus Brocadiaceae bacterium | reverse complement strand
CCTTCCGGTATCAGGCATATCGCCAGATAGGCCGGTGTTACAGACACCTTCAGGATTTCGACAAAGCAGAAGATTTTTTAATCCGCGCGTTGGATGTGCGGGAAACCCGTGCCACACGGTGGGACAGGCGCCTTGCCAGGCTGATGCTCGCTCGAACATACAATGACTGGGGGCGGATCGATCCGGGAAAATACGAGAGGGCCCTGTTGACCGCCGATGCACTGATAAACGATGTGGGGGCCGAAGCGGAGGTCAGGGCGGATCGCGATTCGATCGATATGGTCTTTGCAGCCTGGATCGAACGGGGCAGGGCGATGATAGGCAGCGCAAGGCATCTGGCGCAACATGCCGCACAGGCCACGGAAGAGGGCGAAGAGATGCTGGCAAGGATGCGACTGCGCGAGGCCAGAGGGCGTTACCAGGCGGCTGTGGATCGGGTCAATGAAATCGCTGAAGACCCGGACAGCCGCTGGGCGCGCAATGCCCGGAGCCTGCTGGATGAGTGGATCGGGGAAAGCGGGCATGTGCTGGGAGACCCTATCGAGGTGCGTCCGGGCATTTCAACCCATATGGCCCGGGGGGCCGCACACTATCAATCCGGCAGGTACACGGAGAGTATCAACAGCTTCAGAAAAGCGATTGAAGCCGGCGACCCGCACGTGCACGGCGCAACCCTTATACCCGAGGCTTTGTACCACATGGGGCTCGCTTACTATTACAGCTCCGAACCGGTACGGGACCGTTACTATTTCTACGAAGCCGCGCTTTGTTTTGAGAAGATCGCCCGCCACCATGCGGAATCCGATTTTGCCGCCGAAGCGGCGTTCAACGCCCAGCAGATGTACGGCGCTTTGTTCGAGCGAACGAAGGCGATGGTGGATCGGGGGCGCCTCCCGCAGCAAGACCTGCAATTCGATGGGGAGAGATACTATATGGCGCTGGAGAATTTCCGGCGCAGCTTTCCCGGGGACACGCGGGGCCGGGATATGCAATTCCAGGCAGCCGAAATCGCAAGGGCTGTCGGAGATTTCCAGCAGGCCGCCGGGATGTATGCCGATGTCATGCAGGAGCATCCACGCTATTACGAAGCGAAGTTCAGGGCCGGATACAGCCTCTATCTGGGCGCTCTGCGCCTCTACGAGGACGATGAAGACGATCGGGAGCCGGATCGGATCGGGGAACTGCTCGTCAGGGCCGTTGCCCGGTACCAAGACTATGTCGATTGGTTTGATGAGAACAGGGAACTTCTGAGTCCTGATGATCTGGAAACCGTTAATCGTTGGATTGTCCGCACCAAAATGGCCTGGGGAAGGATGCTCGTCCATGATGTATGGGCGGAGGCACATGGTGAGGATGACGGGGCCGCAAAAGCTCTTGACGTGCTGGAGGATATCGAAGGCAAATACATGGCGGGCCCCGGGGGCGATGAATTGCGGCGGGAGTTTTTACCGGATGTGCATTTCATTACAATACAGGCCTTCAGGCGAAGGGGGCAGTTGCAAGAAGCCGAGCGGTTTGTCGATGACCTTGGTCAAAGATTCGGACAGCATGAGCTCAGCTCCCGGGCGGCGGCCATGCTTGGATATGCGTATCTGCAAAGGCGCCGTACGCTGGAGGAGGAGGATGGGCGCCGCATGGAGATCGATAATGCGGCACGGCAGGCCGGCCACTATCTGAGCCTGGCGCTCGAACTCGACCCGGATCAAACCCTGGAAGTCTACACCGACACCGCCGCGCAGCTGTACGAGATGGGGGAATATGCAGGGACCATACAGATTCTTGAAAACGGGTTGAAACGCTTTCCGATCGACGAAGGCCGTCCTCCCGGCGATATCCAGCTCAAGGCGATCGAGGCCCTGGGCATGTCGTATCTGGCAAGGGAAGAATGGGTGCGTGTGGCGGAAAATGCCGAAAAACTGCTCGAACTCGAAAACAGGATAAATCAGGAGACCGGCGGGCAACAGAGGAATATCGATTACAGACGCAATTACGCACGCGCGCAGGAACAACTGCAACTCTGGGAAAGTGCGGCCGGTTACTGGCGCGAGGTGAGAACCCTGGCCGGCAGGATGGAGACCGAAGAAGGGCGTGAACTGCATTTTGAGGCAACTCTCAGCCTGGCGAAATGTTATTCCGAACTCGGCAACCCCGAAAGGGGACACAGCGTGCTTGCCTGGCATCTGCTTTCCAGCGATCGATGGCTGCGGCGTCCCGCATGGGGGAGGCGGGTGAGGGAGGTATACGAACGCCACTTTGCAACAGAACTGGATCAACTGGAGGAACTTGCGTTTCAGTTCATTGGAGCTGATCCAAACCTGCTGAGAATTCCGGAAAGCAGAAAATTCATACAAGATATGGTCGATAGCCACTGGCCGGACAGGAACGATGATCTGCAGATTTATCTGGATCGGGCGGAGGTCGAAATGTAAGTGCCGGCCGTCCCGGGATCCTGATTGTTTTTTGTTGACGGGGCGATCATCTTGACGGCGATCCGTTTTTCCTTTATTATTAATGCGTCCATTTATAAACGGGTTCCAGGGGGGGGCAGCCGAAAAGGTTGCAACGGGTTTGTAACGAGCCCCTCTGGGGGTTCAGGAGTCCGGAAAATGCCACGCTAAAGGCGGGGACGCTTGAAAGCGTCCACTACGGGCCGGGTTTTCGTCCGCGCCCACAGGGGGACTCAGGGTCGGAGAGAGCACGAATTGTTGGAATGAGAAACGATCCCTTTTCACTTTTTCGAGGTGCTATGTAATGTGGAAAAAGTTCTTGCCGTTGATGAGCATTGCTGTGCCGGGTCTTTTTGTCCTTCTGGCCGGATGCGCTGCGCCGCCGCAATGGGCGCAGGAAGGGGAACACACTGTTCGTGACGAAACGCAAAAGGCGGTTTTCGCGGTGGGGAAAGCCTCAGCCGAATTGACGGATGCAGACGATGTCCGGATGGCGGTTGCAAGGACAGCGGCACGCACCAAACTGAACAAAGCAAGCCGGGACTATGCCGGGGAGTTTGTCAGGGGGCTGGTGGACGCAAATGAGGAATGGTTTGCGGTTGAAGAACTCGATCCATTTTGGAATGATCTTGAAGATGCGCTCAACGCCCATCTCCGTTCAAGCATTGCGGTGGTGGATGAATGGGTGGATGCAAAGGGCCGGCTTGACGGAGCGCATACGGCCTATGCGCGCACGCGGCAGAACCTGGACGAGGACTTCTTCCATGCGGTCAGGGAGTCCGTGGCACAAGCACTGGACGCGCACGAGGAGGACGTGCTCAACGTCGAATTGGAAGTTGTCTTGTCGGGTCTGGATGAAGCCATCGAACGGGCCATAGAACAGCCTTTCGCCGCCCTTCTGTATTCCGAGCCCGAGCCGGAAGAAGCCGCCGAAGAGGAACCGGAGGATGCCGATGACGAAGAAACGGACAACGGGGAGGAGGCTGCACCCGCACAGAACAGCGATGAGGAGTGATCCATGACCTGCGCTGCAGCCTGCTCCGTATGTTCCATGCATGAGAACCGCGACGGCCATGCGTAGATTCCCACGCCTCATCCCCAGATTTTTTCGCTCCCTTGTGTTGCCGTCCGGACGCCGGGAGAGTGAGCGGGTTTTCGACATCATCAGCCATGGCAATTGCAGCAAACTGGCGGAACTGTTGGGACAGGAGAGGCATATCTGTTCTCTCACCGATTCCCACGGCGGGACCCCCTTGCACAGGGCCGCTCTTGAAGCCAGGGCGGATATGGTGAAGTTGCTCCTGGAATGCGGCGGCGCCTGCACCTCGAGGGAGAGCACATTCGGCTTCACCCCATTGCATATGCTGGCCTGCAGGGGATATGCTCCCCTTGTGACGGCAATGCATCCGAAGATGAACGTCAGCCGGCTGTGCGGCGTGGAGCGTTGCGGGGAGGAGATCGAAATCGCCGGATTGCTGATGGAATACGGCGCCGATATCAATAGCGGGGCCGGATTCAACAGGACAGCGCTGCACCTGGCCATCCTGAGTCAAAATCCCGCACTGGTCCGGCGCCTGCTTGCCAGCGGCGCCGATATGTCCGCTACCGACGACCTGGGCTTTTCCCCGTTGCACTACGCGGCATTCAGGGACAGCGTGCAGTGTGCGCAAGTTTTAACGGAGCTCTCAAACGATATCGATACCGAAGCGCAGATGGGATACACCCCGCTTCACATTGCCGCCGAAAAAGGCAACGAACATGTTGCCGTGTTTTTCAAAAGCAGCGGCGCCGATTTGAGCGCCAGAACGGAGCACAATATGACGCCTGCAGACCTTGCCGGACAGCGCGGGCATCTGGAGCTGGCTGAAACAATCGATTCCGGAAACAAGGAACAATGAAAAATTGCAACATCAGACGGATCGGCGTGCTGACAGGCGGCGGCGACTGCCCCGGGCTTAACGCGGTTATCAGAGCGGTGGTTAAATCGGCCATCCACGATTTCGGCCTTGAGGTCTGCGGTATCGCCGACGGCTACGACGGTCTGGTGAAAAACAAGATTTTTCCCCTGGGCTGGGACGACGTCAGCGGAATCCTTACTCTTGGCGGCACCATCCTCGGGGCCTCGAACAAGGCCAATCCCTTCGCCTATCATGCCCCGGCGGCGAGTGGCGATGGGGGGGCCGCCGATCTGTCGCATCAGTGCGTGGAGAACTTCAAGAGTGCCGGCCTCGATGCCCTGGTTTGCATCGGCGGAGATGGCACATTGACGATAGCCGACCGGTTGAACGGCGTCGGAATACCCGCCGTAGGTGTCCCAAAAACAATAGATAACGATGTTTGTGGGACGGACGTCACTTTCGGTTTCGACACCGCCGTGCAGATCGTCGCCGATGCAGTGGACAGGCTGCATACCACCGCACAGTCCCACCAGCGGGTCATGGTGGTTGAAACGATGGGGCGCTATGTCGGGTGGCTGGCCCTGATGGGCGGGCTGGCCGGCGGAGGTGATATTATTCTTATTCCGGAAATTCCCTACAGCTTACCGGTCCTCTGCAAGGCACTGACCGACAGGGCCGGGGCCGGCAGGCGGTTCAGCATCGTGGTGGTGGCCGAAGGGGTTAAAACACCCGAAGGGGACTATGTTGAGCGAAACAGGGTGGCGGAAAGTCACGACCCGCGCCGCCTTGGCGGTATAGGACCTTACCTTGCGTCGGAGATCGAAAAACATACTGGCGCAGAGGCGCGTGCCGCCGTGCTCGGTCATCTGCAGCGGGGCGGAACACCGACCGCACGTGACAGGGTGCTGGCGACACAATTCGGCCACCATGCCATGTGCGCCGCCGCCTCCGGGGAGTTTGGAGTGATGGCCGCTTTGAAAGGAACCGAAATCGTAACCGTTCCGTTGCATTCGGTGGCCGAAAGACAGCGCAGCATCGACCCCGGAGGACAACTGATCTCAACGGCACGGGCGCTCGGCACATGCCTCGGTGACGAGGAACCGTGACGGCGTTCGGTGTGCAGCCCCGCAATGGTCAATTGCCGGGGATCGGTCAAACTCTACGACCTGCCATGAATACAATCTCCGGGCATATCGCAGTGGCGGATTACCTGGTCGATGCCGATGCGCTGTGCGGGCTGGAACATGCCTGCGATCCCACTTTATGCCGCCACAAAAGTTGCTGCGGCGTCTACGATATATGGGTCGGTGCCGAAGACCGGGAGCGCCTCGCCGAACATCTCAAGGATGCATCCACTTTACCGGGCGGAGCCGGACGGAGCATGGACATGCATGACGTTCTTCGGTGGGTCGGCGCGGGCTATATCCTCCGGAAAAACAAGGACGGGCTTTGTATGCTGGCCTATCGGGCGGAAGACGGAAGCGTTCTGTGCTCGCTCCACTCGGCTGCATTGCAGCGCAATTGCCCGCCGTGCCGGGCTAAGCCTTCGAGCTGCACACTCTGGCCTTTGTCGTTGACCGGCGCCGCCGGCCACAGGATTGTTTCCATCCAGCCCGGCGCCTTTGAATTTCCCTGCAACCGGCGCAGGATAAGCCGGCGTCCCCTGTTGCACCTCGGAACGGCAACCCTTATCCGTGACAACTTCGGCATCGGGTTCCTCTCGGCGCTCGAGGCCGGCCTAAAGGAAGCAGCTGATCCCCCGTAAGTTCATTGCCGCCGACACCTGTGTTGCGGGTAAGTGTTCTGCTGAAATTTTCCTGCGACCGCGGCATGTCGTGCCGGATGCGGGGAAGATGGGAGGCAGGGGGCTACGATTTATCCCCCAGAAGTTCCTCGGGGGTGACATCCGGCTCCGGTTCCGTCTGCTCTTCCGTTTCTTGATCGAGAGCCTTCGAAGGTTCGTCGGGCAACCTCAGGACGATAGACTCGTTTTCTATCTGGTCCAGGACCATATCAAACAATTCGTCATGATGGCGCACACGGGGCATGAATGTGCGTCCGCCCAGATAGTACTCCCGCATACGTTTGACGATGAGTGTGGTGAGCTTGAATCTGCCCCCCACCATCCTGCTCAAGTCTTCGATCCTCTGATCCCGCTTTGTTTTCATTCTTCACACTCCGTTTCCATGGTACTGGCAATTATCCGTTCGATCTCTGAAACCGCTTTCTCTATGTCGTCGTTAACAACGATGTGGTCATATTCATCCTTTTTTTTGATCTCCTCCCCTGCAATTTTAAGCCGCCTTTGGACACCTCGTTCGTCCACATCCCCCCGGCCGATCAACCGTTCTTTTAACGCCTGCATTGACGTTGGGAGTATGAAAACCAGGGTCATGCCCCCGAAGATTTTTTTCAGATTCCCGGCTCCGTTGACATCGATGACGACCAAAACCGGTTTTCCCGAAGAGAGGGCGTTTTCAATGGAAAAGCGGGGTGTTCCATACCAGTTTCCGCCATACCTGTTCCATTCCAACAAGGTTCCTTCATTTTTCCACCTGGCGAATGTGTCATCGCTTACAAAAAAATAATCATCGCCGTCCTCTTCGCCCGGGCGCGGTTTCCTTGTCGTGGCGGTCGCGGCCCTGACTGCAGCATCCTTTCTGCAAAGCTCTCCGGCGAGTGTATTTTTACCGACTCCACTCGGGCCGGAGATAACGAAAAGACGGCGGGCTGCTTCGGGTTCCAAACTCTGTTTTTCCCGCTCCATCGGGTTTCCCCTTTATTCCACATTCATAACCTGTTCGCGCAGCTGGTAGATGTCCGATTTTATATCCAGCGCATGGTGGACGAGCTTGGCGGAGGGCAGTTTGGAGCCGAGAGTATTTGCCTCCCTGTGCATCTCCTGGGTCAGAAACTCCAGCTTTTTGCCGGTTCCCCGCTCGGTCCCGCCCAGAGCCTCAGTAAACTGATCCACATGGTTTTCGATACGCTCCAGTTCCTCGGCCACATCGGCCCGTTCGGCCATTATCGCGATTTCGCGGCTCATTGCGGAGCTGTCCAAAGAGACATGGACATCGCCGGTCAGTTCGTCGATTTTCTCCTGCAGCCTGCCCTGATAAGTACGCACGGCTTCCGGGAGCAATGCAGCGAGATGCTTGATCTTACTTTCCACCGACTTGCAGAGCTTCAGGAGGTGTTTTTCCAGGCTTGCCCCCTCCGTTTTGCGCATGGTATCAAGACTTTTCAAGGCGGCTTTGAGAACCCCCGAGACGCTTTCATACATATCGTCCCGCATCTCTTCCGGCAAGGAATCCAGATCCATCACTCCCGGCAAGTCGATCAGTCCCGAAATATCGGCAGTAAGAGGGATTTCATGCCCGACAGCATCACGGACCGAATCAATATAGGAAAGCAATTTCTCCCTGTTGAGCAACTTTCCAATCATGTCGGTGGACAGCTCCGCATCGGCGTTCATATAAAGATGTCCCCTTGTAACGAAGGTCCTGGCTATTTTTTCAAGCTCGCCCTCCTTATACCTCAAAAAATCGGGAAGTCTGGGGCTGAACTTGAAGTCTTTGTAATTAACCGTATGCACCTCCACCCTGACAGAACCCGATTCGCAATCGCCCTGGGCCCACCCGTATCCGGTCATGCTCCGTATCATCAGGCATCCTCCCGTCTCAAATCCTGTTCCGAAGCGGCCCGCTCATCGGTGGCCGGGCACCGATGGAGAACCGTCGCCGCTCCCTCTCCCCGCAGGAAGGAGGAGCGAAGACCCCTGTCGGCATATCCCATACGGGCAAGGAGCATACAGATGAACAGAAGCAGTGCGCCAAGCACGTAAGTTGCTTTTGCTATTGGTGTTGCGGCGCGAGCCCCCAGCAACGATTCACCGCCCGCTCCGCCGAGTCCGGCAAGGCCGCCTCCGCTGCCGCTTTGCACCAGGATCGCCAGCACCATGACAACCGTCACCATCAGTGCATAGATCAATAACACGCCGCGCCACAGCGGGCCGCCAAGATAATAAAACAACAGCGCAAGCAGGAAAAAAGAGGCGATAATGCTTATTCGCTTTACAAGCTTCCGTATCTCTTCAGGCTCCATTCTCATGTTTTTCACCCTGTTTTTGCTCAGTTGTGAACTGTATCGATCAACTCAAAAACAAAGAGAGTCAAATCAACGGCCACCATCCGGCGCGAGGCAATAGTTTGCCGGATGCGGCTTATTGTTGTCCCATCTGCATGATCGAACGGGCCGATTCAATGATCGGTATGAAGGTCTCGGCTTTCAGGCTGGCGCCGCCGACCAAAGCCCCGTCGACATTCTCCCGGCTCAGGAGGTCCGTGGCATTATCCGGTTTAACACTGCCGCCATACTGGATCACGACATTGTCCGCAACGCCGCTGTCAAACAGGTCGCTGATCAGCGATCTGATGATCGCGTGCACCTCTTCGGCCTGCTCCGGTGCAGCAGTGCGTCCGGTGCCTATCGCCCATACCGGCTCATAAGCGATGGTGATAAGGGACATCGCATCGTTATCAACCCCATTGAGTGCGCTCTCGACCTGGCGGCATACGATCTGTTGGGTCTCGCTGCTCTCACGTTGAGCAAGTGTCTCCCCGACGCAGACGATTGGTTTCAGCCCGTCAGCGAGCGCTCTGGTTACTTTTGCGGCGATAAAATCTTCCGTTTCGCCGAAGACATGCCGCCGCTCGGAATGTCCGATAATCACATATTCGCAGCCGACATCCTTCAGCATCGACCCGCTGACTTCACCGGTAAAAGCTCCGCCGATCTCGGGATGCATGTTCTGGGCTCCGATGGCCACGGGGGAACCGTCCAGAAGAGCGCCCAGGGGATCAAGGAAAACGAACGGCGGGCATACGGCCACCCTCACGTCCCCGGCATCTCCAACGGCGTCCCGGAGCTGTTCTCCAAGCTTGCAGCTTTCGTCTTTACTGAGATTCATCTTCCAATTTCCGGCAATAAACAACGTTCTCATCGTTATCCGCTCCTGTTGTATTGATTGGCTCTACTGATTCCGGTCCGGCCTCTGCGGTGAGGATGGTGCAGTAAAAATCCTGCAACCCGGCGGGCCGGGACGAAAAGGTCCACCGGACATTTCTTACCTGATGCATCATTGGCTGTCGACGCCGGAGCACGGAAAGGCGCCCAGCACCCTGAAAACATCGCAGTTTTTCCGCATCTCGTCCAGCGCGGTCCGTGTTTTCTCTTCCCGGGGATGTCCAAGAAAATCTATAAAAAAGCAATAACTCCAGGTCTGGGACTGCGAGGGGTAGGACTCTATTTTGGTCATATTGATGCCATATTTCTTAAAGGCCCCGAGCAGGTCGTACAGTGCCCCCACACGGTCTGCTATGCCGCATAAAATAGCGGTTTTATCGTTCCCGGTCGGCTCGCTGATCTGATGTCCCAGCACGAAAAAACGGGTGACGTTATGGATCCGATCCTGAATGTTTCTGGCCAGAACGTCCAGGCCGTAAACCGATGCCAGCGCTTCGTAGCCTATAGCGGCCGCCCCGTCCTCTTCGGCCGCAAGCGCGGCGGCGCGGCTGGTACTTTCGACTTCTTCCCGCCTCACGCGCGGCAAATTGTCACGCAACCAGCGCCGCGTCTGATCGAAAACCGGCCCCTTGGAATACACCGTCCGGACATCCTCAAGCGGACAGTTGGCCATCAAAGAGTGGTGTATCTGATACACGATCTCCGCACAGACTTTCAAAGGACTGTCAAGGAACAACGCAAGCGTTTCTCTGATACCGCCTTCGGTGGAGTTCTCCACCGGCACAATCCCATAATCGGAGCGTTCGCGCCGCACGTCCTCAAACACCTCTTCCAGGGAACCAACCGCCCGGTAATCCACAGAATCGCCGAATTGCGATCTGGCAGCCCAATGCGTAAAGGTTCCTTCAGGACCAAGATAGGCTATGCTGACCTGCTTTTCCAGCGCGATACAGCCGGACATTATCTCCCGGAACACGGCCCGCAACGTTTCATCGGGCAAAGGCCCGTTATTGTTTCTGACGGCATGTTCATAGACAGCCTTTTCCCTGTGCGGTTTATAGACAGTATCTTTGTTCTCCGCCTTGACCCGGCCGATATGCCGGGCCAACGAGGCGCGTTCATTCACGAGCGCAACGATCCGCGCGTCGAGAGCGTCGATTTTTTTGCGCAGCGATTCAATATCCATCTCCTCTCCCGTTCCGCCGCAACAATTGGAGTCCGGAAACATTAATTCGCACCTTGAACCTGGAAGTTCGATGAACAACTAGAAGGAGAGCGGCAGATACAAAACGTCTCCGAGATACCGGATTATGAGTTTATCAAAAGCGTAACATCCTGTCAAGCAACCACCTTCCAACGCCGGCAGAGCCCCGCGCACCGGAAATGGGCCGCCTGTGGGCCCATTTCCGCCGGCGCCTGACAGATAATACCCTTAAATGGAATGTTTTACGCGTTCCGGCAAGTTGTCATTGAGAGTCGGCATTGGAGCATCTATTCGTTTTCCGGCCGTAACCGGCGCACTTCCGCCCCGGCGCGCCACATCTCGGAATTTTTGATCTCATCCAGCTCCTCACGCAATTTTTCGGCATAATCGGGCCGGCTGTTGAGCTCCAGGACCCGCCGGGTCTCGCTTCCGTCTTCTACACGGCGGTAGAGATCTTCAAAGACGGGGAGCACGGCATTGCGGAACTTATCCTTCCAATCCAGTGCGCCCCTCTGGGCCGTTGCGCTGCAATTGGCGAGCATCCAATCCATCCCTTTTTCCGCCACCAGCTTTATCAGGCTCTGTGTTAACTCCTCAACCGTCTCATTGAAGGCTTCGCTGGGCGAATGCCCTTTTTCCCGGAGGACGCTGTACTGTGCGTCCATCACGCCGGCAAGAGCGCCGATCAGCACCCCGCGTTCGCCGGTAAGGTCACTGAGGGTCTCTCCCCGGAAGGTCGTCTCAAACAGGTACCCCGACCCGACGGCGATACCGAGCGCCAGGCACCGCTCACGCGCCCGCCCGGTGGCATCCTGCTCGATGGCAAAGCTGGAATTGATACCGCTGCCCTCCAGAAAATTGCGCCTGACCGAAGTTCCGCTGCCTTTGGGCGCCACAAGGATGACATCAACGTCCTGCGGCGGAACAACTCCCGTCTGATCGCGATAGACGATGGTGAATCCGTGCGAGAAATAGAGCGCGTCCCCGGCATCCAGGTGCGGCTTGATAGAGTCCCAGAGCATCATCTGGGCGGCATCGGAGACGAGGTATTGAATAACTGACCCCTTCGCGACGGCCTCCGTGACGGGGAAAAGGCTGACGCCCGGTTCCCAGCCGTCCGCCCGGGCCTTTTCCCAGTAGTCGCCGTGTCCCGGTTCCTGCCCGATGATAACGTTGATACCGTTGTCACGCATGTTCAGTGCCTGGGCCGGGCCCTGGACGCCGTAGCCTATAACCGCCACGGTTTCATCCTTCAGAACCTCACGTGCCTTTTCCGTCGGAAACTCCTGCCGGGTAATAACCGTCTCCTCAACACCGCCGAAATTCATTTTCGCCATAACGCAATCTCCTCAAAAACTCGCAAGTAACGGATTCTTCTTCGGGACGGAACTTGAAAAAGAGTGGGGAAAAGCTGTTCAGCATCCCCGGAAAAACAAGCATCGTATGTTTTGTCCACATTCTAACAGTTTTGCGGCCTCTTGTCGAACGAGTGTCCCGGCCCGGCAGGATCTCCCCCGAACCATACAGCGGACAGGCATTTCCATGCGTTCTTCGGCACGAAACGTCCGCATATCCGGCCCGGATGTGAACGCATCGGATTGCCCGGGATCCGGGGGGATGTTCGACCGGTCCCGGATGGAGCCCCGCTTCCGGCTTGCAATCTGTTCGGCGTTGCTTTACACTGTATACTGTCTTCTGAATGAAAGCCCGGGATGACCGTGTTTCCATATTCCTTAAGATAACGCCGTATTTAATCATATGACTCCTGACGATAAAAGGTCGCGTACCGCATCCGTAACACAGCACGCACGTGAGGCGTGCAAAGAGCTGGCGCTTGCCGAAACGACGGCAAAGAACAGGTGCCTGACCCTGCTCGCGGAGTTGCTGGAAGAGAACAAACAGGCGCTGGTGGAAGCCAACAGCAAGGACATGAGGGATGCCAAACGCAACGGAGTGGCCGAGGCGCTGGTCAACCGCCTGCTCTTCGACGAAAGCAAGATCGACGGCAGAATCCGTTCACTGGAGAAGATCGCACGTCTGCCCGACCCGGTCGGGCAGGTCCGGGGAATGAAGCGGACCGAAAACGGGCTCCTCGTTGGACGCATGCAGGTGCCGCTCGGCGTCCTGTTGATGGTTTACGAGGCGCGCCCGCACGTGACGATCAATGCGGGCGCGTTCGCATTGAAAAGCGGAAACGCAATACTGTGCAAGGGCGGTTCGGAAGCCGCCGGCTGCAACACGTTGCTGGGCGAACTCTGGCGTCGGGCCCTTCAGGGCGCCGGCCTCCACCCCCGCGCGGTCCAGGTGCTGCAGCTTTCGCACGAGGAGGTGGATGAATTGCTCAACAGCCCGGAACAGATCGACCTCGTGATCCCGCGGGGCGGAAAGAAACTCATAGAAACCGTCTCGGAACGGTCCCGGATCCCGGTGATAAAACACTACGAGGGTGTATGCAATATCTATATCGGGCGCCGGGCCGACAGGTCAAAGGCCCTGCAGATCGTGCTGGATTCGAAATTGTTGATGCCGGCGGTCTGCAACGCTGCCGAGACCTTGCTCATAGACTCCTCCATCCAGGATTGGATTCCGCAGCTCGTCTCCACGCTGATGGAAAAGGGTGTGGAAGTCCGTGGCTGCTCCAGGACATGCGCGTGCGCGCCACAGGCCGCGCCGGCCACTCAGGAGGATTGGGCCACCGAGTACCTGGACACAATCTACTCCCTCCGTGTTGTTGACGGGCTGGAAGAGGCGATGGGCCATATCGCAACATACGGCTCGGGCCATACCGACGTGATCGTAACCGAAGACTACTCCGACGCCAGACGTTTCATCAACGAAGTCGATTCATCCGTTGTCCTGGCCAACGCATCCACGATGTTTTGCGACGGCGAATCGCTCGGCATGGGCGCCGAGATCGGTATCTCCACGGACCGTTTCCATGCTCGCGGCCCGATGGGGCTGGAGGAGCTCACAACGTACAAACACGTGATATGGGGTGACGGGCAGGTGTACGGAAGCGGTTTTTAGGTGCTCCTCTGCGCTCGACATCGGTGGCGATTTCTCGATGTACTGCAACGGTGAAGTCATTCCATGCCATAGTCCATTTTCACGAGCGGGCAGGTGATAGTAGAGAATCTTTGTTGAGGTATTGCGTTATCAGAAAATTAACGGGCAATTTTACGACAACCGGCATAGGCAGCCTTCCGTTGACGGACCCGGAACGCGCTGCCCGCTTCGTGCTGGAAACGGGGCCCGACGTACCGTTCTGGCCTCAACTGCCCCGCAGGGCTGCTGCCGAGGGAATGCTTCCCCAATACGCGGCAAATATGCCATGTGTGAAGTGGGACGAGGCCGAAAAGGACGTGATCATGGACGATTCCAACAAGTACTCCGAATTGGAAACGTTTTACGACAAATATCTTTCCGACGATCGGTCGCACTTCGCACTGGCGAAAGACCGCGCCGCGGGCTTTTTTGCGTTCCGTGATGCTCTGGAAGCGAACGCACCCCCGCCGGTGTTGAAGGGCCAGATAACGGGCCCTCTGACCTTTACCACGGGGATATCGGATTCCCGGGACAGGACTCTTTACAGCGACCCGGAGTTGAGGGACGCAGCCGTAAAATTCCTCGGTCGCAATGCTGCCTGGCAGGTGCAGAATCTCAAGCGCCTGGGAGCTTCGGACATCATTATTTTCGCCGACGAACCGGTACTGGCCGCCTATGGCTCCAGCGCGTATGTCGGCATCTCGGAAGAGGCGGTACTCGCAATGCTATCGGAAATTTTCTCCGCCGTTTCCGACGCCGGTGCAATCCCGGGCATGCATGTCTGCGGCAACAGCGACTGGGCGATGGCTATGCGCTCCGGCGTGGAGGTGCTCAACTTCGACGCCTACCAGTACGGAACCACCCTCGGACTGTATAGCGACAGCCTGCAGGAGTTCATCGACAGGGACGGACTCATCGCGTGGGGCATTGTGCCCACAACGGCTGCGATTGAGGATGAAACGGCCGGATCGCTCATGGGACGGATCAACAGCCTGCTGGAAGCGCTGGGGGAAAAAGGATTCGAGCGCTCCACGATCGTGCAGCATTCGATGCTGACCCCCTCCTGCGGCGCCGGCAGCCTGGATGAACGGCAGACCGGGAAGGTTTTTTCGCTCCTGAAAGAATTGCAATCTGCGCTGCTGGATGCGCAATGAGGCGATGGGGACCGTATTGTTCCTCCGCCTTGTCCGCGGGGTGCGGGATGTCTACTACATGCCTTAAATTTGTTCTTACGAAAAAATGAACGAGATACAGAAACATTTTGAAGACGGTTTTGAAAACGCGCTGGATGAGCGCGAGCATTCTCAGCGTCGCATCGGGGCGGAGCTCAAGTTCCCCCTGGTCAATACCGAGGGAGCTGCTGTCGATTATTCCACCATCCAACGATTGTGGCGGTACCTGATCGAACGTGGCTGGGCGCCTGAAGAAGACCAGGTCAGCGGCGAAGTGGTCGGAGCCACACAACCCGGCGAACAGAACGATACCGTCGCCTCGTGCGAGACGGGCTATTGCAAAACCGAGTTTTCGCTCGCCCATGTGCCCGATCTGCACCGTCTCCAGGAGGAGATCGACGCTCTCGTCGGGGAACTGCAGGGGTTTGCTGAAGAGGAAAACGTCCATTTTCTCGGCTACGGCATACAACCGCTTACCCCGCCGAGCGAGGATCTGCTGATGAAGAAAAGCCGTACCAGCGTCTGGGACAAAGTCTTCGCATCGAACGAGCACATACCGGAGGAACACGGGGATGATTTCCATCTTTTCACCATCAACTCCGCTTCTCACGTGCATGTGAGCGTGGATCGGGATGAGGCCATCCCGCTGGTCAACGTGCTGAACGGATTCGGCCCCGCCCAGATTGCGCTCACCGCACATTCAAACGTCTGGCGCGGGGCGCTGGACCCGAACTACAAGTGCGTGGCCGAAAAGTTCTGGGATTGGTGGATGCCCGAGGAGGGCAGGGTCGGCATACCGGAGAAATCTTTCGAAAACCTCAGGGATTATGTGAGTACAATATCCGATTTCCAACCCGTTTATGTCAAACGCGACGGTCAACCCGTGGTGCTGACCGATTACGATGGATTCGCCGAGTATTTCGCAGAAGACCAGGCCATGGGGCAAGACGTTGAAGGACGCGAGGTCGAGCTGGAACCGAAAGGAAAAGACATCGACCTCCACGGAACCTGTTACTGGTACAACGCCCGCCTGAGCCATTATTATACGGTGGAGAACCGGCTGAACGACCAGCAGCCGCCGGGAGAGCTGCACTCGATCGCCGCACTCACTCTCGGGCTGACCGCGGTGATGAAGGAAGCCTGCGAGGTCATAAACCGCTATTCCTGGGGCAGTCTGAGGGATGCGCGGGATGAGGCGTGCCGGCGCGCAATCGAGGGTGAAGTGGAAGGGGTCAACCTTGCGGACCTCGCCGGTCAGATGATGAAACTCGCCCGCAAGGGCCTGGAAAAGCGCGGGCGGGGCGAAGAAAAATTCCTGGACGCACTGGAGCGAAGACT
>PUMZ01000005.1 GCA_003551565.1 Candidatus Brocadiaceae bacterium | reverse complement strand
GAATAATTATTTTAAAGAAGGTCGCAATCGTAATAGAAGCCGTTCTCTGCGCACTCTGCGATCTCTGCGGTAAAAAATCAAATAACCAAAGATTATCCTTAGTTATGCAAGTAAGCACTAGCCCGAACATTTCAGTGCGCCGTGGTGCAGATGCGGCAGAAAGCAAACGCCGTTTGTCTGTGCGCAGGCCCGAAGGGCCGATTTCAACTTATCTTTAATCTTGCCTTTTGTTTATGGAATATGCGGGGTTGGCGCGTTCCATTCTCCGCCGCTCTCAGGCGTCTTCGCCGTCCGCCTCCGCTCCATCGCCGTTGTCCGGATCGGCCGGTTCCCGGAAGCCTTCGATCTGTTGCAGGACATCTTCCGGGGCCGGGTCGATTGTTTCGGCGGCCTCGTGCAGGATGCCGGCAAGGATCCCGGCGGCTTCGTCCATCTCCATGCTCCGGAGCTCGTCCAGCAGCGGGATAGCTTCTTCGATCAGCACGAGCAGCTGGTCCTCGTCTTCGGTTTGCAGCCATTGCCGGTATTCTTCAAGGAGCCGGTTGGGGTTGCCGCCGCGCATATGGGCTTCGGCAATTTTTTTTCTTGCTTCGGGTGCATATTCCGGATTTTCAAGGAGTTTGGAATACAACCGCGCGGATTCGCTGTACTCCTGCTGTTCCATAAACCCGTCGGCCAGTGCCATGGCGAGGGAGTGGATCTGATCGGATATTTCAAGCGATTCGTCCTGTCCAGCTTGTTCTTCGGCATTTTCGAGCACTTTCTTTGCATCGGCCAAAAAGCTGTTCTCGACCAGGGTCTCGCCGATCGAGAGGGTCCTCTGCGGGTTGTTTGCAGCCAGGGCGACCAGCGCCCTTGCCGCTTGTTCCCTGACCCTGCGGTTGTCGTCCCGGAGTGCTTTGCGCAGGGCCGGGAAGGCCGCCGGTTGCAATAACTGTCCCAGGGTGGTCGCTGTAATCTCGCGGACCAGCGGGCTGGGATCCTTTTCCAGCAGTTCTGTCAGATCGGGCACCGCACTCGTTTCGTTCAGTTTCCGAAGGCTTTCAACGGCAAACCACCTGACGTTGGCTTCTTCATCTTTGAGTGCATTTCTCAGGGCGGCCACGGTGCTCTCTTCGGTGCTTGCGCTGAGGGCGTTGGCTGCAGACTCGCGCACCCTTGCGTTGGTGTGACGCAACAGTTCTTCGAGTTTCTTTATAACCTCCTCGCCGGGACTTCCGCCCACCGCCGAGATCGCAGCGGTTACGGCCTGCGGGTACTGGAGCTGGAAAGCATCGAGTATCAAATCCTCCCGGTAGGCGCCCCGGAGGGAGGCGATCAGCTCGCTGATATCTGTGGCGACCCTTTCCGAACCTTCCCTGACAGCGTATCGGAGATTCAGGTATGTTTCTCTTTCGTCCAGGTCCAGCTCTTGCAGAGCTTCCTCCGGCATGCGGTTCAGAGTGAAGGCGGCATATTCCATAACCTTTTGATTATCGCCGGCCAGAGCTTCCACCAGCGCCCCGGGGCTTCTTCTCTGGTCCGACATGGCGATGAGGGAAAACTCCTTCAGCTCCCTTTCCAGGTCCCGCATGCGCTTCCGCACCGCATTGAGGCTGATCTCGACGTCCCTGAGCCGTTCTTCGAGTATTTCCTCCCGGCTGCGGTGGCGGTTTTGCTCCCACAAATCGCGCCAGGACTCCGGGGAAGGGCTCAGATCGCGGTCCCATATTCGGCGCAGAGACTGCCAGGCCGCTTCCCGCACGCCGGTGTTCTCGGAGGTCAGCCCTTCGATCAGCAACGGTGTGGCCTCCACAAAAATACCGTTCCCCATGGTGCTGAAGAGCAGTTCCCGCTCTTGCGGGCTCAGCCCGGGCGATTCGGCATAGTCGATGATGGCTGCGATCTCTTCCGGCCGGCTGTAATTCGCAAGCGCGGTTGCCGCCGCTTTCCTGACGTCGCCGTGCGGGTCCTGAACCGCTTTCAGCACGGCATCGAAGCATCGGCGGTCGGCCCGGAAGGCAATGGCGCGCAGGATATCCACCTTGATTTCGGGGTCCGCCGGACCGGCGAGTTTTTCCTTGACGGCTTTCAGAGCGGCTTCGTCATCGGTGGAAAGGAGCACGATGGCCGCCCGCTCCCGTTCGGTGCGGTCCTCCGACGAGAGCCTCCGCAACGCCTCGGCCCGCCTGGCAAGCTGTTCCTCACCGATACGTTCCCTCTCTGCGACGGGAGCTTCGGGTTGCCCGTCCCGTTCCAGCAGTCCACAACCGGTGAGGCAAATCACGATCAGGGGGGTCAGGGCGCCTATCCGCTGTAGCAGGCCGGCTGATCTCATAAACCATTTTCCCAGAAAAAGCAAGATGCCGAATGTTCCCGGACGGATCCCGGAAACGCTGAAAACGCGGCCCAGGAGGTACAATTGCGCTCCTGAAAAGCGGCGATTTGCCGCCGATGCACGGATACCGGACGCCTCAACCTGTCAAGTGATGCAATGGCGGAGAGGGGGGGATTCGAACCCCCGGAGGAGCTTGTGCCCCTCAACGATTTAGCAAACCGTCGCTTTCGGCCACTCAGCCACCTCTCCGGCGCAACGTCCCTCTCCCGCGGCCGCTTCCGGCTTACCGCAACCAGATACCGTCCCTTATTCTATCAAACTTCAACCCGCCGGTCAAACCACCGGTCCGCATTGCAGGGGATCACGCAAAGGTTTTTTTGCCCCACCGGCATCCGCAAAGCTCAGGGACAGAGCTTCTTGAGAATGCCCGCGGTTGTTCCTGCGGTCCGCAGGCATCTGCTTGACCACGCAACCCGTCCGGCATACAATAATCTTTCGGGATCGCCCGTGCCGTGGGCAGAAAACAGTTCCTCCCGGAAGCAACAGATCGAGCAAAACTCTCCGGCGGCCGCCAGGGTGCGGCTGCGGAGAGACTGCAACGCTTCAGCAGGCCACAAAAAAATGAAGACTATGGATGCAAGCATACAGGGACCGCAAGAAATGCAGGAAGAGTGGTTCGACAGCCTCTTCGCCATGATCGATGCCGTCTTCCGCCCGGACGGCGTCCGCTCCATGCGCTCGGATTTCCCCGTTTTTCTGAGCAATGCCAACTCCGGAAACCTGTTCGTATGCAGGGCGGAAGGCGAGGTGATCTGTCACATCGGGTATTTGCCGGTCACGCTGTCTTTTTTCGGACACAGCGTAAAACTGGGGATGCTGGGCGCGGTCGCCACCCATCCACAGTGGCGGGGTCGCGGTCTGGGCACTGCAACGCTCCGATATGCGTTCCGGAAGGCCGCCGGGCAGAACATCTCCTTGATGATGATCAGCGGCAGTCGCGGGCTTTACGAGCGCAACGGCGCCCGGTCGGTCGGCAGTTTCGCCGAATATTCGCTCCCCGCAGAAGCACTGACCTGCAACGGTGTGAGCGTGCAAAGAGCGCGGCCGTCCGATGCGCCGCTGCTGGCCGGATTGCACAGGGGGAAGCCCTTCCGGTTCATCCGCCCCCTCGAAGTATGGGAAAAAGTGATCGATGCGGAAATATGCCATAACACCCCCTCGCAATATTGGCTGGTGAAGAAAGACGGGGAGCCGGCCGCCTATTTTGCCATGCCGGCATCGCAGGACGACGGCGCCGCCCGCCTGCATGAATACGGCGGAGATATGCAGGCGCTCGTCAGCGGCCTGGGCGCCGCGGCGGCGGATCGGGAAGATCTCTCCAAAATACTCCTCCGCACCTACCGTCATGAGACTCCCGGGAGGGAGACGCTCGAACGTGCCGGCGCACGCTTTGAAGGCTGCCGGCCGATGGAAGGCACGTTGCGCATCGTCGATATCGAAACCCTGATGAATGAGCTCCTGCCCTACACGGAAGAAGTGGCCGGGAGCCGGGCCGCTGCCAAACTGCGCTTCCGCAACGGGCCGGGCGACCGCTTCGCCATAAGCTACGGAAGGGAGGTTCTCAACGTCGCGGGGAGAGGAACGATGGCCGAGGTCCTGTTTTCCAACGGACTGCGGCGTTACGCGGACGAACTCGCGGAGAAAAAACGGCTGAAGGCGGTTTTGGAACGGCTGCTTCCGCTCACGGCGCCAAAATATGACATGAGCTTTGTGTGAAGTGTGCGGGTGCTTTCCGGACAAGGCCGGATCCGGCGTCTGCACTCCCGGCGGCCGCCGGGAGTGCCCGCCGAGGCATGCATCAATGGGGATCCCTGAGATGAGCCCGGCATCTGTAAAAATACCCTACGCCGAGAAGGACGGACGTCTGACCCACGTTTCCCGGGTGGAGAGGGGCCTCGGATGCCGTTGCGTCTGTCCGGTCTGCAAGAAGCATGTTTTAGCGCGGAAAGGCGGTGTGATGCGGCACCATTTTGCGCACCACCGCCGGGGCGAATGCTCCCCGGAGACCGTGCTGCATCAGGTCGGTAAAAGACTCCTGTACAAGAGAATTGCGCGGCATCTGAAGCGCAACCGGCCGCTCCAAATCCGGTGGAACTGCCAGTATTGTCCCGGCACGCACGAAGGCAACCTGCTGAAACTTGCTCGAAAAGTGGAGATGGAGAAAGCCCTGGACGGCTGCCGTCCGGATTTGGTCCTTTCCGGCATGGACGGAGATCCGCCGGCCATCGTGGAAGTCGTGGTTACGCACGAGCCGGACAGGAATGTCCTGGAGTATTGCAGGAGACACAATGTTGCTATGGTGTGTTTCCGGGTGCGGGACGGGCGCGACCTGCTGGCGCTGGAGGTTGAAAGTCCACTGCGCCCCTTCCGCGTGGGATTGTGCCTGAATCCCCGGTGTGAGGTTTGCGGTAAGGCACTCTTCCGGGCCACCTTGCATGTCGCTGACATCCCGTGCTGGCGCTGCGGCCTCGCCATGAAGGCGGCCGTGATCAGGGCGGACGGCCGGATGGCGGGGCCGGAAGCGTTTTCCATTGAGCAAACGAAGATCGCCGAGGAGTCGGGAGTGTATATCAGCCGCCATCACAGCCGGATATCAAACCGGCGCTACCTGGCGAATACGTGCCCTTCCTGCAGGGCGTTTACAGGGGCCCCATACCTTCACCTCTATTCGGATCTGACCGGGAACACGGAAGGGCGGGACGCCGGCAATATCTGTATGGATTGTGCAAAGAGTTCGGGGCCGGATTCCGCTTCGGCAGGGAAAACGGATAAGTAGCCGGAGGCGCCTTCGGACGGTGGTCGCAACCCGCGGGGGAGAGGACTCTCATTTTCTGTTTCGCGCCGATTGCGCCGAACAGTATGTTATGTGTTTGTGGGTCATGACAATGGCACGAAAAAAGTCGTTCTCCCGGCTCCGGGAGGAACAATGTGCAACGAAAAACATTGCAGCGCGAATTCCTCAACTTCGGCTTGATTCTTTCGGGACATCGGTGTTATACTGTCGTGGTGTTGGTCCCGGGGCCGGGGCGACCCCCGAATGTTGACGTTTGCCCCTGGAATGTGATCGGAACGGAATGCGTGTCCGGCCGGGTCCTCCGGGTTCGGACAATGAAGCCGCCGGTGGGGAGGGACCGGTTTGTCCGTAGTCCGGAATGAGTTTTTCCTTTTCTCTTTTAAGTGGGGGAAACAGAGTGAGTCTTATAAAAGAGTTGTTTGGCGAGTCTCCGTTCAGTTCACTGGTAAAACACGCCAGGAAAGTTCATGAATGTGTTGAGCTGATATGTCCCCTGATGGATGCCATTATTGACGAGGATTATGAGCGTATCCATCAGTTGCAGGACCGCGTCTCCCAGCTCGAGTATGAGGCGGATCAGGTAAAAAATGCGATACGCGAGCATCTGCCGCGCCGCTATTTTATGCCCGTCGAACGCGAGGATCTTGACAATTTTCTCCACCATATCGACAGCGTAGCCGACGGGGTGGAGGATTTCGCAGTGGTGTTGTTCATACGCAAAACCAGGATCCATCCGGATCTTTGCGAGGAATTCAAAGAGTTCGCCGGGCAGGTGCTTAAGCTCAGCAGTATGCTTACCGCCGCGGCCGAAGACCTGGAAAATCTGGTGGAGACATCTTTCGGCGGCGCGGAGGCGAAAAGCGTTCTCGAGAAAATCGCTTCTTTGGGCGAAGAGGAGTGGCGCTGCGACAGGTTTCAGCGCAGGATCAGCATACATATTTACGATCTGGAGGATGAGCTGGATCCGATCACAATCGCTTTCTATGAAAAAATGCTCCGCACACTGGGCGAGGTCGCCAATGCGGCCGAGAATACCGGCGAGTTCCTCAGAACCATGATCGTGAAATGAGGCTCTCCCTCATCTTTGCGGATCTTTTGGAGGTCAAAAAGGTTTTGACATCAAAAGAACATCGCGAACAGGCGAATTGCGGACAAAGTCCGTCAAGCGCAAGGCAGCCTTTTTGAGTCGGAATTGTCCGCAACCTTCAAAGAAAGCCGGAAATACCACAGATAAACACCGGATGTTGACGATCGGGGAATAATGTATGATATGGTTTGTGCTCAGTCTTGCCGTAGTTCTGGGCTTTTACATGGCCTGGATGATCGGCGCCAATGATGTGGCCAACAGCATGGCCAATGCGGTGGGATCGAAATCAATCAGTATTCGCCATGCGATCATCGCCGCCGGGATATGCGAGTTTGCCGGGGCCGTACTGGTCGGCACGCACGTTACGCAAACCGTCCGCGGTGGAATCGTACCGCCGGAAGCCATAGCCGGCGCCTTCGAGGTGGATGCCGCGATGGGGATGGCGTCGCTTGCCCTCGGGATGGCTTGCGCCCTGCTGGCCGCAGCCCTGTGGCTTAATATCGCCACCTGGGTCGGCATGCCCGTCTCGACCACCCACAGCATCGTCGGCGCCGTTGCGGGAATCGGGGTCGTGACCGCCGGATGGGCGGCCGTCCGGTGGGGGCTGATGGCAAAGATCGTGGCAAGCTGGTTCATATCGCCTGTGGCAGGGGCCATTATGGCGATCGTTTTCTTCAAGATCATCTCCGGGTTGGTGCTCAACCGTGAGAACCCGCTCCCTGCCGCAAGAAAAGCCACCCCGATTATCGCATTTTCCATCACTTTCATTGTTGTAATAGCCGTTCTTTACAAGGGGATGGAACACGTGCTGCCGCAATGGCTGACCGGATACGGTGCGCTAGTTTTCGCCCTGTCGCTGGCCCTGCTTGCCGCAATGATTACCAGGACGCTGACCCGCCGCTATCTGCAGGATACCGGGGTGCTTTCGCTCTCATCACAGTTGGGAAAGGTCGAAAAAGTATTCGCCCCCATGGTCATAGTAACCTCATGCTCCGTGGCGTTTTCGCACGGGGCCAACGACGTGGCCAATGCCGTGGGGCCTCTTGCCACGGTGGTGCATATCGTGAGAGAGAGCGAAGTGCCCATGGAGGTGCCTGTCCCGCTCTGGATACTCGGGCTGGGCGGTATGGGAATAGTGGTGGGGCTGGCCACCTACGGCTACAGGGTGATGCGTACGGTGGGTGAGAGGATCACACAACTGACACCATCGCGCGGTGTTGCCGCAGATGTGGCCGTTACGGCCACGGTCCTGGCATGCAGCAGGCTGGGAATGCCCATATCCACCACCCATACGCTTGTGGGGGCGATACTGGGTATCGGGCTGGTGAGAGGACTGGCCGGCGTCAATAAACGGGTGACAAGAAACATATTCGGTTCATGGCTTATCACTGTCCCGGTGGCCGCGTTGCTGGCGGTGGTTCTGTTCCTGCTGGCGCGCCTGTTTCTGCTCGAACGGCTTGCGGAATATCTCAGTCCCTGAAAAACCTCCGGTCCCGCGTATTTCATCAACCAACGGCAATAGTTAATATAAAGGATGTAACAACGGTATGATAAGCAGCTGTCTTCAGGGTTTTGGGTTCTACAGTGGGTATCTGAGCCGGACAAAACGGTGGCGGGCCTGAGCAAAAGCATGACCCCGGGTCTCTTTTGGGGTGAGCCCCGGCAGGGGCGGCGACAACAATAGCCCGCGGTGAACGAAGTGAGCCGCAGGGAACCGTAGCGCTTGTCCCCGCCCAGCCCCGGAGGGGCGTGACAACCTTCGCATCCGGATTTTGTTTCGCCCCTTGCGGGGCTGGTTGAATTGCGTGTTCTCTGTTTCCCCGGGCTCCCTTCGGGTCGCCCGGGGCTATTGTTGAAATCGGCCCTTCGGGCCTGCGCACAGGCAGGTGGCGCTTGCCTTCTGCCACATCGGCGCCACCGGAACGCGTGGACTGAGCGGGCTGGCGGCCCAAACACGCCGCAGGCCCAACGGCCGGATCAACACCGATTTGCGGGCATTCACACCGGAACCAGGCAACTCCGCCGGCGTTTGTTCAGCCCAGCCGCCTGCGCACCACCTCGGCCATCAATTCGCGCGGCGCCTGCCTGCCGGTCCAGATCCGGAACTGTTCGGCGGCCTGGTCGACAAACCAGTCAAAACCGGAAGCGGTTATGCACCCGGCCTCTTTCGCCTCACGCAGCAGCCTGGTTTCAATGGGATTGTACACCGCGTCGGCAACGATGGGTTTTTCGGCGAGCATCCGCGCCGCTACGGGCGTCTTACCGGTCTCCGGATGCATTCCCACCGATGTTGTATTGATGATGATATCGGGCCGGTGATTCTCCATCTCTTCCAGGCTGCAGGCAAGTGCGCCGGTCCCGGCGGCCAGTTCCTCGGCCCGCGATACCGTCCTGTTTGCGATAACCAGCGATCTGATCGAGCCGCTCAGTCCGCAGGCCAGGGCGCGTGCCGTGCCTCCCGCGCCGATAAGAAGTATGCTGCAACGGGAAAGATCGCCGTTTCGGCGCTTTTTTACCGCTTCGCCGAGAACGCCCAGCGCCGCGGCAACGTCGGTATTATAGCCGAACCTGCGGCCGTCTGAGATGTTTACTGTGTTCAGAGCACCCACCCGGGCGGCCAGATCGTCCAGTTCGTCCATCAGCGGAATCACGGCCGTCTTGTGAGGGATGGTGACGCTGAGCCCTTCGACTCCCAGCGGCTGGAAGGAATCCAGAAACTGAGCCGGATCTTTTACTTTCAGAGGCAGATATACGGCGTTGATGTCCCTGCTTGCAAACGCGGCATTATGTATTGCCGGGCTCATGCTGTGCGAGACCGGGTCGGCCATGACACCGTAAATGCCGGTTGCCGCGTTGATTTGTTTGAATCGGTACATCCCGATCATATCCCGCCATTCGATCTGGCCGGGGGCGCTGTTTTTACCCGCACCTTGTGAGGCAAAGCTGAGATATCCACCGAACTTCGGCGCCAGCACACGCGTGGCTATGCCTTCCTCCCCCATGCAGAGCGCGATCAGGTGCGGAGGGGCGCCGGAATGCTTCTTCAGAAACCCGAGCATGCGGGCCGAATCCGAGATATCCGCCGCCGTCGTGGCGATCTTAACGATATCCGCCCCGCTGTAACGGCACTGGCGGTAGATGATCTCCAGGTCAGAGGGCGTTTCTTCGTAGTTATGGTAGGAGATGATCTTCCGGGTGGGCAGCTCGCTCAACGATATGTTCGAGAGGCTCCGCAGCTCGACATCCACATAATCGGCTCCCATATCGGCCGCCTCTTTCAACAGCAGCAGCCTCCAGGTCTCTCCGGCGCTCCAGCCTCCCCCCTCCCATACCGGCCGGTTTGTAACGATGATTGGTCTGTCCCGGTTTTCGCAGATCTTTTGCAGGTCACTTTTAATCGCGGTATAGTCTCCGTCGAGACAATCGAGCCGAACCTCCGCCATATCGACGCCGGCGGGCAGCGTTTTCATGGCCGCAATGACGGCGGGAGCGGTCGTTTCCGTGATCGATACGCAGAGCTTGCTCATGGGGGGCTCCTCCCAAAAACCACAACGTCCGTCTTCAGCGGTTGCGCACCGTCAATCCGGGTCCTTTCCCCGGTTTTTCCAACGTTGATCACTCGTAATTCAGCAACTCCGTCATGTTGTCCAGGCAGGTGCGATCGCCGCTGAGTATCTGCTCGCGCCGCAGGTTCACGACCGGCAGGTTCTGGGTGAAATAGTGTTCGGCCAGTTTTTCCTTGTGGGGGGAGTGCCGGGCGGGCTCCAGGAGCAGGTAGCCGTTGTAAATGGTCACGGCGCATTCGCACAGGCGTCCGGCGTGGAGCAGCCGGAAGTCTTCGTCCTGTTCGCCCGCGAAATCGACCGCTTCCCGGAGCGTCTTTCGTGCTTCGGCCAGGGCGCCGAGCATCCCGGCCGGGGCATCGGCGTTCCGTTCGTGCAGGTGCTGGAAGCGCTCTTCCATGAATCCGCCGGTAATGGCGCCGAGGGCCGCATTGTGCTGGATCTGGGTCGTGCCTTCGTAAATGGTGGTGATGCGGGCGTCCCGGTAATAACGTTCCACCGGATAATCGCGCATGTAGCCGCTGCCGGCAAGCACCTGCATGGAGTCGTAACAGACCTGGTTGCTGATCTCGGTGGCGTAGTATTTGACCAGGGGGGTTAACGCGCTTGCCAGCCGCCTGTAATACCTTTGCTGTCCGCCGAGTTCTTCACCGCCGGCAATGGCGTCCAGTTTCTTTTCGGCTTTGAGCCGTTCGATATTTTTTGACATATCCACCGCAATGGATGTCTCGTAGGCGAGCAGCCGTGCGGTTTCGACCTTCATGTGCATATCGCTCAGCATCTGCCGCACCGCCGGGAAGTTCCGTATGGGCTCGCCGAACTGGACCCGGTCGGCGGCGTACTCGAGGGCCTCGCTCAGGGCCGCCTGTGCTATACCGATCCCCTGGGCCGCGATGCCCAGGCGAGCGCCGTTCATCAGCGACATGACGTATTTCGAGAGGCCGCGTTTGCGCTTGCCGATGAGCCGGGCGGGAGTGTTGTTGAACTGCAGCTCGCATGTGGGTGAGCCGTGGATGCCGAGTTTGTCCTCGATCCGGCGCACCTGGACCGTCTCGTCGCCTTCACAGAGGTAAAGCGACAATCCTCTGGCGCCCGCAACGCCGGGTTCGCTCCTTGCCAGCACCAGCAGCACATCGGCGCAGCCGTTGGTTATGAAGCGTTTGACGCCGTTGAGGCGCCAGGTATCTGCGCCGTCCTCCCGGGAGGCTTTCAGTTGCACGTTGGTCAGATCGGTGCCGGCGTCCGGTTCGGTCAGTACCATGGCGCCGGTGACTTCTCCGGAGGAGAATTTCGGCAGGTAATGGTCTTTCAAATCATCGCTTGCGAATTCGTTGATGGTTTCCGCTATGTCCTGGAGACCGAAAATGTTCATCAGGCTTGCGTCCGCCCGGCTGACCATCTCGATGGCCATGGTATAGAGCAGCACCGGCAGGTTGAGTCCCCCGTAGCGGCGGGGCAGGGTGAAACCCATCAGGTCCGCCTTCGAGAGCTGATCCAGCGCCTCGCGGGTGCCCCGGGCATAATGCACAACGCCGTCGATGAGCCGGGCGCTTTCCAGGTCGACATCTTCGGCCCTGGGTGCAATGAAATTGGCCGAAACATCTCCCACAAGCTCCAGTATGCGTCCGTATCCGTCGACAGCGTCGCGGTAGTCGGCGGGTGCATAATCGTATTTCTCCGCATCTTCGAAAGCAGTTTCCTGCAACCGCACGAGCTGCCCGATATCCATATGCGTGAAGAAATCGATGATATCTTCGTTTCCGGTGAAAAAATTTTGCTTCACGTTGCTCTCCACGTACTTTGTTGAAAAAAAGTACGATAAAAACTTTAACTTTCGGGTCCGAATTTGCCGCCGCGCCGGGCTTTATTACCTGGCATTATCCTTGTATGCCTTGATAAGTTTCGGGATGATCAGGTTAAGGTCCCCCACGATACCGTAGTGCGCCACATCGAAGATGGGCGCATCGGGGTCGCTGTTGATCGCTATGATTTTTCCGGCATTCTGCATGCCGACTTTGTGCTGTATGGCGCCGCTGATGCCGCAGGCGATGTACAGTTTCGGGCGGACGGTCGTGCCGGTCTGTCCGACCTGATGCGGTTTTTCGACGAACCCGCTGTCCACAGCCGCCCTGGATGCGCCCACTTCCCCGCCCAGCACGTCGGCCAGCCGGCGGATGAGCTGGAAGTTCTCCTTCCCGCCCACGCCGGCGCCGCCCGCCACAATGATGCCGGCGCCTGTCAGGTCAACCCTGTGCGCCGAAGTGTTATGTTCCAACACTTCCACGGCCAACGCCGTACGGGGGATGTCCACCTGCACCTCGTGCAGGTTGCCGCTGCGGGACTCGTCCGGTTCCGCCTTGTGCATGACTCCCGGCCGCACGGTGGCCATCTGCGGGCGCTTCTCGGGGCTGACGATCGTGGCGATGATGTTGCCCCCGAACGCCGGGCGTATTTGATAGAGGATGTTCTCGTAAGATTTCTTCCTGACCGGATCCCTGTGCGGCCCGATCTGCAGGTCCGTGCAATCGGCGGTGAGGCCGACCTGCAGCCGGGAGGCCACCCTTGGGGCGAGGTCGCGCCCGAGCGGCGTGGCCCCGATGAGCATGATATCGGGCCTGTGCTCGGCGAGCAGGTGCGTGAGCACTTCGGTATAGGGAAGCGTCCTGTAGGTTGCAAACTCCGCGTCCTCGGCACAGTAGACGTTCTGGCAGCCGCAGGCAAACAACCCGTCGGCCAGGTGCCGCACCCGGTGTCCGACCAGGCATGCGCCAACCTCCGCCGCCCCGAAACCGGCGGCCAGTTCGCCGGCCTTGCTGACGAGTTCGAGGCTGACGTCCGCTACCTCGCCGCCTTCGACTTCGGCGAAGACCCATATTTTCTCGATGTTTTCGTTCATGTGTATGGCATATAGATTGTTATCGGCGACTGTCCATGAATCCTGAACCGTATTATTCAATAATATGTTCCCGCATAAGCTCCTGCATAAGCGCCGCCATATCCTCTTCGGTGGGCTCTATGCGCTGGTGGTCTTCGGATACGAGCTTGACGCTTTCGATTTTTTTCACTTTGGTGGGCGAGCCGCTTCCACCGCAACGCGCGACATCGCAGCCGATATCCGCGGCCGTCCATTCCCTGATCGCCCCGGACTCGCTGCGCGGCGCATCGCCGTCCCGGGGTTTTTCCGAAGGGGCCCGCAGGTGACGGGATGCGAGCAGCCTTTTGGCGGATGGCGGCCGGGGCTCGTTGGCCGACCCGGTGACCGTCAGCAACACCGGCAGGGGGGAGCGGACGATCTCGTAGCCGAGTTCGAAAGCCCGCCGCGCTTTGATCCGCCGGTCGCTCAGTTCGAGGATCTCCTCAACATACGTAAGCTGCGGGAGGTCCAGCTTATCCGCCAGCTGCGGCCCAATCTGGGCGGTGTCCCCGTCGATCGCCTGGCGGCCGCACATGACGAGATCCGGAGGCGGAAGGTTTTTGATTCCCCGGCTCAGTGCGTAACTGGTGGCGAGGGTGTCGGCGGCCGCGAACTTGCGGTCGGTCAGCAGCACGGCATCGTCGGCGCCCCGGAAAAGCGCCTGCCTGAGCGCCTCTGCCGCCGAAGGAGGCCCCATGGTTATGGCCGTTACGTGGGCGCCGTGCCGGTCCTTGACCGACAGGGCAAGCTCCAGTGCGTTCAGATCCTCCGGATTCACGATGGCCGGCAGCGCGCTGCGGTTGACGGTCCCGTCCGCTTTCATCGCCTCGGTTGTGAGGTTTTCGGTGTCCGGCACCTGTTTTATGCAGACTGTTATGCGGTAACTCAATGGATGTTCCCTTAGATTGTGTTCTCCTGAAGATGAATGCCATAGCTTAACGCAAAACTATGATGGATTTCAAGTCGAAGGCGTGGCTTTGCGTTCACACGCCGTCGGCTGATTCCCCGGCGGGGACGGTTCGTTGTGTCGGGGATCGTGCCGGGCCGCCCCCGGAGGAAAGCGGGATACGCAAGCAACGCTCAAGCCGTGCGTCCAGTCCGGATGAAACGCCGGAGCAAGCACGACCGACTGACGCAGCTCCCCGAATGTAGACCTGCCGCTTCTCGGGCTCCCAATCCGTCGGAGGGTCGAAGAGGACGGAGCGGATGTTCGAAATCTGATCAGCCAGCTTGACCAGCCTGGCGACGTCCGGAGCAGTTCGGATTCGTTCGGACTGAAGTTTCTTCCTGCCAGACAGTTCCTTCAGAGCCCACTCCGGTGGGTCTGTGAGTACGTCAACGACCTCAGAGACTGCCTTCCCGAAGTTGGCCTGAATCTCCGCCAGGGCGGTGTCCGTGTCCTCGACAATATCGTGGAGCCACGCGCAGGCCACCGCCGTCTCATCGATGCAGTCGCCGACGACATAGCTCGCCACTTCCGCCAGGTGAACGGACTTTGGCTCAAGGCTGGCATTTGGGCGGCACTGGCGACTGTGCTTGCGTAGAGCAAAGGCTTTTGCCGCCGTGCCTATGCCCGTCCTGATCTGCATTTTCATCCTGCACGGCTCTCGTACATGCATCATCCCGCTCTGACGGACATGATATTTTTCGGTTCTGGGGGCGGACATGTTCAAGGGCATTTAAAAAAAATATTATGGACAACAAACATTATAGACCAGTCGATTGTTCGTGCGCCTCAAATGGCTTGTCGCGCCATTTTACCAATTTAAGAGATTCCCAACAAACTCAAAAGCAAAGACAATGTTCCGGCGCTCGCCAATGTCGTCCAGAATACGGCCTGAGAGGCCAGGCCGGCATCGCGGCCATACTCCGCCGTGAGGATAAAGGTATTTACGGCCACCGGGAGCGCGGCCGCCACGATCAGCAGGGAAAATTCCGGCGCCCCGAAGCCGAACAAAAGGACCAGCCCGAAGGCTAACAGCGGCGAAAAAACCAGTCGGGCTATTCCCACGGCGCCGAGCGGGACCAGGTTCCGGCCACTCCGGCTCCTGGACAGTTGCACCCCAGGGGTCAACAACGCGATGGGAATAAGACCGTCGGCGAGGTCGTTGAGGGGTATCCGTACCTGTTCCGCGAGCTGCAGGTCCAGCCCCTTCAATGCAAATATGAAAAAAGTTATATGTCATCTTGTGTCAACAGCTTGTTGAGGGCCACCCCCGGAGACAGCACAAATTTCTCTTTCTTGCCCACACTTGAAAACGCCATCGCCTTCGTAGTACACTCTGCCATACCGGGAAACTTTCTTTTTGGTTAAAATATCGACCGGAAGAGCTATCAAACAGAATCTTAGGCCACTTTTCAAATGCGCATATGCAAAAACGCGTGAAAGATTGGGGATAGGAGGTATGGGGCGTGGGTAAATGTTATAAAGTTTCGGACTGGCGGCAGTATTCGATGGACTATGATTGTCCTCATAAGGAACTGGAGCCTCTCGATAAGGAAATAGAGGTTGTTTCGGCAGCTCTCCGTGAGCTTCGCAAGCACGGCATGATTGAGCATACGGATTACAATCACGATAAAATGTCTGCACATCGTCGGATGGTGCGTGAGGAGTTTGAAATCCCGTGGACAGCCATTTCTCCGCGCATGCAGCGTTTCATGTACGCCGTCAGCGCAATATCGCAGCCACGTACGCTGATTGCCGCAGGTATTTTTTGCGGCAATACGTTTATCTCGTGTGCCGGGGCGGCCGTAGGAGCCGGCGCCTGTTACCGGGCTGAACGGCTCGTGGGTGTTGAAATCGACCCCGAGCGTGCCGAAATGGCCCGACGGAACTTGAAATCCATTGACACCGAAGGCGTGACCGAGATCAGGTGCGAAGATGCTGTCCTGACAGCGAAGGAATTCGCAGGGAATATTGACATGCTTTATCTGGATGCGGACGGAGGGCCGGAAAAGGGCAAGGGTATTTACCTGGATATTCTGGAAGCGGCCTACGACCGGCTTTCCCCGGGTGGTCTTGTTCTGGCCCACAACAGCGTCAACTGCGCCAAACGGCTTCAGCGCTACCTGGAGTTCGTCCGGGATCCGGCGCATATGCGTGAGAGCGTGAATATAATCGTCGATCCGGAAGGTCTGGAGGTCTCGGTCAGGTAAAAACAACATTAAAGTGTTCGGCATCAACGCTTTCCGGTCGCTTCAAGCGCCGGCGGCGGTCAGGGGGTCACCATCTACCTGGGGCACGTATGAGAAGATACAAGTTTGACTTTCGCTTAAGCCCCATGTACTATATCAACTGAAGCACTCAGGCATTACAGAAGGCTCGTAGTGAGCCCTTTCAAGGGCTCCGTCCGTGGGAAAAAGGTTTACGAGCCTGCAAACGGCGGGGGGGCATGAATGCCCCCACTACGAGCCT